>JAFYXE010000043.1 GCA_017546275.1 Bacteroidales bacterium | reverse complement strand
GTATGCGCTGTACTGAACACCTGTTCCGCTTACAGTGTATACTCCGTTGTTCTGTGCTACAGTAACAGAGAGAGATGAGAAGATGTACATATCCTGATAGAGTTCTTTGCCCCACTCAGTCTCCCAGTATGAGCTGTAGTAGTTAGCTGTAGTAGCCGTAATGTAGATGTCACCATACCAATCCTCAAACTCCACAGTATTATCAATAGTATTCTCAGCGATAGAGTATGTACCATCGAGAAGCTCTGATGTGTTGAAGGTTATCTCGATATAGTCTCCTATGTTTCCTCTTGGGTCGTCATATACGAATTTCACTCTGATCTTATTATCTGCGTCAAAGTATGCTGCTGCATAGTTGAACTCATTGATCACGATCTCCTCAAGAGTAGAGATAGTGAATGAAAGCTGCTCAGACATTGCAGTTGTAGTACCGTTCTGTACTGCAGCAACAACGAAATAGTCGCCGTCCTCAAGGCCAGAAATGGTAACCTCCTGCTCCTCTGTTGCAGAAACCTCTGTACCCTCAGCGAGGATGTCACCTGCAGCAGCCTCTGCGCCAGCAGCGTACACCTTGTATGCGCACTTTGTTGCGTCAGTAGGAGTTACAACGAATGTGAAAGAAGCGTCAGTAGCCTCAACCTGTGTGATTGTAACCTGTGGCTCAGCAGGAACGTCAGTTGTAGTCATTGTTACAGGCTCAGAAACAACGATTCCGAGGTCGTTCATTGCGGCAGCAACGATAGTGTAGGTTGCACCGTCTGTAAGGTCGTTAACAGTTACGGTTGCTGTAGTGTTAGCCTCTACAGCTGCACCTTTCTCAAGAATGGCCTCACCTGTTGGGGCTGAACCCTCTACGCAAACATAAGCAACAGCTGTTGCGTTCTCAGAGGTAACTGTGAATGTAACTGAAGATGTAGTTACATCGCCGGCTTCAACAGATACGGTAGCTTTCTTGAGCTCCTCCTTCTGTTCCTCCGGATTACAAGCAGCGAACATTACTGATGCAGCTGCAAGGAGAAAAAAGATTTTCTTCATGTTTTACTTTAATAATGGTTTGACTTTATAATGATAGTTGTGTTTTATTATATAATAGGAAGACCTGGGACCTCGCAAGTGATGTCAAACACGAGCTTGCTGAGAATCTGGTGCTCCTCTTCGAATTTGTCATACTGGAGACCCTCTCCAACGAGTCTGTACTTGCCGTCAACGTGTGTCACGGTTACAGTCAAGGTCTCGAAGTAATATCTAGAGGTGATTTCGTCGTTTGGTGTCTTGTGCTCGCAGTATGCAGGATTGAGACAGCCTGGCACTAAGTTACCGTCGGCAGGAATAGAGTATGTTCCTTCGAGGAGGCAAGTTGCGTCAAGAGGGAGGCAGAATTCAAGGATGATGTCAGCCTGCTCGTTCATATGGTCCTTATACTTGAGCTGGAGGCCGAGTTCCATAGCTGTGTTGTACGAGTTAGGAGAGAAGTATTTCTTGTATGAACCAAAGTATGTCTCACCTACGATCACTACAGGAAGATTGCTCAATGTGAAGCTGAGAGCCTCTGACATTGCGGTCTTGTCACCGTTCTGAACTGCTGCAACAACGAAATATGATCCGTCAGGCATATCAGAGATAGTGATCTCTGATGCTTCACCAGATGATGCAGCTTCACCATTTGCGAGGACATCCTCAGCTGTAGGTGTTTCACCCTCTGCGTATACCTTATATGCGCACTTCTCAGCATCTGAAGGGTTGATGATGAATGTATAAGTTACGTCAGTAGCCTCAACCTCTGTGATTGTAACCTGTGGGTTAGCTGGAATTTCGGTTGTAGTCATTGTTACTGTCTCAGATACGACTACTCCGAGCTCGTTCATAGCTGCAGCAACAACAGTGTATGCTACTCCGTCCTTAAGATCGTTTACTGTAACAGGTACAGTAGTGTTAGGCTCTACAGCTGTGCCCTGCTCAAGAATAGCCTCACCTGCTGGTGCAGCACCTTCTACGCAAATATATGCAACTGCTTCTGCGTTCTCAGATGTTACAGTGAATGTAACTGATGAAGTCGTAACCTCTCCTGCATTGACAGATACGGTAGCAGCTTTAGTCTGCTCCTCCTGCTGGGCTGGGTCACAAGCAGCGAACATTACAGATGCAGCTGCCAAAAGAATAAGGATTTTCTTCATTTTTAGTTCTTGATTATAAAAGTTTATTCAATAGTTGCTACGATGTCCTTGATCGTAATCTTTGTTCCCTGTGATGAGTTGAGGACGATCTTTACAGCAGATACCTGGCGCGCGTTGTAGAGCTCAATGTTGTGATTTCCCTTTCTTACGAGGTCATAAGATCCGATAGACTTGAAGTCTGTGCCGTCAGTGCTGAGAAGAACAGTAACGTTCTTAGCAGAGTATGTCTCAGAGGAGTATACCATACCGACGCTCTTGAGGTTGATAGTCTTTCCAAAGTCTACGATGATGGCGCTGCCTTTTGAGAAGTCGATACCTGATGTTCCGACAGCATATCTGTCAGTATAGTCATTTCCATTGGCATCTTTGATTGTCCAGCCTGTCTTGTCGATTGATGTTCCGGCAGGATTGACCTTGACAGCTCCAGCAACCTCCTCTGCTGTGTATGTGAGGTAGATAACAGACTGTTCGCTGATGGTAAGTGAAGCATCTGCGCTCTTGATCACTACAGGAACCAGGTAGTTCTGTGAACCCTCAGGTATGATTGACTCTACATTCTCATATACTACCTGAATCGACTCCTCGCTGACATACTTACCCTGCTTGATCACAAGAGTCTCGTTCTGGAGCTTTGCAATCGGAAGGAGCTTGTAGTTTGTCTTGTTCTCAAGGTTATACTTCTCGATGAGTGTCTCGTCAATTGCAAGGTTCACGTTGACATCCTTTACTGCTGGCTTTGTGCAGCGGATGGTCTTGAAGTCATCAACTTCGTTGAACTTTCTCATCCAGATGCCGTCCGGCTTGAATGTAACAGTGAATGATGTTGCAGAAGGTTCCTGTATGTAGACCCAATTCTGCGAATATGGGTCTACATAAGCCTCCTCCTTTGCGCAGCCGGCAAAGAGCGACACGGCTGCAGCGATTATGATTATGCTTTTAAAAATATTCTTCATCGTTCTGTCTTTTAGAATGCGTACTCATTCCATCCGTGTGCCTCATACTTTCCGCCGGCATCACCTGAGAGTGATGGAATCACACCGAATGTAGCAGAGTGATTTGTCTCGTTCTCATCGTCGTTTGCCACGTCGTTGATTACCTTTGCTCCAGGCCCCTCGTTCATAGGGAGGTACATCACGAGATCCTTGTCAGTATACTCAACTTCCGAACGCATGTTGTTGCTGATCTGAGCCTCTGTACGAGTGGTCTTCCATAGTCTGAGCTGACACATCTCAACATAGTCATAGCTCATATTCTGTGCAAGGCGAACTGCGTCAATGTACATTGGTACACCGGCCATCGATGAGAATACAGCTACGAGCTGACCGTCCTGGTAAAGTTTTGACTCACCTGTTGTTCCGTCATATGATACGGCAAAGTGGTACCAGGTGTTTGCTGAAAGGCCCTTTCCGTCTGCTGGGTTTCCTGTATCAAACTGACCGCCCATTGTCTTGACCTGAAGGTAGTTGAAGTCATAGCTACCATAAACAAGGTCACCGAAACGGACATACATTCCGTTGTTCTCCTTGCTTGAAGTGCAGTGGATAAGACATTGGTTGTTTACATAGAACGGTCTGCTCTCATAGTATGGAACAAGACGGCACCACCACTCGAGTGTACAGTTGAGGAGTTCCATTCCCCAGTCTGTGTAAGGGAGACACTGTGCAGCACAGTCCTTCTTCCACATCGGAACCATCTGATGGAGCGGCTTCATCAGATAGAAGATAAACTTGGATGTCTCTTCTGCAACAGGGATGTCTCCTGTGCTTGAAACCTTTACTCCGATTGCGTACTTGGCACCGGCAGTCTCAAACGGGCTTACCTTGATAACTACAGGGTTCGAGTTTACAGAACCTGCAGGGATAGTGGTAAGAACCGGAGCTTTGATGTTTGACTTCTCCACAGGCTTGTATCCACCCTGGTATCTTTCGTTATAGTCCTCGATTACCTGGGGGTCGATTGCGATTGAAACGGTAACATCGTGATCAACAGCCTTGGCAATGCGCACAGTGAACTGAAGTTCAGTGTCACCTTCAGTGGCCATATCTATAGTACCAACTCGTCCTGCATCGGCGCCGTTGATATATATCATATTGTCGATAACTGGCAGAGCTTCATTCTCGCAGCTCATAAGCGCTGCGGAAACAAAAGAAAATGCTAAGAGTCTGAATGTCTTTTTCATATTGATCTACCTTGTTATTTTTTGATTTGAGGATTTAGGTTCTTGATGGCCTTGCGTACCCAAGGGTAGTCAACTCCTGACTGAAGTCCGTATTCCTCTGCTTCCTCAGCAGATGCATCTGGGTAGTCATACTCGATGTGGTATGCTCCGAATCCCGCTACCTCAACGCCGCAGCTTGGTGTCCAGTAGGTCTGCTCAAGGAAGTAGTGCTTTCTTGAAGCCTCCTCGAAGTCACCTGTGATGATTGACTTGCGGAGCATCTGGTCGTGGATGTCAGGGTGTGATGGCCTCATATAGTTCTCAAGGAATGAATCAGGAGATGCGTTCCAGTAGTGCTGCCAGATGAGGTAGTCAAGGCTGAGGAGCACATCATCCTCAAGCATTTTGTAGATGTAGATCCAACCACCACCTGCAGGGATGTCGGCTACGAGCATCATGCCTTCCTTGTCAAACTCAGCGCGGAGCTTTCTCATAAATGCGTTGAGGACAGATGGGAACTGTGTGTTCACGAGGGAACCTGAGTCCTCGATATCATAGTCGAATCCGTTGGTCTTGTACTTTTTGCATGTGTCTACGATAGCCATTGCGTATTTCTCGGCTGCAGCGATGAGGAGTTCCTCGTCAGAAGCTTTCCAAGGTCTCTTAGGGACGCCCCAGAACTCTTCAGGATCCTCTCCCTCCGGTGTAAGGTTCACTCCGATGTCACCGGCTCTCCAGCAGAGGACTGCCTTTGAACCACGCTCCTGGAATGCCTTGAGGTCCTTCTGCTTTGCCTCGTTGATGTCACCCCAGCAGAGCCAGAGGCTGACGAAGTCAACGCTATCAGGGAGACCCATAAGTGAGTTGGCCATCGAACCACCCTCGCCGGCCCAGTTACCGAACCATCCGAACATCACCTTGTGAGGTGAGTTGAAATAGTCCTTGAGGTTGTCCTTGTATGCCTGAGTAGGAGGAGTGTAGTAGTCCTTCGCCTCAGGCTGGGTCCATTTTGTACATGATGTACCCAGTATGCCGACCATAAAGAAAAGTCCTAGTCCGGCACCGAAAAGTATGTTTTTAATATTGTTCATAATCATTCTGCTGGATTATTTTTACTTCGCCCACCAAAGGTTTGTAGCACCTGTGTCAGGACCACCGAGATAGCTGATTGCAGTCGCAACGTTGCTAGGGTTGGTGTTTTTCTCATTCTCAGAATAAGGAATACGACGCATTCCCTTCTGCGAGTTGACACCGTCGGTGTTCTTGTTGTCTACTACAGGGAACATCACAGGATAACCAGTACGTCTGTAGTCTCCCCATCTTTCCCAACCGTTAGGGAATGATGCAATCCACTTCTGGACAAGGATTCTCTCAAGGTTCTCAGAGTTGTTTGCTGACTCGTCGTACTTAGGTGTCACCTTTGATACTGCCTGATAGCTGTTTGCTGACTTGTATGGGTCAGTGTATGCAGCTGGCTTTGCAGTGCTCTGGAGGTACTCGGCTGCTCCGCTTACTCCACGCTCCTCCATTGAGAGGGTTACACCCTGCTCGTAAAGGTTCTTCGCTGAATCTCCCATGTTCCACTTCTTGAGGGCTCCCTCTGCGCGGAGGAAGTATGCCTCGGCAGCAGACATAATGAGAAGCTTGTCTGTCTCAGCGATGTTTGTTGTAGAGAATGTCTGATATGTCGCGAATGTACCTGACTCCTGATAGATACCGTTGCGTACACCTACGATACCCATATTTGCCTTGTATGTACCAGGCTTTGCATATACTGCAAGACGAGGGTCGTTGTAGCCACCGAGGTATGAAGATACGTTTGCGCTGAGTCTGAACTCACCACCGTTCCACTCGATCTCTGCACGGTAGTACGGGTTCATACCGTCGTTGAATGAGCTCCAAGCGCTGTCAGATGCGAGTGTCATCACACCGATAGAGTGAGATACTGCCTGCTCTGCCATCTTCTTTGAGAGGGTAGTGTCGACACCGCTGATGCGGATTGCCATACGGAGCTTGAGGGTGTTTGCGAACTTTACCCACTTGGTGATGTCTCCACCGAATACTACGTCGTATCCAGCCATCACAGAGGTGTCTTCGCCGGAAGCTACGATAAGGCTGAGTGCGTCAATAGCCTCGTTAAGGTCTTCGAACATATAGTTGAAGAGGTCTTTCTCAGTATCGTATGCCACGAACATCTCACCATCCTTTACCTGTGAGTAAGGGATCGGGCCGTAGATCTCGTTGAGGCGGTATGATCCGAACACGCGGAGGATCTGTGCCCAGTGGTAGATGATGCCTGATCCGCCAGAGAACTCAGTGATCTGGAAGAAGTTGGTGTAGATCTGAGGCATCATTGTGTCGTATGCTGCGCCCTTCCAACCGATTCTCGGATCGAGAGTGTAGAAGTTTCCCTGGTTACCCCACGGGTTGATGTTGGCGATATGTCCGCCATATTCAGAACCGATCATCTGATCGATCATCTGCGAGTTGTTCTGCTGTCCCTGAACAAGGAGCTGCTGCATATTCTTGATCAGCGATCCGATGTATGCTCCATCTCCGATCATATCTTCAGGAGTCGGCAGATAAGGATTCTTGTTGAAATCCTCGAACTTTCCTGTGCAGCTGGCAAGCACAGACGCCAACAGGAAAGAAGCAGTAAATATCTTGAATGTCTTTTTCATTGTCTATTGGCTTAGAAAGAAAGTTTAACATTAAATCCGAAGCTTCTTGTGCTTGGAGTCATAAAGTAGTCGACTCCCTGGTAGTAGTTGCTTGATACTGACGCAGCTGACTCTGGGTCAAACGGTGCCTTGCAGTAAATCATCCAAAGGTTCTTACCTGTTATACCAACTGTAAGTCCTACCTTCTCCTTGAACCATTCCTTAGGAAGGTCATAGCTGAGACTGAGCTCTGAGAGTCTGATGTTTGTCGCGTCGTACATATAATATGTACCAGGCATTGTAGAAATTGTCTCGTAGTAGTTCTTTGCAGTAACTGTTCTTCCGAATCCTACGTCGATGCCACCCTTTTCACGAGCTTCAACAGAGGCCTGTGAAACACCATATCTGTCAATCATTGCCTGTGTGTCAGATACCACCAGACCACCGAAGCGACCTGTGAACTGGATGCCGAGGTTTACACCTGCATATGATACGCTGGTGTTCCAACCTGCGTGGAACTTGGCAAGTGTAGAACCGATCTTCTGCCACTCTGTCTCCTCTGTTGCTAGACCGCCCACTGATGAGAGCCAGTAGTAACCGTTCGGAGACTGACGGATGCGCTTGTTGATGTAGAGGTCGCCCATTGAACCACCCTCTGTAAGACGAATCTGTGGACCGCCTGAGATACCGAGCGTACCCTTGTCGAGATATCCGTTCTCCATCGCGTCTTCAGCAAGCTGGAGGGTCTTGTTGTCGTTATGAGTGAATGTGAAGTTTGTCGAGAACTTTACCTGGTCGCCTACATATGAATCAGAGTATCCGAGTGCGATCTCGACTCCGGAGTTCTGCACGTTACCTGCCTGGATAGGCTTGTTCTTGTAACCTGTAGAAGCTGATACAGGGATGTAGAATGTCTGGTTGAATGTGTTTGACTTATACCACGTAGCGTCGAGGTTGATCCTTCCTTCAACGAACTTGGCGCTGAGACCGAGCTCCCAAGAACGTGTTCTCTCTGGCTTGAGGTCAGGGTTGAACATACTGGTAGGAAGTGCGTAGCTGTCTGTCTGCTCGTTATATGCGAACTGAACGAGTGTCATATTTCTTGAAGGAGCTGCACCCACCTCAGACCACGAAGCGCGAAGCTTGAGGTAAGGAAGACCCATAGGAAGGTCGAAGAGCTCGCTGGCTACGAATGAGAGACCTACTGAAGGGTAGAAGAATGAGACCTGGTCTGTGTAAGCGAGCTTGGAGTCCCAGTCGTTACGGCCTGTGAGAGTGAGGTAAACCATACGGTTCCAACCTGCCTCGGCACTTGCGAACACTGACTGAGTCTGCTCTCTCCAGCCTGACTCGTTTCTCTTTGACTTGTTCATATCGATGTTACCCCAGTGGAAGAAGTTAGGGATGGTGTTGAGACCTCCGTTCATATGGAGTGACTCGCTGGCCCTGTCGTCGATTGCTGCACCGATGTTGACGTGGAGACTCCAGTTTTCCCAGGTCTTGTTGATGTTGGCGATCACGTCGGCATATGTCGATCTGTCCTTCTGTGAGCTGTGGCTGTAGAAACCCTTGTCAGAACCTTCGGTGAATGTACCTACGGTTGTTGCATATCTCTTGTTGTATGCGTCCTGAGTAGAGTTGTCCACTCTTACACGTGTGATGATGTTGAGCCAGTCGGTAACGTCATACTTGAGGCTCGCATTGAACATATAGCGGTTCTTCTTGAGGGTGTTAGGCATACGGTAGATGATCCAGTATGGGTTCTGCATACTCTCTGCAGTAGAGAATCCGCGTGAAGATGGCCAATACTGCTCCATAATGCTTCGTGTCGAGTTGTAACGCTCGAACATACGCACCTCGTCAAAGCTTTCTCCTCTTGGGAAGAGGTAAAGGGCAGGGATAGGGTTGAAGTACTGTCCGCCACCGATGAGGTTGGTGTTGTCCTGGATCACATACTGTGCTCCTACGTCGAGAGTGAGCTTCTCCTTTGCAAACTTGGCTGTGTTGCGGAATGAGAAGTTGTAACGGTTGTACTCGCTGGTAGGGATGATACCTGTAGAGTTTGTTGTAGAAACAGAGATGTATGTCTGGTTCTTCTCGTTACCTGTAGAGAATGTGAGACCGTTGATCACGTCAACTCCTGTTCTGAAGAAATCCCTAGGAGTGAATGATGTTGGAGTTGCAAGCTTGTCTCCCCAGCTTGTCGAGTTACCCTCGAGGTTTCCGTATGTGTTCTGGAAATCATAACTGATTACAGGGTTTGAGAAGCTTGTGCTGTTTGAGAAGGTTACTTTCGTCTTACCCTCAGCACCCTTCTTTGTAGTTACGAGGATCACACCGTTTGCAGCCTGGTATCCGTAAAGAGCGGCAGCTGAAGGTCCTGTGAGGACTGAGATGCTCTCAATATCCTCAGGGTTGAGGTCGGCAGCTGAGTTGGAACCCGGCTGGCTTCCCATTGTACCTCCGTCCTGGTTTCCTGAGCTCACGTTGAACATAGGGATACCGTCGATCACATAGAGGGCGTTGTTATCCTTGTCGAGTGACTTCGAACCACGCATCACCACGCGGGCTGCTGCGCCCGGACCTGCTGATGAGGAGTTGATGATCACACCGGCAACCTTACCGTTGAGTGAATTTACGAAGTTGGCGTCCTTTACCTTGTTGAGGGCCTCACCGTCAACAGACTGTACGTTGTAGCTGAGGGCCTTCTCCTCGCGCTTGATACCGAGGGCTGTAACGACAACTTCGCTAAGAAGCTCTGAGTCCTCCACGAGAGTGATTGTCAGCGGGGTTTCATTTTCAGCAACGATTGTCACTGTCTTGAATCCGATGGATGAAACTTCCAGCACGGCACCCTTCTTTGTCTTGAGGGAGAAGTTACCGTCGATGTCTGTGATCGTACCGTTGAGTGTTCCCTGCTCGAGAACGCTGGCACCGATCAGAGGCCATCCTGCCGAGTCGAGGACTGTACCGTTTACTGTCACAGCATTTGTCTCATCCTGCATTGCGCTCTGAGCCTCTGAGATTTCAGCTGATGCTGTCAAAGGCAGAAGCATCATAGCAATGATGAAACCACTCATTGCGCAGAATTTTCTGCAGATGTGTGTTTTAATCATATGACTAAGTTTTAAAAAAATGATAGTTCGGTTTTTTAAATTATTTTTAAAAAAGTGGCGCAAATTTATACATTTTTTTGTATGTCATACCAAATTTTCTATACTTTGCGGAAATTTTTGACAATATAGTAATATTATACGATATGGAAAAGATTATTGGACTTATTGATGCTCCCTTTACGCCATTTGATGCAGAGGGAAATGTAAATTTCGAACCGATTCCGGCATATGCGGCAATGCTTGCGGCAAACGGACTCAAAGGTGTCTTCATCAACGGATCTTCAGGTGAAGGTTATATGCTTACTCCAGAGGAGAGAATGGCTCTTGCTGAGAAGTGGGTTGCCAGTGTTCCTGAGGGATTCAAGGTAATCGTGCACGTGGGAAGCTGCTGCCTTAAGGAAAGTGCAAGGCTTGCAGCTCACGCGCAGGAGATCGGTGCGTGGGGTATCGGAGCGATGGCTCCGCCGTTCCCTAAGATAGGACGCGTGGAGGAACTTGTGAAGTACTGTGAGGCGATCTGCAGCGCAGCTCCTGAGCTTCCGTTCTACTATTATCATATCCCTGCGTTCAACGGTGCATACCTTTCTATGGTAGAGTTCCTCAAGGCTGTTGACGGCAGGATCCCTAACTTTGCCGGCATCAAGTACACTTACGAGAGCCTTTACGAGTACAACCAGTGTCGTCTTTACAAGGATGGTAAGTTCGATATGCTCCACGGACAGGATGAGACTATCCTTCCTTCGCTTGCGCAGGGTGGTGCCCAGGGCGGTATCGGTGGCACAACCAACTACAATGGCCGCGAGCTCGTAGGCATCATCGAGGCGTGGAAGAACGGTGACATCGAGACA
Organism: Bacteroidales bacterium; assembly: GCA_017546275.1. GTDB lineage: Bacteria > Bacteroidota > Bacteroidia > Bacteroidales > UBA932 > Cryptobacteroides. The sequence continues at coordinate 12,932 of JAFYXE010000043.1, read as the reverse complement.
GCGCGCGAGAAGCAGAACTTCTCTCAGGAGGTGATCAACGTGATCTGCAACTACCGTGGAAACATCGTCGGCGGAAAGCGCATAATGAAGCTCATCGGTCTTGACCTCGGTCCGAACCGCGTTCCGTTCAGGAATATGACTGACGAGGAGGAGGCAGCTATGAAGAAGGAGCTCGAGGCTATCGGCTTCTTCGAAAGATGCAACAGGTTCTAAAAGATGAGGAAGAGTTTTATTTTCACGTTGTCATCGGCGCTTCTGCTGATGACAGCTTGTATTAATAACAAGGTATATATAGATATGCTTTCATTGCAGGATATAGGACTTTCTCCGGACTGCACTCCCGGATATGAGAAGGGAGTATCAGCTCCCTTTGCCGGAGTTGTGGAAGGAAGGTTCATTACAGCCGGCGGAGCTAATTTCCCAGACAAGCCGGTAGTTGAAGGTGGTGTCAAGAAGTATTATTCCGACATCCTCTGTCTGGAGGGTGACCAGTGGAGCAGGGTAGGGCAGATGCTCGCTCCTGCGGCCTATGGCGGCAGTATGAGCCTTGATGGCAGGTTATATTTCGTGGGCGGTAACGACGGCTCACGCATAATGTCGGAAGTTTATTCTGTGGCTCTTGTGGATGGCAGTTTTGTCCTCAACGAGGAGGCTCCGCTGCCGGTTGCCATTGAGCAGGCAGGTTATGCGGCTGACAGTCAGGCGATGTATGTCTTCGGAGGTATTGCTCCGGATGGCACAAACTGCAAGGTGCTCGAGGGTAAGGTCGTTGACGGATCTGTGGTGTGGTCAGAGATCGCTGATATGCCTGAGCCGCTTGTGCAGCCTGTTGCCATGGCATGCGGTGACCGTCTGTATGTGTGGGGCGGTTTCGATCCGGCATCCAAGTTGGTTCCTCTCAAGGGCTGGTGCCTTGATAAGGCTTCGGGTCAGTGGAGAGAGATTGCAGGAGCCCCTGACGGACAGACCTTCGTGGGTGCGTCTGCAGTTGTGACGGAAGGCAAGCTTGCAGTCATCGGTGGAGTCAATAATGAAGTGTTCGCAAGGGGCATTTCAGTGTCGTCTCCGGAGGAAAGATACAGATACATGACAATGGAGCCGGAAGAGTACCACTTCAACAAGGCGTTGAGACTCTTTGACCCTGAGTCGGAAACCTGGTCGGTACCAGGTGAGGATCAGGCGCTTGCTCTTGCAGGTGCTGGATTCGCGTCGGACGGAGAGTCGCTCTTTGTGCTTGGTGGAGAGCTTAAGCCGGGAGTAAGAACACCTAAGGCGTGGAAAATTAAAATCAGATAAAGATGAAGAAAGACGGTAGATTGGCCAAGGTGTATCCTTGGATCGTAGTGGCCCTGCTGTGGGTGGTGGCCCTGCTCAATTATATGGACAGACAGATGCTCTCGACTATGAGAGAGTCTATGCAGATAGACATCTCGGAGCTTGAGTCTGCAGTTAATTTTGGCCGCCTTATGGCCATTTTCCTTTGGATTTACGGTTTGATCAGCCCGTTTGCGGGTGCTGTGGCCGACAGGGTGAGCCGCAAGTGGCTTATCGTCGGATCACTGGGAGTGTGGTCTGCGGTGACACTTATGATGGGATTCTGCGAGACTTACAATCAGGTGTTCTGGCTCAGGGCGCTTATGGGTGTGAGTGAGGCTCTTTATATTCCGGCAGCACTCTCTCTGATTGCTGATTATCACGAGGGAAAGTCGCGCAGCTTTGCTGTCGGTATCCATATGACCGGTCTTTATATCGGTCAGGCAGTGGGTGGTTTCGGAGCAACTCTCGCTGCTGCGTTCTCATGGCAGGAGACCTTCCATTGGTTCGGTATCATCGGAGTGCTTTACGCTGTTGTGCTCATCTTCTCTCTCCACGAGAAGAGAGAACCGGCTCAGCAGACTGCAGAGACTCTCCAGGATCGTGCGCAGAAGATTCCTGTGCTCAAAGGTTTTGCCATGATCTTCAGCACAATGGCCTTCTGGGTGATCCTTTTCTTCTTCGCTTCGACATCTCTTCCTGGCTGGGCTACAAAGAACTGGCTTCCGACTCTTTTCGCTGAGAGTCTCGGTGTGCCTATGTCACAGGCGGGACCCATATCGACAATCACCATCGCAGTATCTTCTTTCATCGGCATCCTGATCGGAGGACCTCTCTCTGATGCTTGGGTAAAGAAGAATGTGAAGGGCCGTGTGTATACAAGCGCAATCGGACTTGCGATGATGATTCCTGCGCTGCTTCTTCTCGGACTTGGAAGCGGTATGGTTGCAGCGATTTCAGCAGGTCTGTTCTTCGGAGTTGGCTATGGTATGTTTGATACCAACAATATGCCTATCCTGTGCCAGTTTGTGCCAGCGCGCCTCAGGGCTACAGCTTACGGAATCATGAATATGACTGGTGTAGTTGCCGGTGCGGTATGTACTCAGGTGCTCGGTAAGTGGGCAGAGGGCGGAAACCTCGGACTCGCTTTCGCAGTCCTTGGAGGTATCACAGCTCTTGCGTTGATAGTACAGGTTTCTGTTCTGAGACCTACAACTGATGATATGAAGTAAGGGACATGAGGAGAGAATTTGATCTTTCATGCTCCTGCTATGGAGCGGTCAAAGGGTTGGATTATCAGGTCGCTATCCTTCCGTGGGGTGCGACTGAGCCACATAATCTTCACCTTCCATATATGACAGACTGTATCCTGTCCCAAGATATTGCGGTAGGTGCTGCAGAGCTGGCTTTCGAGCGTCATAGGGTAAGATGTATGGTGCTCCCGCCTGTATCTTTCGGTTCGCAGAACCCCGGACAGCAGGAACTTCCATTCTGCATCCACTCAAGATATGAGACTCAAAGGGCAATCCTTGAGGACATCGTTGCATCTCTGCATAAGCAGGGGATGAGAAGGCTCCTGATTGTCAACGGCCACGGAGGTAACACTTTCAAGAGCATGATTCGCGACCTTTATGCACAGTATCCTGATTTCCTTATCGGATCAAGCGAGTGGTTCAAGATCTGCAAGGCTTCCGAGTTCTTTGAGGATCCGGGTGATCATGCGGATGAGCTTGAGACTTCCGTGATGATGTATTTTCATCCGGAGCTTGTGAAGATGGAGGAAGCCGGAGACGGCAGTGGCGGAGGATTCTGGCCGGAGCTTCTGGCGGAAGGAAAGGTATGGGTCCCACGCAACTGGGGACGCATCTCTTCCGATACGGGAGTGGGAGATCCTTCAAAGGCAGACCCTGTCAAGGGCGAGCGATTTGCCGCTGCGGTGATCGACCGCTATGCGGATTTCCTCAAAGACTTTATTTCTGAGGATTTATATAGATAGAAAAATGGTCAGCAACTTTCAGGATGCTGACCATTTTTCTTATTTACTTTGGATTGTTATCGTGGCTTTCTTCAGGCCTTTCGAGGTGGCCTCGAGGATGATTGTGCCCGGCTCTTCTGTCGGAGCGACAATGGCTGTCATCATGCCGTAGAAGGCCTTCATCTGAGGCTTCTGGAAGGACTCCAGAGATACCGGGTTTCCGTTGGCTCCTGCGCAGTATGTACCGGCTCCCTTGACCTTGAACTGGATCAGGTTGTCCGCCAAAGGACAGAGGTTTCCGTTCTTGTCAACGACCTTTACCGTAACGAACGAGAGGTCCTTGCCGTCTGCCTTGACCTGGCTTCTGTCGGCCTCAAGGACGATTGCATATGGTTTTCCGGCTGTATGCATTTCCTTTTCTGCAACTGAGTTGCCCTCTGCGTCATATGCCACAACCTTTACTGTTCCTGGCTCATATACTGTGTCCATCCACATAAGGCGGTAGCGCTGCTGACGCTTGAACTGCGCCACAGAAAGCGAGTCGCCGCTGTTGTGCACTGTCACGGATATGTCCTTGGTCCTTCTGCCCTGGCTCTTTCCGTTGATGAAGAGCTCGGCTGAAGGGTAGTTTGTATATACGAATACCGGAGTCACTTCGCCGTCGCGTCCTTCCCAGTTCCAGTGCGGAAGGATGTGGAGGGTTTCCTCGTCCCTGTTCCAGTGGCTTCTATAAAGGTAGAATCTGTCCTTAGGAAGACCTGCAAGGTCGATGATTCCGAAAAGTGACGAATGGCTCGGCCAGTCTGTATAATAAGGTGTAGGCTCTCCGAGATAGTCGAATCCTGTCCACACGAACTCTCCCATACAGTAAGGGAGGTCCTCATGCTGGATGAAGTCGTCCTCAGGGAGGTTTGACCAGTTGCAGTGCTCCACATCATATGACGATGCCTGGTGGTCAGGGTACTTGGCCATGGCCTTGCGCTCTACAGGGAACTTGTAGACTCCGCGCGAACTCACGGTCGAGGCTGTCTCGCTGCCGAGGATGAGGCGCTGCGGGAGCTTGCTGTAGTTCTCTGGATACCAGTGCGGGCGGTAGTTGAATCCAGGGACATCGAATACGGCCGCGATGTTGTTGTTGATCACGTTGCCCGGCTGGTCCATACCCATGGTCACCGGTCTTGTAGGATCCTCCCTGTGGCAGATGTCCTGGAGCCAGAGTGAAATCTTCGCTCCCTTTCCTCCCGGCCACTGGTCAGGTACTTCGTTTCCTACGCACCACATCACAACTGCAGGGCTGTTCCTGTAATGACGGATAAGGTTCACAAGATCCTTCTCTGCCCATTCTACGAAATACTTGTTGTATCCGTTTATTACCTTAGGTGTCACCCACTCGTCGAATGTCTCCGCCATAAGCATCATTCCCATCTCGTCGCACGCCTTCACAAGCTCCGGAGCCGGCATATTGTGGGAGGTTCTGATGGCGTTGCAGCCCATATCCTTGAGCATGCGCACCTGTCTGCGGATTCCCGACTCGTTCGCGATCGCGCCGAGAGGACCCAGGTCGTGGTGGTTGCATACGCCCTTGAACACTGTCTTCTCTCCGTTGAGGAAGAATCCCTCGTCAGGTCTGATTTCGATTGTACGGATACCGAATGTGCTTGTGACCTCGTCAACGAGTTCACTGCCTTCGTATACCTTGCTTGAAAGGGTGTAAAGGTGTGGCGTGTCAGGTGTCCACAACTGTGGGTCTGTCACGAGCATCTCTTCCTTGAAGGTGTTTCCGTCGTATGGGGTGCCGTTCTTTGTGTATTGTGCAATCTCTTGTCCTTGAGGATTATAGAGATATGATACGATTTTGAAGTCGTTGAACTTCTTTCCTTCCGGAACATTGAATTCAGTCTTGGATTCTATCCATGCATAACCCTCGCCGAGTTCTCTGGTGTAGATGTATGTTCCCCAGTCCGGGATGTATGCGTCTTTGGTTACGACCAGATGTACATTTCTGTATAGTCCCGCTCCCGGATACCAACGTGACGACTCGTGGAAGTTCTCCAGTCTGACTGCAAGGGAGTTCTTCTGGCCTGGGATTATGTATGGGGTCGCTTCCACGATGAAGGAGTTATATCCATATGGCCAGAATGCCGCGTGCTGTCCGTTGATGTAAACGTTGGCGTTGCTCATCGCTCCGTCAAAGATTAGTCTGCACGACTTGCCCTCGGTGAACTCTGGTGCCTCGAACTCAAGTCTGTACCATCCTGTGCCAACAAATGGGAGTCCGCCTGTTCTTCCGGCGTGCTCCATCGCGGCGGTCTGACCGTCCTGGGTGATCGCTACGTTCTGCTTGTCGTTCTCGATGCTGAAAGGGCCGTAAATCGCCCAATCGTGAGGCACTCGGACCGACTGCCACTGTGAGTCATCGAAATCTGTATTAGAGAATTCAGGAGCATCCTCCCTTGTGAACTTCCAACCCTTCTCAAGAAGACGCTCAGAACGCACCTGAGCTGTTAATAAGGTCGGAATTAGTATCAAAATGGTTAGAAATAATCGTTTTATCACTTTTTTTTGTTGAAGAATGTTATAAATATGTGACAAATATAGTATGAATGTGTGAAAAACGGCGTAACTTTGTCAACTTTTAAAAAAACATATATCAGTAATTTATAAACTTATGAAAAAAAGCCTGATTTCATTTCTCTTGAAGTCCATGCTAAGCCTGCTGGCTATCTGCGTGATCGTGCCGTCTTCGGTATATGCACAGACAGCTTCGGACAACAAGGTATCGGGTACCGTGATCGACGGAACTGGCTGGCCGGTAATCGGAGCAGCGGTTCTCATCAAGGGTACCACTACAGGCTCTACTACAGACATCGACGGTCTCTTCGAATTCGATCTTCCGTCAGGTCTCGCAGAAGGAGCCGAATTGGAATTCTCTTGTCTTGGATACAAGACAGTTCTGATTCCTATCGGAGCAAGACGCGTATTCGACGTTACGCTCGAGGACGAATCCACACTTCTTGAAGGAACAGTCGTTACCGCTCTCGGTATCAAGCGTTCCGAGAAAGCCCTGTCATACAATGTACAGCAGGTGAACGCCGATGACATCGTCGGCAACAAGGACGCCAACTTCGTCAACTCCCTCAACGGTAAGGTTGCAGGTCTCGTGATCAACGCCTCATCATCAGGAGTCGGCGGTGCGTCAAAGGTGATTATGCGTGGTCAGAAGTCCATCTCACAGTCTTCAAACGCTCTTTACGTCATCGACGGTGTGCCTATGTACACAACAGCACGTGAGGGCAGCACCCAGTTCGGTTCACAGGGTTCGACAGATCCTATCGCCGACATCAACCCTGAGGACATCGAAAGCATTTCAGTCCTCACCGGAGCAGCCGCAGCCGCTCTCTACGGTTCGGATGCAGCCAACGGTGCGATCGTGGTGACAACAAAGAAGGGTAAGGAAGGCAAGGTGTCAGTCAATGCATCTGCAGGTGTAGAGGTTATGACTCCGTTCGTGCTTCCACGCTTCCAGAACAGATACGGCACAGGTGACCTCAACTCATCCATCGGATCGAACGTACGCAGCTGGGGCAACCTTATGAATGCAGCCAACAATCCTGGCTACAACCCTGCCACAGACTACTTCCAGACAGGTGTGAACTATACTGAAAGCGTTTCGGTATCAATGGGTACCGAGAAGAACCAGACTTACCTTTCAGGTTCAGCACTCGATTCAGAGGGAATCGTTCCTAACAACGCATACCACAGATACAACTTCACTTTCCGCAACACCACATCTTTCCTCAAGGACAAGATGCACCTCGATGTCGGAGCAAGCTACATCCTCCAGAAGGACCGCAATATGATCAACCAGGGTACATACAACAACCCGTTGGTCGGTGCCTATATCTTCCCTCGTGGCGGAGACTGGGATGCAGTGAAGATGTACGAGAGATATGATGTTACAAGAAGACTCTCTACACAGTATTGGCCTATCGGTGACGCCGGTATGACAATGCAGAATCCATACTGGATCAACTACCGCAACCTCCGCGAGAACAAGAAGGACCGCTTTATGCTCAACGCATCGCTCTCTTACGACATTCTCGACTGGTTGAGCGTTGCAGGACGTGTACGTATGGACCAGTCTGTGACAAAGTTCACAGAGAAGTTCTATGCTTCTACATTCACTCAGCTCACCGAGCTTTCTACAAACGGTCTCTACGGCATCACTTCGATGACTGACCGCCAGCTCTACGCCGACGCCCTCTTGAACATCAACAAGAGATTCGGTGACGACTGGTCTTTCCAGGCGAACATCGGTGCCTCTATCTCTGATATGTCTTACGACGCACTCAAGAACAGAGGTCCTATCGCAGACGGTTACATCACTGACGAGAAGCCAGGCCTTGCAAACGTATTCAACGTCCAGAACCTCAGCAACTCTCCTAAGACTGCAAGACTCCAGGAGGGATGGCGCGAGCAGACACAGTCTGTATTCGGATCTGCCGAGGTAGGATACAAGGGAACATATTACCTCACTCTCACAGCACGTAACGACTGGCCTTCGCAGCTCGCAGGTCCTCACTCTAACAGAAAGTCGTTCTTCTATCCTTCAGTGGGTCTTTCTGTAGTGCTTTCAGAGGTCATCCCTAATATGCCACAGGAAATCGAGTACATAAAGGTACGCGGTTCATACGCTTCTGTGGGTACAGCCTTCGAGCGTTACATCGCAAACCCTATGTACCAGTGGAACTCAAGCGGACTCAGCTGGAATACCCAGACACAGTACCCTATGTACGACCTCAAGCCAGAGCTTACAAACTCGTTCGAGGTGGGTCTCACAATGCGTTTCCTCAAGTGGTTCAACCTCGACGCGACATACTATCACACAAACACTCTCAACCAGACATTCAACCCTCAGATCTCTACAGGATCAGGTTCATCTGAGATCTACATCCAGTCAGGAGACGTTCTCAACCAGGGTGTCGAGTTCACTCTCGGCTTCGACAAGGACTGGAACAAGTTCAACTGGTCGTCGACTTATACATTCTCGACCAATATGAACAGAATCGAGTCTCTTGCAGAGAATGTCCTCAATGCTGCTACAGGCGAGTACTTCAGCGTTGACCTTCTCGATATGAACGGTCTCGGCCTCGCTCACTTCCTACTTATGGAAGGCGGCACACTCGGTGACCTCTACTCGCTCGCTGACTACAAGTATGACTCGAACGGAATGATCGTGGTTAACGAGGACGGTACAATCTCTCCTCAGACAATCACTGACGCCAAGAACTATGTGAAGCTCGGTTCTGTGCTTCCTAAGGCAAATATGTCTTGGCGCAACGACTTCCGCTACGGAAACCTCAACTTCGGTTTCCTCATCACTGCACGTCTCGGCGGTATCGTATACTCAAGCACCCAGGCAGTCCTCGACTACTACGGTGTGTCAGAGGCTTCTGCAGAGGCTCGTGATGCAGGTGGAGTCATCATCAACGGCGGTGACCTCATCGACGCCAACAAGTGGTACAGCTCTGTCGGAGGTTCTAACCCGCTTCCACAGGAGTACACATATTCAGGAACAAACGTACGCCTCCAGGAGGCTTCGATCGGATACACTATCCCTCGCAATAAGCTCGGCGACGTATGCGACCTCAACGTATCGCTCGTAGGAAGGAATCTCCTTATGATCTACAACAAGGCTCCATTTGATCCTGAGGCTGTTGCAACAACAGGAAACTACTACCAGGGAATCGACCACTTTATGATGCCGTCTCTGCGTAACTTCGGTTTCAATGTGAGAATAACCTTCTAATAATCAGCAGCAATGAGAAACATTATCATAAAGACAGGAGTTGCGGCAGTACTTGCGGCTATGCTCGCAGGATGTACCGGCAACTACCTCGCAATCAACACAAACCCTTATGAGGTGAGCAAGGAGCAGACCCTCACTGACGGTTATGCCATCGGTGCGGCGATCACAGCTCTCTGCGGAACTGTAGTGTCCACTGACGTGAACACCGCACAGTTCACCGACTGTCTTCTCGGAGGTCCTATGGGAGGTTACTACTCTACAACAGGTGCTTTCGAAAAGACCATCGACAACTACAATGCGACTGACGACTGGACACGTGTGTTTATGGCCAGCGACAGAATCATCCCTACTCTCTACTCTAACCTCGTAGAGCTTCAGAACATCACTGACGATCCTGTGACAATCTCAATTGCAAAGACCATCAAGGTTATCGCAATGCTCAGAGTCACAGATACATACGGTCCTATCCCTTACACTCAGATCGGTCAGGGCGGTAAGATCACCGTTCCTTACGATTCCCAGGAGGCAGTATATGACGCAATGTTCGCAGAACTCGATGAGATCATCAACACGCTCACAGAGAACAAGCTTTCTGCAATCTCTCCAAACGCTGACCCTGTCTATGACGGAACAGCAGTGAAGTGGTGCAAGTTCGCAAACTCACTCAAGCTCCGTATGGCTATGCGTATCGTGTACGCAGATCCTGCAAAGGCTCAGAAGTATGCTGAGGAGGCTGTGAACCACGAGATCGGAGTGTTCACTTCGAATGCAGACAATGCTACTCTCCGTACAGTTGCGTTCGGTGAGAAGGGTAACCCTCTTTACACAGCGATCAAGTACAACCAGCCTACAGGCTGCAACACAGGTGGCGATACTCACGCAGCTGCAGACATCATCTGCTATATGAACGGTTACAACGACCCGCGTCGTCCTGTATACTTCATCCCTTCAGAGTTTGAGGACGAGGAGTATGTAGGTATCCGTATCCGCGTGGAGAAGCCGGCTCTCAACAGCGTAGGCCGCAAGTATTCAGGTGTGAACATCTCGCCTTCAGACCCTCTCGTATGGATGAATGCCGCTGAGGTTGCATTCCTCAGAGCAGAGGCTGCCCTCTTCGGTTTCCAGGTAGGCGGAAATGCAGGCGACTTCTATAATGAAGGTGTACGTCTCTCGTTCGAGCAGCATAATGTATCGGGCTATGAGGCTTACATTATGGATGACACAAGCCGTCCTACTTCATATGCCGACCCTGCAGGTCTCAACAGCTACTCAAGCCTTCTTTCAGAGATCACAATCAAGTGGGACGAGGCAGCTACCGACGAGCAGAAGCAGGAGAGAATCATCACTCAGAAGTGGATCGCAAACTTCAACAACGGTAACGAGGCTTGGGCTGACTACAGAAGAACAAACTATCCTAACCTTATGCCTGCTTCAGATGCAGGAAACACGAGCGACGGTATCGTTTCTTCTCAGTTCGGTGCGCGCCGTATGAAGTACCCTCTCGCAGAGTACACAAACAACGGTGAGAACGTGAACGCAGCAGTGTCACAGTATCTCGGAGGTCCTGACAGAATGAGCACAAGACTCTGGTGGGACTGCAATCCGGCAGTAGTAATCAAATAATCCGGTTTAAGAAATGAAGATATTTAAGAATATTTCAATTATTGCGTCTGCAGCGGCATTGTTCCTTTGCGGATGCAGCGACTGGACCAAGCCAGAGAACCTGAACTTCCATCCGCTTACTCCGGAGCAGCAGGATCCTGTTGCTTATGCCGAGTATCTTGAAGGTGTGAAGGCATACAAGCAGACCGAGCACTATGTGATGATCGCTACTATGAAGGGTACTCCAAACTATCCTTCATCTCAGAGCCAGCACATTATGGCTATGCCTGACAGTGCGGACTACGTATGCGTGAAGATCGAGGACAAGCTTCACGAGGTGATTGCTGCGGAGATTCCTGCAGTCCTCGAGAGGAAGGGTACAAAGACTCTCGTTTACGTGGACTATGCTGTGATCTCGGAGGCCTGGACAACTCTTGAGGACAAGAGAGCCGACAACGGCGAGGCTCCGGGAACCGACGAGGAGCTTGCAGCTTTCTTCAAGGAGCAGGCCGAGGCTCAGATCGCACGTTGCAACGAGTATGGCTTCGGTGGCATTATGGTATCTTTCCAGGGTACAAAGACCGGTTCTGCAGCCATCTCTCAGGCAGCTTATATCGACGCTGTAAAGGCTTTCCACGAGGCAAATCCTGAGAAGGAACTCGTGTTCCGCGGAGCAGCACGTAACATCATCGACCAGGAATTCCTCAAGGAGTTCAAGTATATCGTCATCGTGGCAGGTGAAGAGAGAAAGCTTTCTCTCCTTCCTGGACGTATCCTCGGAAGCACAGCGCCTAAGGATCGCGTGGTTATGGAACTTACAGTACCTTCTGCCGACATTCCTGAGCAGGTGGGTATGTCTCCGATAGAGGCTGCCAACTGGACTTGGACAGAGGCGGAGAGCACATCGTTCACATTGCGCGGACTCTGCGTGGAGAATGCTCACGACGATTATTTCTGCAAGGATATGGCGTTCAAGAACATCCGTACTGCCATCGCAATCCTTAATACTCCACCAACCGTAGAAGAATAAGGAGAAACAGGTATGAAATTTTACAATAAGATAACATTTGCTCTTCTGTCGGCAATGGCAGTGATTTCCTGCGAGAGACAGAACGACGGCTTTGAGAACAAGCTTTTCATTGATGCCGAGAACTTCAAAAACGAGGTTCGCGTGGCTACCGATGAGGGCGTTGCAGAGCTTGTCAAGCCTATCAAGGTGGCAATGGCTCAGCCTATGGCTCAGGATGTCAACGTGACTTTGAGAAGAGCTGACGAACTTTTCGACACATACCGTCAGGCATACTACCACGATGATGCGGAACTCCTTCCTGCGGAGTACTGCAACCTTGATGACATAAAGTCTGTGGTAAAGGCCGGCGACATCGCTTCAGACGACATCAACATTGCTTTCAAGAACCTCGACAAGCTCGATTACAGCAAGCAGTATGTGCTTCCTGTGACTATCGAGGCTGATGGCATTGCGGTACTTGAGCGTGCAAAGACTATGTACTTTGTGATCAAGGAGGCATCGCTTGTGAACTATGTTGCAGAGATGTACGAGAACCGTGCTTGGCCTATCTGGGACAACTGGGAGAAGGTGTCATATCTTGAGCAGTTCACAATGGAGTGTCTCATCAACTGCCACAACTTCAACAACAGCAGCAGCATCCTCACAGTTATGGGTGTCGAGGACCACTTCCTCATCCGTATCGGTGACGTGACCATCCCTACAAACCAGATCCAGGTGGCTCTTGCATACAAGGATGTGGAGGGAGGTTCTACAAACCGTGCAGACGTGACTGACGCTTCGCTCCAGCTCCGCAAGGACAGATGGTACCACCTTGCTGTTACCTTCAACAAGGGTTATGTGCAGGTATATCTCGACGGACGTCTCAAGGTGGAGGCTGACCGTTCGGTGATCGGAAAGCGTCCTAATCCTGAGACAGGCGAGTCAGAGGACATCATCTTCGAGAACGTGAACTTCGCGGCTCCTCACTCTGACGAGTCTGACGGAAAGCCACGTTGCTTCTGGGTGGGCTACTCATATGACAGCAACAGAAGTCTCGACGGTATGATCGCTGAGGCAAGGCTCTGGAACAGAGTGCTTACAAAGGAGGAGATCAACGCTCCTAACCACTTCTACAAACTCTACGACAACCAGATCGACGAGAGCCTTCTCGCTTACTGGAAGTTCAACGAGGGTGCAGGAAAGGCTGTCAAGGACTATTCTAT
>JAFYXE010000042.1 GCA_017546275.1 Bacteroidales bacterium | reverse complement strand
GGACTTGGTGACTGTGCGACTGCAGTTGCTGACGGTGTACGCTACATCGCTCTCCAGGGTCAGAATATGGGTGTGACACTCTTCAGACTCAACTAATCGGAAAACGTCTGATATAGTTTTATAGTTTTTGCGGCGGCTCCTTCGGGGGCTGCCGCTTTTTTATGCGCATTTTATATTCAACTGTGCTGTGGTGTGGTGTTTTTTACCTATCTTTGTGGATATACGTAACGTATTAAGACTGCATTGGATATGATTCGTGGGATTTTCCTTTCAATTGTGGCTTCGTTGGCTGCAATTGTTTCTGTATCAGCATATTCGGGGCCTACTAAACTGATTCCGGAACCTGTGGAGTTTTCGGTGTCGGAAGGGGTGTATACTCTCAAGCCTGACGGTTCGGATGTCAAGGTGTATTTGAATGCTGCATCCTTCACTGCCAAAGTTGCCGAGCTTCCGGAGTTTGCGAAGGAGGAGGCATATGAGGTGGTTGTGGGCAAGAAGGGCGTGAAGATATACGCAGCTACCGAGGAGGGTGCATTCAGAGGCCGTCAGACCGTAGAGATGCTCCGACTCATCGATCCTACCGTGGAGTGCTGCGCAATCTTCGATTATCCACGTTTCCAGCACCGCGGAATTATGCTCGATGAATCACGCAGTTTCAAGGGAAAGGAGTTCGTGAAGAAGCAGATCGATGCCCTGGCCCTGCTGAAGATGAACGTGATGCACCTGCACCTTACCGACGCTGCAGGATGGAGACTACAGATCGATGCATATCCTAATCTTACAGATCACGTAGCGTGGCGCGTGGGCGAGACTTACCACGAGTGGGAAGGTCTCGGTTATCCGTTCACCAATGCGGACGATCCGAAGGCATACGGCGGATTCTACACAAAGGATGATATCCGCGAGATTGTTGCCTATGCGGCAGAGCGTCATATCGACATCATTCCGGAAATCGAGATGCCGGGCCACAGTATGGAAGTGAACAGGGCATATCCGGAGATTGCCTGCGTGGGCGAGGATGGCAAGCCAAGACCGTTTTCGTGGGATCTTTGCGTCGGAAATGACGGCACATTCAAGTTCCTTGAGACAGTGCTCGAAGAGGTGATTGAACTTTTCCCATATAAGTATATCCATATAGGTGGTGACGAGGCTGTGAAGAAGGACTGGGAGGTCTGCGTGAACTGCAGGAAGAGGATGGAAGAAGAGGGAATGACCCATAAGAACGAGCTCCAGGGCTATCTGGTGCGCCGTATCGAGGCTTTCCTTCGCGAGAGAGGCAAGACCGTCATCGGATGGGACGAGATCGTTGAGACCGGCCTTCCTGAGCAGGCGGTGGTGATGTCCTGGAGAGGCACTCCGGGCGGCATCAAGGCTTCTGCAGAAGGTCACGATGTGATTATGTCTCCGAACAGCTATGTGTACCTCGACTACTACCAGGACCTCATCCGCAAGGAGCCGAAGGCTGTGGGACATATGCAGTCGCTCCGCCACGTATATAAATACGATCCGCTCGAGGGCATTGCTCCGGAATACCACCACCATATTCTCGGCCTTCAAGGCAACCTCTGGTGCGAACTCATCCCTTATGCGGCGCACGCCGAGTATATGCTTTATCCGCGCGCATTCGCCATTGCGGAAATCGGCTGGACTCCCCAGGAGAAGCGTGAGTTCTTCCACTTCCGCGAGCGTTGCCTCACTCTCATCACCATCTTCCGTGCGATGGGATATAACACATTCGACCTGTTCAATGAGAGCCTAAGGGCTCAGACAGGCCGCCTCCGTTTTGATGACCCTACCTTTAAATTGTTGTAACCAATGAATATAATTCTTGAAACAGGCAGTAAGGCTCCGATCTACAAGCAGTTGGTGGAGCAGTTCGAAGATGCGATCCGCTCCGGAAAACTCGTTGCGGGCACACAGATTCCTTCGATGAATGATTTCGCTGCACAGCTCGGCATTTCCAAGGAAACAGTGAAGAAGACCTACGGAATTCTTCGCGAGAAAGGCCTGCTCGTTCCGCAGCAGGGCAAGGGTTTCTATGTGGCGGAGGCGACTGATGCGACGAAGTCACGTGTCCTGGTGCTTTTTGACCACCTGAGCATATATAAGGAGGAGATGTATAGTGCCTTGGCGAATGAACTTGGTGACAATGCGGATATAACTATCCTTACTCACAACCAGAACCTGGATCTGTTTGCATACTATCTTGATGAGTCGTTGGACAAGTATGATTTTTATGTGATCACTCCGCATTTTCCTCTTGACGAGAAGTCTCAGGCGATTGCGAAAAAGCTCATTTCGCGTGTTCCTAACCGTAAGCTCATTATGGTGGACTACTGGATGCAGAGCTGCGCCGGAAACTATGGCGCCGTATACCAGGATTTCGAGAATGATGTTTATGAGGGACTGAAGCAGGGTCTTGACAAGTTGCGTGAGTCATCTGCGCTTAAGGTGATTACGCTCGCATCCAGCCTTTACGGTCCGATGATCTGCAAGGGTGTGGACCGTTTCTGTATGGAGCACGGCATTCCTGTGGAGTATATGACTTCGGCTCCGGAGAAGATAAATCCTAATGAGACTTATCTCATCACTCATTCGCAGCTTGACTCCGGCCTGGCGGCTCTTGCCCGC
>JAFYXE010000041.1 GCA_017546275.1 Bacteroidales bacterium | reverse complement strand
GTGAGGTAGAGGGAACAGCAGAGGAGCTCGCAGCTCTCGATGCTTCTTACGCACACCTCCAGAAGATGCGTGACGAGATCATCGAGCTCGGCATCATCCCTGCAGTATCAGAGTGGAAGACAATCAACCCTAACCTCTAATCGTTAAGGTTTCAATAAATGAAAGCCCATAGCCGACAAGCTGTGGGCTTTCGTAAATATGGACATAAGATGAAAAGAACAGCAACTATCCTTCTCGCTGCCGCAGCCATCGTATTTGCAGCAGCGTGTCAGAAGACTCCTGAGGCTGTAAAGCTTGAGATTTCAAACTACACTCTCGCAGAGTCTGCATCTTTCGGCGAATCAGTGGATTTTACAGTGACGGTTCCGTCTGCATCAAACGTTACAGCAGCGCTCATCAAGGACGGCAAGCAGCTTTCAAGCGTGACCGTACGTGAGGCGTCGGCTGACGTGTATTCGGGAACACTTTCCATTCCATATGCAAAGAACATCGCTGACGGCGATTACGACGTGATGTTTATGGCTATGGGCAGCGGCTCTGACCGTGCAGAGAAGACCGTGAAGATCGCTCTTGCGCATCCTGAGTTCGCTTCAGTGGCTTTCGTAAGCGGGTCAGAGAGAATCGAGCTTACTGCTTCTGAGACAGTATGGTCATACACAGGCGCCCTTCCTGCAGAGCTTTCAGGCATATTCGAGGCTAAGACAGCAGCAGGCAAGGTCTGCACATTCGGAGGAAGCAACGTAGACAACATCGAGTTCGGAAACACTTCATCAGTAGCTCTTTACAGCTATGCTGAGGCTATTCCGGAGGGAACGCTTTCATTTGATGTGGTGTCTTTCAACGTGAAGTATCCTCTCGAGGCTCTGTATGTAATCGTTCCTGAGACTGCAGATCCTGCATATCCAGGCACTATCGACGTCGAGTTCAAGAAGGGTCAGATCGTGGCATTCGCCGGTCTCGGAGACCTTTGGGTTGACATCGACTTCTTCGAAAACAACGGTGACGGCACATATACATTCCGCGCAGAAGGCGGCAAGTACAGGCTTACAAACCAGGCAGACTGGGGTTCACTCCGCACAGAGAGACTCTCTGACAACGGAGACCTTGGCCAGTTCAGATGGGACGAGATGGGCAACATCACTGTAAACGAGGCTATCTGGGTTCTCGGAAACTACAACTTCGGAAAGCCTGATATGCGCGCAACACGCGACGGCCGCGTCTTCTCTGACTGGGAGACTTACGACGGATACTGTATGGCCAAGATCGATGACTACAAGTATCAGATCACACTCCGCGTATACAACTACGCTTCTTGGAAGTTCTTCCAGACAAAGCTTGAGTGGGGTGACATCTACAGCTCAAACTATGACGTGGTGAACAGCTCTATCGACAAGTGCTACCTCATCAGCATCGCAGGCTCTGACGGAAACTTCCAGCAGGGTCAGAGTGTCATCGATCCTAACAAGTTTGAATATCCTGAGACCGGTGTCGTTCTCCGCTTCACATTCGACGTGTCGAACCCTCTTGGAATCAAGGCGGTTGTGGAAGACGTTACCGATCAGAACGTTATGTAGTTTCCTATGAGGAAAATAATATCAATGCTGGCCTTCCTGAGTCTCGTCGTTTCGGCGGTGGCTCAGGAAGGTTGGGTTATGGAGGTGTCTTCGCGCAAGGATTACAACGGCGCGACGATGGCGAACGGACGTCTGGGAGTCGTGACTGACGACCGCCCTTTCACTGCCCGCGAGATCGTTCTGGCGGGAGTGTTCGACAAGGAGCACGAGAACGGCGTCAGCAGAGTGGCACGCGGTCCGGTGTTCCTGAATATGGAGCTTACTGTCGACGGCAGGAAGATCCAGGACAAGGACTTCTCGGACTGGAGCCAGACCTTCGATATGAAGAAGGCTCAGCTGACTACAGATGTGGAACTCAAAGGCTATGCTTCTTTCAAGTATACAGTTCTGGCAGTCAGACATCTTCCTTACAACGCAATGTCTGTCGTTGAGGTTGTGCCTCACAAGGACTTCACCCTCAAGGTGGAAAATGTGTACGGCATTCCTGAGGAGATGAGCGATGTCCAGGCTAGTTTCGGTGAGGGCGCGCAGCTGGTTTACCAGCTCAACGCTGCGACCCGCACGAAGATGCACCGAGTGAGTTCGTCATCGATGTTTATGTTTGACGGAGAAGAGCCGACTGTCAGGAGAATCAAGGGAGAAGGCCGGGACGGAATCTGGTTCTCGGTGAAGCTGAAGAAGGGTCAGGCCTACAGATTCGCTCTCGTGGGAGCCGTCTGCTCGACCCAGGACTTCAAGGATCCTGTCAATGAGTCGAAACGCTTCGCTACATTCGCATACAAGTCGAGCATAGACTACATCCTTGAGAAGCATCGTGCCGCCTGGGATGAACTATGGCAGGGTGACGTCATCATCGAAGGCGATCCCGAATCGCAGCTTGACATCCGCCACGCCCTCTATCAGCTCTACTCGATAACCCGAGACAACTGTCCGGTAGGCATCGCTCCTATGGGCCTTTCGTCAAGCGACGGATACAACGGACACTATTTCTGGGACACTGAACTCTGGATGTATCCGCCTATTCTCGTTATGAATCCGGAAGCAGGACGTTCGCTTATGGACTATCGCGCCAACTGCCTGCCTCAGGCTGTGCAGAATGCGCAGAACCACGGTTACAAGGGTGCACAGTATCCTTGGGAGGCAGACACTTCAGGAGAGGAGTGCACTCCTGTGTGGGCCTTGACAGGTACTTATGAACACCACATCACGGCAGATGTGGGCATCGCTATGTGGCAGTACTACTGCGTGACCCAGGACAAGGATTGGCTTGAAGATACAGCCTGGCCTGTGCTCAAGGCTGTAGCAGATTTCTGGCTCAGCCGCGTTCAGAAGAATGCGGACGGAAGCTACTCCATCATCAATGTGGTGGGAGCTGACGAGTATGCCGAGAATGTGGATGACAACGCATTCACCAATGGTGCCGCGAAGCGTGTGCTCCGCGATGTGACCGCTGCTGCAAAGACCCTCGGAAAGAAGGTGGATCCACGTTGGATGGAAGTATCGGACAATCTTGTGTTCACATACAACGCCGAGGGCGTGACTATGGAATACACCGGCTACGACGGACAGCTCATCAAGCAGACCGACGTGAATATGCTTGCATATCCGCTCGGAGTCATCACCGACAAGGATCAGATTGTCCGTGACATCGAATACTATTTCGACAGGATCGATCCTAACGGTCCGGCTATGAGCAACGCGATCATCGCTGTACTCCACGCCCGTCTCGGCGATCCGGAAACCGCTTTCAAGGTGTTCAAGAAGAGCTATACAGACAAACTCAGGCCGCCGTTCGGCGTCCTCTCGGAAAATGCCAACAACTCCCGAGTGTCTTTCGCGACAGGTCTGGGCGGCATTCTTCAAAGCGTGATCTTCGGCTTTGCAGGTGTGGAGATCACCGAAGAGGGCATCCGGCAGCTTCCTGCAAAGATTCCTTCACACTGGAAGTCTCTGACAGTGACCGGTGCAGGTCCTGAAAGACAGACATTCAGAGTGGATAATCCAGAATATAAAACTAAATGACTGACCTTATGAATATCAGGCATTATCTAACTGCGCTGGCAGTTGTGATACTCACTTTCGCCGGCGGCCTTGCCGCATATGCGTCTGACGGCCCCGGTGAAGTGAAGGTGTCAGGAAAAGTCGTGGACGAGGCAGGCATACCGATCATCGGCATTGCCGTCATTTCGTCTGACGGCTCAAGCGGAACGATCACGAATGATGCGGGATTGTTCTACATCACTGTGCCGGAAGGAGATGTCCTTACCGTGACAGGTATAGGCTACCAGGATGAGAAGGTGGCCCTCGACGGCAGGACAGAACTGCTTATCAGGATGAAGACCGATACTGTCCTTGAAGAGGCTGTCCTGGTCGGATTCGGTACACAGAAGAAGGAGAGTGTCATCGGTGCGATCGCATCCATCGCTCCCGAGACTCTGGCTACGAACCAGACTGCGAACCTCTCCAATGCTTTGGCAGGCCAGATCGCCGGAGTCATAGGCGTCCAGCGTTCCGGAGAGCCCGGCTATGATGCCTCCGACTTCTGGATCCGTGGTATAAACACCTTCGGAGCAAGTTCCAACCCGCTTGTAATCGTTGACGGAGTCGAACGTTCTCTTGACCAGCTTTCGCCGGAGGAGATAGAGTCGTTCTCGGTGCTGAAGGATGCTTCTGCAACCGCCATCTACGGTGTGCGCGGTGCTAACGGCGCCATCGTCGTGAAGACAAAGCGCGGATCCGTAGGAAAAGCCAAGGTGAACATCAAGGCCGACTACGGTGTCACAACTCCGCTCAAGATCGCAGAGTTCGTGGACGGTGCAAAGCATATGGAAGTGGTGAACGCAGCGGCTGCCTTGTCAGGAATGTCTGCGCCTTTCTCGCAGCTTCAGATCGACAACACTCGTAACGGAGCAGATCCTGACCTCTATCCTTCTACAGACTGGCTTGACCTCGTTACCAACGACTTCGCTACAAACTCGCATATCAGTGCGGACGTGAGCGGAGGTACTGAACTGCTCCGCTACCGTTTCATCCTCGGAGTGTACAACGAGTCCGGAATCATCGCGACAGACCCTGATGCCGCCTTTGATTCGGAACTCAAGCTCACAAAGTACAATGTACGAAGCAACATCGACCTGAACTTGACAAAATCTACGCTGTTCACATTCAGCATCGGAGGTTATATGCAGGACAGACACGCTCCGGGCTCCAACGTCAGCAGCATCCTCCAGTATGCATTGGAGATCCCGCCTATCGTCCACCCTGCGGTGTACTCGAACGGCAAGTTCCCGATCCAGTCCAACCGTGCCAACCCATATGTGATGGCAACACAGACCGGATACAAGGACAACTATAAGTCCCAGCTTCAGAGTGTAGCAACTCTTGATCAGGATTTCGGAATGCTCTGGGACCCTCTTGAAGGCCTTCACGCAAAGGTGACTTTCTCGTTTGACGTATATCAGGACTACTGGTCTGAGCGTACAAGAAAGCCTACCTATTATTATGCTACAGGACGAGACGACAATGGAGATCTCATTATGGAGATCGTCTCTACAGGAGACGAGTTCCTCGGCTTCTCGAAGTCTTTCGGCGGCAGCAGAAGCACGTATTTCGAGGTGCCGGTCTCATACAGCAGAAGCTTCGATAAACACTCGGTGGATGCTCTTCTGCTGTGGAATATGCGCAGTTATGTGGATCAGAACGCTTCGTCGGCGATCTATTCGTTCCCATATCGCCACGCCGGTCTTGCCGGACGTCTGGCATATGACTACGACAACCGCTACTTTGCGGAGTTCAACTTCGGATACAACGGTTCCGAGAACTTCGCCAAGAAGTACCGCTACGGTTTCTTCCCTTCGGGAGCGATCGGATGGATGGTGTCCAACGAGCCTTGGATGGAGGATGCGAAGCACATCGTGAACCAGCTCCGCATCCGCGGTTCTATGGGTATCGCCGGTAATGACCAGATCTCGGGCGGCCGCCGCTTCGGTTACCTTACCACAATCAACGGCAACGCAGGCGGACATAGCTTCGGTGACAACAACAGTGTGTCGTATCCGGGTGTGGCAGAGGATCAGTTCGGAGTGGCTGACCTCACTTGGGAGACCGCTACCAAGACCAACATCGGTTTCGACCTCGGTCTTTTCGATGCCCTCAGCCTTACTGTGGATTATTTCACCGAACTCCGAAAGGACATCTTTATGCAGAGGAAGATCTTCCCTGAGACATCAGGTTTCCAGAATGCTCCTTATGCAAACTACGGAAAGGTGTTCAACAGGGGAGTGGATGCGTCCCTGACCTACAACAAGGCCTTTTCACGCGATACATATCTTTCTGTGATGGCCAACTTCACCTATGCCCACAATACCATCCTCGAATATGACGAGGCTGCAGGTATCGTAGGAACCACGCGTGCACGTACCGGCCACAGCATCAACCAGAACTACGGTCTGGAGTCTCTCGGCCTCTACACTGACGAGGACTTTCTCGATCCGCAGACCGGCACATTGAAGCCTGGTCTTCCTGTACCGTCTTGGGGCAAAGTGAGACCTGGAGACATCAAGTATGCCGATCTCACTAACGATGGAAAGATCAATGACGAGGACGTGACTGCCATCGGCGGATCTTCTGTTCCGGAGATCGTGTATGGATTCGGATTCTCGTTCCGTCACAAAGGCTTCGACATCAGCGCCCTCTTCCAGGGAGTGGCATTGACCGACTTCGTGGTGGGAGGAGACTACGACGATGCAAGAAACCAGTATTACATTCCTGGTGCGGGTTCAGGTGCTGTAGCAAACATCCTGGCCAATGTCGATGACCGCTGGATTCCTGAAAATCCTTCGCAGGACGTGTTCTGGCCAAGACTTTCTCTCGGTGTGAACGAGAACAACAGCCAGTCTTCAAGCTGGTGGCTCAAAGACGGCTCGTTTATGCGTCTGAAGAACTTCGAGATGGGATACACCTTCCTCAGAAAGGGAACAGGCAAGACAAGGGTAGTGAACAACTGCCGCGTGTTTGTAAGAGGAACCAACCTCTTCACCATTTCGGACTTCAAGCTTTGGGATCCCGAGCTTTCGGGATACGGCTTCGCAGCATATCCTATTTCACGAGTGGTTTCGCTCGGTCTTGACATTTCATTCAACTAAAACGCAGGCTTATTATGAAGAATGCATTATATATGATATTGATGGCGTTCGCCCTCGTTTCGGCGGCAGGATGCAACTATCTTGACCAGGAGCCTGATGACCTCATCACAGAGGAGATGGTGTTCAATGATGTAGTCAAGACAAACGGATGGCTCGCCAACATCTACAGTTACCTTCCGGATCCGTATATGGGCTGGAATATGAAGTACGGTCTCAACACTTTGGCGGACGATGTGCAGATTCCGCTCGAGTGGTCCGGCTTCGGCTGGTGGTCGGCATCGGCAATGAAAGGCAACTGGAGTGCCACTTCAGAGTATTTCGATCTTTGGGGAGACGTATACAAGGCTGTACGTGCCGCGTATATATTCCTTGAGAGGGTGAAACCGCTCGGATCGGAGCAGACAGCTGAGGACGTGGCTTATATGAAGCTTCAGGCCCGTTTCCTGATCGCATACTACTATGCCCAGATGCTTGAGTTCTACGGATCTTTCCCTTTGGTGCACCAGTACTACGGCATCGATTCCACTTATGAGGAGCTGATGCTTGAGCGAACTCCTTTCGAGGAGATCGTAGAGTGGCTGGACGCTGAACTTGCAGATCTTGCAGGTCAGCTTCCGCTTCAGGTCAAGAGTATGAGCGAGGACTACGGCAGGGCGACAAAGGGTATGGCTCTCGCTGTGCGTGCGCATATCCATATGCTCGCGGCCAGCCCGCTTTTCAACGGCAACAGGATGTATGCTGACATCAGGAATGCAGACGGCACTCCTCTTTTCCCTCAGAACTATGACAAGGAGAAGTGGAAGAGGGCAGCGGATGCAATAAAAGACATTTTCGATCTGGGTGTATATTCATTGTATAAGCAGTACAATGAGGACGGCTCCATCGATCCGTTCCTTTCATATATGAACATCCATTTCGCTACAGGAACAGCAAACCCCGAGCTCATCTTCATCAACAACAACTGCAACTACGCCGAAGCGGATCAGAATATGGCTCCGCACGGATATGGAGACGGCAACGGTGCCTATGGACCTACTCAGAACCTTGTGGATGCGTTCTTCACCCGCAACGGTCTTCCTATAGACAAGGATCCTTCATATGTGGCAGACGGCTACAGTACTGAAGATGTCCATTATCCTGGAACGGCTTGGGTGCGCTCGAATTCAAAGGATGTGAAAGGACTCATTACAGAGGCTGGTACACCAAATATGTACTGCAACAGAGAGCCGCGTTTCTATGTGTCGGTAATGTGGCACGGAGAGTGGTCGTCGCAGCTGAACAACTATGTGGACTTCCTCTACGGAGGTGCCAACGGCGGTCCTACATACGATTCGCCTCAGTGCGGCTACCTGCTCCGCAAACGCCAGCACCCGCAGGCTACCGAGATCGGAAACCAGAACCACCCTTACCGCCCTGGTATTATCTTCCGTCTCGGCGAGTTCTATCTCAGCTATGCAGAGGCTATGAACGAGTACTACGGCACAGCTGGCCACGCAGAGGCTCTCCAGTATCTGAATGCCATCCGTGAAAGAGCGGGAATCCCTGTATACGAGGGTGCATACACTGTGGAGCAGATGCGAGAGATGATCAGAAGAGAGCGTCGTGTCGAGCTTCTCGATGAGGGAAAGAGATACACGGATCTTCGCCGTTGGCTGATCGCAAAGGATGTGTTCAAGGAGCCGATAAGGGGATTGAACGTGAAGGCTACTACAAATGACGCCTTCTTCTTTACCCAGAGAAACTTTATGACACGCTCTTTCGAGGACAGAAATTATCTCTGGCCGGTGCGTCAGACTTACATTGACAATAACCCGAAACTGGTCCAGAATCTCGGATATTAGTGCTTTCAAGCCCCAAAAAGCGTAAAAAAGCATCAATTTTGATAAAAAGTGCAAAATTTTCTCAAAAAAGTTTTGCACTTTAATTTTTTCACCCTATATTTGCAGTCCCAAATGAGGGAAACCAATAATCGGGGTGTGGCGCAGTTGGCTAGCGCATCTGGTTTGGGACCAGAGGGTCCTGTGTTCGAGTCACAGTACCCCGACAGCAGAGGATGACTGAAAAGTCATCCTCTTTTTTTATGCATATTTTTGTGGCGTCAGTTTCAGAGAAATGCTAACTTTGTGACTGACAGTAAACGGTTGATATGATACAGGCAAAGGGAATAGAGAAGTCCTACGGGACATTGAAGGTTCTGAAAGGTATAGATTTCAGTGCGGACAAGTCTGAGGTGGTGTCCATTATGGGTACCTCCGGTGCGGGCAAATCCACACTTCTTCAGATCCTCGGCACCCTTTCCACTCCGGATGCCGGTTCTCTTGTCATCGACGGCATCGATGTGCTCAAGCTCAAGGGCAAGGCTATGGCGGAGTTCAGAAACCGCAAGATCGGTTTCGTCTTCCAGTTCCATCATCTTCTGCCTGAGTTCACCGCTTTGGAGAACGTTATGATTCCTGCATTCATTGCCGGACGTTCAAGAAAGGATGCGGAGGAGGCGGCGAAGGCCTTGCTGACAGACCTTGGTCTGGCGGAAAGGTTTACGCATAAGCCGACGGAGCTTTCCGGAGGAGAACAGCAGCGTGTGGCGATTGCCCGTGCGCTCATCAACAAGCCTTCTGTGCTCTTTGCAGATGAACCTTCAGGAAATCTCGACTCGAAGACAAAAGAGGAACTCCACAACCTCTTCTTCACTCTCAGAGACAAGTATCAGCAGACCATCATCATCGTGACCCACGATCCCGCCCTCGCAAAGATGTGCGACCGTTCCCTCTATATGGTCGATGGCCAGTTTGTGTAGTTATGGGCGTATTCAGATTCAAAAAGTTCGAAGTCGTAAACGAGCGGAGTGCTATGAAGGTAAACACCGATGGCGTTCTGCTTGGGGCTGCTATGACCGTAAAGCCGGAGGACAGGAATCTTCTTGACATCGGTACAGGTACCGGTACCATTGCTTTGATGGCTGCCCAGAGGGTGAACGGAGAAGATTACCACGTTGCTGACGCTCCTCGTAATGACGTTGAGGAAGTCGTGAATATTCATATCGATGCAATAGACATCGATGAACCTTCTGCGAGCGAGGCTGCTGTGAATTTCAGCAATTCGCCTTGGAGCGGATGTCTGCACGCGTACAATATGTCACTTGATGCGTTCGCTGCTGAGACGGCCGGTTCCGGCCAGAGTGGTGTATCTGCGCGGGAATACGACCTCATCTTCTCGAATCCTCCATATTTCGAAGACTCCCTTACGGCTCCTGATGAAAGGAAAAGCACGGCCAGACATACTTCTGACGGCCTTTCCTACAGAGATATCTTCGAATTTGCAAAAGACAGGCTCGCCGAGAACGGACGTGTGGCTTTCGTCCTCCCGGCGGAGCAGGAGGCTGCTCTCTGCCGCTACGGACGTATGTGCGGACTCCATCTTTTCCGCATTCTTCGCATAAGGACAGTTCCGCGCAAGGCTCCGACAAGAATGATTGCCGAGTTTTCGCGCCAGCGTGCAGATGCTCCTGAAGATACGATCCTTACAATACAAAATGAAGGACAGTATACTCAAGAGTATCTGTCCCTCACTAAAGATTTCTATCTGTTCGCCTGATTATTTCTTAGGCGCAGGTCTTCCGTCGTGCAGTTTGCGGATGCTGTTTCTTCTGAACTTCTCCTCTGCAAGATAGAGTTTCACTACCTTTTCTACAGGCAGGACTGACTTGTACTGCTCTGCAATGCCGTTTTCTACATTGTTCAGCTCCTTCTGTGCTGCAAGGTATTTGTCAAGAAGGTCTGCGAGAGCCTTTCCTGTCTTGCCTTCCTCAGTAGCCTTGCTGAGTTCCTTGTATGCTCTGAATACATTGGCGAGAGCCTCGTCCTTTTCCTTCTCCACCTTGTTGTATACAGGCCAGAATGTCTGCGCCTCTTCCGGAGTGAGTCCGACCTCAAGTGTCAGGAAGGCGATCTTCTCGCTCATCATCTTCTCCTTCCAGTCTTCTTCACAGCTTCTGTTTGCGCTTGCTGTGTTGCTTGTGAATATGAGAGCCAGTACGGCTGCAATGATTGATAATGTCTTGTTCATATCTACTGCTGTTTTGAAAGTTCAATAATGTGTTCGTCTACACCTGTATATATAAGGTATTCGATAATGTCTTCGTCGTCCATTCCCAGGTCTGCATACTGCTCGCTGCCGCTTTCATAGATTGCGAAGTCCGAGTACTGGTCTGAGAATACGTACCAGTCTTCTTCTGTAAGTCCAGGAGTTGCAGCCGAGTTTCTGAGGTAGAATGTACCTGCGGCCACAAGCAGCGCGAATGTCGCTGCCATTGCGAGCATTGGAATGACGCGAGCCCATATGTTTGCGGGAACGACCTTCTGCGGCTCCGAGCATTTGATGAGATCCTTTTTCAGGGTGTCGAAATAGCCGTCCGGAAGACCGTATGGGTTCTTCTTGAGTTCGGAATTATGTAGAATGTCCTTTTCCATATTATCCATATCCAGTGAGTTAGACACAGTTCATATCGTTTGGTTTAAAAGTCGATCGCTTCAAGTGCTTCCTTTATTTTATTGTATGCGTGATGGTATGATGCCTTGAGCGCTCCTGTCGATGTGCCGGTGATCTCGGCGATGTCCTCGTATTTCATTTCATCGAAATATCTGAGGTTGAACACAAGCCTCTGTTTTTCCGGAAGGCTCTGTATCGCCTTGTGGAGTTCCCTCTGGAGAGCCGTTCCGTTGAAGTACGGGTCTTCATCGACTCTCGTAGCGAGTATTTCTCCGACGGCATCCAGGCTTATGGCGTTTTCCCTTCTGAGTTTCCTGAGCCTGTTCAGCGTTTCGTTTGTGGCGATGCGGTAGAGCCAGGTGTAAAGCTGAGAGTCTCCGCGGAACGACGGCATCGCCGTCCATATCTTGATGAAGATGTCCTGAAGCAGGTCGTTGGTGTCTTCGTGCGAACACAGCAGGCGACGGACGTGCCAGTAGAGCCGTTCAGAATATGACTCCACTATGGCCTTGAAGGCCAGCTCGTAATCGCCGTTCCGGCATAGTTTTTTGATTTCTGTGTCCCGCATCGGTGTTTTAGATGTTCTTGGGGGGATAAGGTTTAAACAAAAATACTGAAAAAATTCCGTAAATTGCTATCTTTGCACCGATTATACGTATACGATGAAGAAAACAAGAAACTTTTGTATTATAGCCCATATCGACCACGGCAAGAGTACTCTCGCAGACCGAATGCTCGAGATTACAAATACGTTGACAGCCCGTGATATGGAGAACCAGGTCCTCGACTCTATGGATCTGGAGAAGGAGAAGGGTATCACCATCAAGAGCCACGCTATCCAGATGGATTACAACTACAATGGAGAGCAGTACACTCTTAACCTTATCGACACTCCGGGTCACGTGGACTTCTCTTACGAGGTGTCGCGCGCCATCGCATCCTGCGAGGGAGCGCTGCTCGTAGTCGATGCTACTCAGGGTATCCAGGCTCAGACAATCTCCAACCTTTATCTCGCAATCGAGCACGACCTCGAGATCATTCCGGTCCTCAACAAGATCGATGTGGATTCGGCAATGGTAGACGTGGTTACAGACCAGGTCGTCGACCTTCTCGGATGCAAGCCGGAGGAGGTTCTCCTCGCTTCAGGTAAGACAGGCCAGGGTGTGAAGGAGGTTCTCGATGCCATTGTGGAGAGAATCCCGGCTCCTGTAGGAGATCCTGACGCTCCGCTCCAGGCCCTTATCTTCGACTCTGTATTCAACTCGTTCCGCGGTATCATCGCATACTTCAAGGTGATGAACGGATCGATCAAGCCTGGCGACAAGGTGAAGTTCGTCAGCACAGGCAAGGAATATACTGCCGATGAGATCGGAGTGCTCAAGATGAAGATGCATCCACGCAAGGAAATCCCTTGCGGAAGTGTAGGATATATCATTTCCGGCATCAAGAGTGCCGTTGAGGTGAAGGTGGGTGACACCATCACAAGCGTCACAAATCCGTGCAAGGACGCGATCGCAGGTTTCGAGGAGGTGAAGCCTATGGTCTTCGCGGGTCTCTATCCGGTCGAGACAGACCAGTATGAGGAACTCCGTGCATCGCTCGAGAAGTTCCAGCTCAACGACGCTTCGCTTGTCTTCGAGCCGGAGTCATCTCTCGCGCTCGGTTTCGGTTTCCGATGCGGCTTCCTCGGACTTCTCCACCTGGAGATCGTTCAGGAGCGTCTTTTCAGAGAGTTCAATATGGACGTTATCACTACCGTGCCTAACGTATCATATAAGGTATATACCACACAGGGCGAGTGCCTTGATGTGCACAACCCTTCAGGACTTCCGGCTGCGACCCTCATCGACAAGATCGAGGAGCCTTACATCAGGGCTCAGGTCATCTCGAGATCTGACTACTACGGTCCGATTATGAAGCTCTGTCTTGACAAGAGAGGTGTGCTCATCAACCAGCACTATCTTACTGCAGATCGTCTCGAGCTTACATACGAGATGCCTCTTTCCGAGATCGTATTCGACTTCTATGACAAGCTCAAGTCGATCTCGAAGGGTTATGCGTCATTCGACTACCACGTCATCGGATTCAAGGAGGCCAAGCTCGTGAAGCTTGACATTCTCTTGAACGGTGATCCTGCCGATGCGCTTTCTACCCTTATCCACGCTGACCACGCTTACGACTTCGGCCGCAAGATGTGCGAGAAGCTTAAGGAACTCATCCCAAGGCAGCAGTTCGACATCGCGATCCAGGCTGCGGTCGGTGCGAAGATCATCGCACGTGAGACTGTGAAGGCTGTGAGAAAGGACGTGACCGCGAAGTGTTACGGTGGTGACATCTCGCGTAAGAGAAAGCTCCTCGAGAAGCAGAAGCAGGGTAAGAAGAGAATGCGTCAGATCGGTACTGTCGAAGTTCCTCAGAGCGCCTTTATGGCCGTCCTCAAACTTGACTAATAACAAGTCGATTATAAATACAAAAAGCGCAAACCTCACGGCTTGCGCTTTTTTGTCTTTCTGCTGTCCGATCCTGAGAAGGAATTGCACACATTTCAAATAAAAAGTAGGATCGGCAGAAAGAGACGAATAAGATTCTTAACCGGGTGCAAAGATCGCACTCGATTGCTATATTTTTGTTGTTGATTTTGTTGTTTTACGCGTTGTTTTAGCTGTTGTAGGGCCTTAGGGCACGGGATCGTAGCCGTGACCGCCCCAAGGATGACAGCGGAGAAGTCGGCGGACTGTGAGGTAGAAACCCTTGAATGGTCCGTGCTTTCTGAATGCTTCGAGAGCATACTGGGAACAGGTCGGAGTGAATCTGCAGGTCGGCTGCTTTAGCGGAGAAATGCAGACCTGGTAGAAACGTATCAGAAAGATGAACGGCGCGATCGCGACCTTCTTAAGAAACTCTTTCATTGATCTTGGCTATGATCTGTCCGACTGCTGTGTAGATCGCCTCATAACTGAGGACTTCCTTGGTTGAATACATAAAGAGCACATCCACGCCTGTTGCGGCAAGGATGTGCTTCTGTTTTCTATAGCTTTCTCTGATTCTTCTCTTGAGGAGATTTCTCTTGACAGCTCTTTTGAAGAGCTTCTTCGGCACAGACACCATAATCCTGTTTCCCTCGTTTCCGGTACCGCTTACGAAAAGGTAGCGCATACCTTCGACAGAGCCGTGCTTACCCTTGGCAAGAAGATTCGAAATGGAGATCTTGCCACAAAGTCTTTCTGTCTTAGGAAGGGTATTAGGAGCCTGGGCTTCCACCTTTTACTGGTTGTTTGTAAGATAAATCTCGAGTGCCTTTGCCACAGACGGAATCTCGGCAGTAGGTGCAGAGATCTCGATCTTGAGACCTGCCTCCTCCATAGCCTTCACGATGCTGCGTCCATATGAAATGAACTTGATGTCGCCCTGGCTGAATTCAGGGTGGTTCTCATAGAGAGACTTTACGTCAGCAGGGTTGAAGAATACCATTACATCGTATGCGTGAAGATCCACGTCCTTGATGTCCTGTGCTACAGGCTTTACAAAGACAGCGGTCTCGAACGCGTACTGCTGCTCTTCGAAGAGCTTGGTAACCGCATCCTTGCTGGTTGATTCTGCTGTTGCTATAAGGAAATTCTCGCCTTTGTGCTTGCTTCCGATGAGGCCTACGATCGATTCAGGAGTACCGTCACCGAAGAAGATCTTTCTCTTGCGGTATACGATATGCTTCTGAAGGTAGTTCGCTACGGCTTCAGTTGTACAGAAGTATTTCATAGTCTCCGGTACCTTCACGCGGAGCTCTTCACAGAGCTGAAAGAATGCGTCGATAGTGGTACGAGCTGAAAAAATGATTGCAGTGTGGTCAAGAATGTTTATTCTCTGTGAACGGAACTCTCTGG
Source organism: Bacteroidales bacterium (assembly GCA_017546275.1). Lineage (GTDB taxonomy): Bacteria > Bacteroidota > Bacteroidia > Bacteroidales > UBA932 > Cryptobacteroides. The sequence goes on along the minus strand of JAFYXE010000041.1, from coordinate 6,529 downwards.
AAGTCAACGGCTCAATCTTGAAGAGAGGCTTGAAGTCGAACTCTGCTCCGAATTTTTCTGCAATGCTGGTGTAAGGCGAAGCCGTCTTCGGCTGCTGCTGTGAAATCAGTATCTTTTTAACGCTCATTCTAACTAAAAAATAATGGCTGAAGCGACCAACGCTCCAGTGGGAATTATTTCGAGGGCGCAAAGGTACAAAAAACTTGCGAAAAACGAATAAGAAGAAATTAAAATTTGAGTTTTTCTAAGCAGCAGGACTGCGTAAATAGTGGCTGATATCCAAAGCATTGCGGTTTTGATGGTCTCTGGAGCGGCATCGACGAATGCCATAATTCCTCCGGTGAGCATAAGCAGCAATGTAAGTATGCAGAGATAAGTGTATGCCGCCTTACGGGCTGTGCCATATGCTTTGGGATTGCCTTTCCTAGGCCTGAGAAGGTGCTCGAGGAAAGTCCTCAGCAGCATCCAGCCGATGAGGATACCGATGGTTACGGCAAGCCTTCCGTTGTCGTTGAGCCCGACCATAAAGTGCGGGTCGTACAGACGGAACCTGGTGACTGTCAGGCAGAAAGGTATGACAAGCGCAAGGGTAGTGATGTCTCTGTTTCGGCTCAACTGCACGCTTGCGTCAAGGTTTACGCTTTCCTTCCACCTTGTCAGGCAGGCTACCAATGACGGAAACACTCCCACCATCGTCTTGAGAAGCAGGAGCGCAATCAGCAGCGATATAAGTGCAAGTGTCTTGAAAAGCATATCAGTTTCCTCTCTTTGCCTTGTAGCCCATATCCTTGAGGAGAGCGACTACGCGGTCGCGGAAATCTCCCTGTATGGTGATTTCGCCGTCCTTTGCGCTGCCGCCGACTCCGCACTTCACCTTGAGGGTGCGGCCAAGTTCGGCAAGGTCGTCAGATGTGCCGACAAAGCCTGTGACCAGCGTCACCTGCTTGCCTCCGCGTCCTTTTCTGTCTATGCCTACTATGAGATTCTGCTTCGATGGCTCGATAGTTGCTTGCTCCTCCACGCTTTCTTCTTCGTATGTGAAGTCGGGATTTGTCGAGAATACCACTCCGAGTCTTTTCTTCCAGTCGTTGTCAGCCATTTGCGTATGAATTTATTTTTGCAAATATAGCGATTATATGCGTATATTTGTAGGTTATATGAATAATATTGGAACAATGGATAATAAGAAATTTACGTTGTGGAACAGACTGACGGCAGCTCTTGTGTTCGTCGTTTCAGCTGTGACATATCTCCTTACCATAGAGCCGACTGCGTCTTTCTGGGATTGCGGAGAGTTCATCGCGTCGTCGTACAAGCTTGAGGTGGGACACCCTCCTGGAAACCCTGTATTCCAGCTTATCGCGAGATTCTTCACTATGTTCACTGACAATATGCACGCTGCTGTGGCTGTGAACTCGATGAATGCGATATGCTCGGCGCTGACCATCCTCTTCCTTTACCTGACCATCGTCTTCTTCGCGAAGAGGGTAGTGAAAGCGTCTGAGGGCGGCACATATTCCATCGCCAAGGCGATTGCCATTTTCGGTTCCGGTGCGGTAGGTGCGCTTGCCTACACATTCAGCGACACATTCTGGTTCTCTGCTGTGGAGGGCGAGGTGTATGCGATGTCATCGCTTGTCACTGCGCTTGTGTTCTGGGCTATGATCAAGTGGTACGAGCAGGCTGACGAGCCTTATGCGGACAGATGGATCGTACTCATCTCGTTCCTTATGGGTCTCTCCATCGGAATCCACCTCCTGAACCTCCTGGCCATCCCTGCGCTGGTGTTTATGTTCTACTACAAGAAGCGCGAAAACGGTCACTACACATTCCGTGAGTACCTCAAGATCTTCCTCGTTTCTGTAGTGATCCTCGCTGTGATCCTCTTCGGAATCATCCCTTATCTTCCTAAGATCGCTGCCGGCGTGGACAGATTCTTTGTCAATTCACTCGGACTTCCGTTCAATACAGGTGCGGCTCTGTTTATGCTTGCGCTTCTCGGCGCCTGCTTCTTCGGTCTTTTCCGCACAATGAAGCAGCAGAAGGTGTTTGCGAACACAGTGCTCCTCTGCTTCACGATGATCGTGATCGGATTCTCCCTCTTCTCTATCGTGGTGATCCGTTCAAGCGCGAAGACTCCTACAAACGAGTATCAGCCAGACAACCCTTATACTCTCGTGCGTTATCTCGGACGTGAGCAGTACGGAAGCAATCCGCTTGTGTACGGCCAGTATTTCGATGCTCCGTACGATATCGAGGAGGTGACATATTGGGCTCCTATGATCGAGAAGGACAAGTCGGGCAATGTCGTGCGCAAGTACATCAAGGCTGACGGTCCGGGAGATGTGGTCTATTCATCAGAGGGCAAGATGCTCTTCCCTCGTATGTGGAGCTCTGATGCAAGACACATTTCGTTCTACAAGTCATATATGCACGGCGGAGGACACAGGGTCCGCGGAGCGGAGCATCCGAAGCCGACATTCTTCCAGAATCTGGCGTTCTTCTTCGATTACCAGATGAACTGGATGTACTGGCGTTACTTTATGTGGAATTTCGCAGGACGTCAGAACGATATCCACAGTCCGTCACCTGGCGATCCGTTCATCGGAAACTGGGAGTCCGGCATCACTGCAATCGACAATTTCCGCCTCGGAGACCAGTCTGACGCTCCGGGCTACCTCAAGGACAACAAGGGAAAGAACCATTATTATATGCTTCCGCTTCTCCTCGGCCTCATCGGTCTGTTCTTCCAGTTCGACCGTGACAAGAGGGGCTGCTGGGTGACTTTCCTTATGTTCTTTATGACAGGTATCGCCATCGTGGTATACCTGAACCAGCCTCCGTTCCAGGTGCGTGAGCGTGATTATGCGTATGCAGGTTCATTCTACTCTTTCTCTATCTGGATCGGTCTCGCTGTCGTGGCTGTATACAGCTGGATCGAGAAGAAGATGGCCGAGAAGAACGGCGCAGCAGTGGCGGCGGCCGTGACTTTCGCGATGCTCGGAGTGCCTGCGCTTATGGCTGCAGAAAACTGGGATGACCACGACCGCAGCAACCGCTACACAGCAGTGGAGATGGCAAGGAACTATCTGAACTCTGTAGGTGAGAACGGTATCCTCATAACGCACGGAGACAACGATACATTCCCTCTCTGGTATGCACAGGAGGTGGAGAATGTCCGTCCTGACGTACGTATCGTCAACACTTCTCTCCTTGGTACAGACTGGCATATCGACCAGATGAAGTATGCCGTGAACGAGTCTGCTCCGCTTGCCCTCACTGTGGGTCCTCGCCAGTATCTTTACGGAACAAACGAGTATGTCTTCATCCAGGACCGACTCGACACCATCATCCCTCTTGCTGATGTGATGAGGATTTTCCGTCATCCTGATGCGAAGCTTATGCTCACCAACAACAAGGAGGTGGACTACATCATATCGAGAAGATTCTCTATTCCTGTAAACAAGGAGAACGTTTTGAAGTACGGTATCCTTGACGAGAAGTACGCTGACCAGATTCCTGATGAGATCGTTCTTTCATTGCCAAAGGACAAGAACTATCTCACCAAGCCGGAACTCTTTATGCTCGACTTCCTTTCGACTTACGAGTGGGACAGACCTCTCAATGTCTTGAGTATGGGAGGTGACCTCAATGTCGGCATCAAGGAGTATCTGATGTACGAGGGATTCTCATACAAGTTCGTTCCGATCAAGAACAAGATGAAGAGCACAGACATCGGCTTCGCTGATCCGGAGGATCTTTATTATAAGATGAAGAACGTCTTCACTTGGGATGCACTCAAGAGGACAGACTATTTCGTGGACTATCAGAATTACTACACATTCTGCGGAGTCCTCTCGCAGCGTCAGCTTTTCGTGAATGTCGCACGTGAGATGATGAAGATCGGTGACGAGGAGCGTGCGATCGAGATGCTCGATATGTGTCAGGAGTGTGTTCCGGAGGAGAACTTCCCGCTTGATATGATCTATCTCGGATTCTCTAACGAGTATATGGTGGTGGATATGATCGAGCTGTACTATGAGGCAGGTGTTCCGGAGAAGGCTCGCGACCTTGCTGCCCGCTTCGTCTGCGACCTCCTCGTGTCGGCAAACTTCTTCCTCAACAACTACGATCTCGCCAAGCGTGAATTCGACACTTGCTACTCGAGTCTGTCGTATGTTGCTGAAGTCGCTGACTATTACGGTGATACTGAGTTCGCTGAAGAGATCCGCAACAGTTTCAACACTTTACTTGACATCAAGCAGTAATCGCATATACACAATGAACCCCAAAAGTTTTGTCTGACTTTTGGGGTTCATTGTTTTCAGTAGCCGGGGCTGTTGTTTTATCTTGCCAGTCTGACGAAGACGCTGAGCGGCAGGTTCTTGCCGTAGCTGTCCTTCAATACGAGCTCTCCGAAGTCGAGTGACTTGTATGCTGTCTTCATACAGAATGCCTGCTTCACGATTGTCTCTCCGAGTACGGCAGAATATCCGTTGGAGTAGAGGTTGAGGACCATAAAGCTGTCCTGTGGAGCGAGGATGGCCGCTACGCACTGAAGCATCTCGTTAAGGCACTCGTCGAGTTTCCACTTCTCGCCGTCCGGACCGTGTCCGTATGCAGGCGGGTCGAGGATGATGCCCTGGTAGGTGTTTCCTCTCTTTGCCTCTCTGCGGGCGAACTTGAGGGCGTCCTCAACGATCCATCTGATGTTGTCGAGGCGGCTGGCCTCCATATTGCCGCGTGCCCAGGTAACCACCTGACGCACAGAGTCGAGGTGAGTCACGTCTGCTCCTGCAGCCTTCGCTGCGAGAGATGCGGCTCCGGTGTATGCGAAAAGGTTCAGGACCTTCGGCTTCGGTTTGCCCTCAGCCTCGGCCTTCTCCACCAATGCTCTTGTCTGCCTGTAGATGTACTCCCAGTTCGATGACTGCTCAGGGAAGACTCCCACGTGCTTGAATGAGGTGAGGCCGAGTCTCAACGAGAAGTTGAGGCCCTCCTGTGCGCCTGTGTAGCGGATGTACCACTGGTCATCCATCTTCTTCTTGCGCTCCCAGGTACCGCTGTCTTCCTTGCCTGCCTTGCCGAAGCCTGCTCCGGTCTTGAAGCGTGTGTGAATCAGCTTGTTCCACTCTCCTTCAGAAAGGGACTTGTCCCACAAAGCCTTAGGCTCAGGCCTTGCCATAATGAAAGGTCCGAATCTTTCGAGTTTCTCGAAATTGCCGGAATCAATGAGTTCGTAATCCTTCCAGAATGAGCCTGGACTTTCAATTGTCATCATATCTTAATCGTTTAAAGGAAGTATAGCCGTCTTTTCTGGTCGCAAAGATAGGTAAATTATTGTATTTCCCCGAAAATTGCTAAATTTGCTCGGTTTTAGGAATTAACAAACATTATATACAATTATGCAACAGTTTATTGACTCTTATGATTTCGCCGGTAAGAAGGCGATCGTTCGCGTTGACTTCAACGTTCCGCTCAACGCTGAAATGCAGATCACTGACGACACACGTATCCGCGCTGCTATCCCTACACTTAAGAAGGTTCTTGAGAAGGGTGGTGCTGTTATCGTAATGTCACACCTCGGACGTCCAAAGGGCGTAACTGAGAAGTTCTCTCTCAAGCACATCCTCGGTCGTGTTGAGGAGCTCCTCGGTGCACCTGTAAAGTTCGCTGACGACTGCCAGGCTGCTGACGAGCAGGTTGCTGCCCTCAAGATGGGTGAGTGCCTCGTACTCGAGAACCTCCGTTTCTACGCTGAGGAGGAGGGCAAGCCAAGAGGTGAGTTCGCTACTGACGAGGAGAAGAAGGCAGCTAAGGCTGTTGTAAAGGAGAACCAGAAGGCTTTCGTTAAGAAGCTCGCTTCTTACGCTGACTGCTACATCAACGACGCATTCGGTACAGCACACCGTGCACACGGTTCTACAGCTCTCATCGCCGAGTACTTCCCTAACGACAAGATGTTCGGTTATGTAATGGAAGGTGAGATCAAGGCTATCGACCACGTTCTCAAGACTCCAGAGCACCCTGTAACTGCAATCGTAGGTGGTGCAAAGGTATCTTCAAAGATCACTATCATCGAGAAGCTTTTCGACGCTGTTGACAATATGATCATCGGTGGTGGTATGGTTTACACATTCAGAAAGGCTCAGGGTGGTCAGATCGGCCGTTCACTTTGTGAGGACGATCAGATGCAGCTCGCTCTTGATACACTCAAGAAGGCAGAGGAGAAGGGCGTTAAGATTTACCTTTCTAAGGAGGTTGTAGTTGCTGACGACTTCTCTAACGATGCAAACACCAAGATCGTTTCAAATATGGAGATTCCTGAGGGATGGGAAGGTATGGACGCAGCTCCAAGCACTCTCGCTATGTGGGAGGAGGTTCTTATGAACTCTAAGACTATCCTTTGGAACGGTCCTGTAGGCGTATTCGAGATCCCAGCATTCGCTAAGGGTACAAACCGCATCGCAGAGATCCTCGCTAAGGCTACTGAGAACGGCGCATTCACACTCGTTGGTGGTGGTGACTC
>JAFYXE010000040.1 GCA_017546275.1 Bacteroidales bacterium | reverse complement strand
GTGGGATGTTGCAAATGGTGCAGCAGTTATAAACCAGAAGGTTACTGAAGGAACTGTTACTGTTACAAGAAAGGGTTCTAAGTGGGTTATCGAGCTCGTTTCAGGCGAAGGCAAGGCTATGCTCTGGACTAAGTTTGAGGGTGCTATCGAAGCTGTTACTGACCCTGCTCTCGGCGGTGGCGGAAACGTTGACGACACTGACTATGTAGAGCTTACAAACCTCCTTTCAGCTACAAGCAATGTAGCAAATGGTACTATGTCTATTACTATGAACCTTGGAACAGACGGTATCTCATCTACTACAGATCCTAACACTTGGCAGACTGTATGGGAAGGTGAGGGTAACTATCTTGGTCTTGACATCTACTCTGAGGACGGCAAGCTCTATACAGGTACTTACAATGCCGGCACAACCGGTGGTGCAATCAACGCTGGTGAGTTCGGTATCGGTTGGGATCCAGGTGACCTCTGGGGTATCGGTATGGTATTCGAGAACTGGGGTACTTGCTGGTGGAATGTTGCCGGTGGTGCAGCTGTTGCAGCAGGCAAGGTAACTGACGGTACTGTTCAGGTACTTGTTGAGGGTGCAAACCTCGTCATCAAGCTGAAATCTACTCTCGTTAACGCTAAGTTCACTTGCCCTGTAGCTGACTACCCTCTCGAGGTTGTCAACCTTGGCGGCGGTGAGGAGCCAGAGTTCGAGGGAACAGAGCTTTCAGTTCTCCTTTCTGCAACAAGCAACGTTGCAAACGGTACTAACTCAGTGACTATCAACCTCTCAGAGGAGGGTATCTCTTCAACTACAGATCCTGCTACTTGGCAGACTGTATGGGAAGGTGAGGGACACTACCTCGCACTCGACGTTTACTCTGCTGACGGTAAGCTTGCTCCTGGCACATACACTGCTTGTGCAGCTGGCGGACAGATCGCAGAGGGCGAGTTCGGTATCGGCTGGGACCCAGGTGACCTCTGGGGCATCGGTATGGTATTCGAGAACTGGGGTACTTGCTGGTGGAATGTTGCCGGCGGTGCAGCTGTTTGCGAGGCTAAGGTACTCGACGGTACTCTTACTGTAGCTGTTGACGGTGACACTTACACTATCACTCTCGAGAGCTCAGCAGTCAACGCTCGCTACGTTGGTCCAATTACCCTTTAATGAATATCTGCAGGCCGTCTGTACGGACGGCCTGCTTTAACCACATAATATCATAATGAAACGTATTCTCATTGCCCTCGCTTCATTGGCGATGGCAACAGGCGTTCTTTCTGCACAGGAACTCACAAACTTCGCTTTCTGGGGACAGAAGCCAGTGATTTCTCCCGAGGTGCAGAATGACAGCGTAACATTCAGACTTAAAGCAGATTATGCTACTGTAGTAAAGCTCAGCGGCTCTTGGATGCCAAACCCTTGGGGCGGTACTATCGATATGACTCGTGGCGAAAACAACGTATGGGAAGTAACTATTCCACTTCCAGAGCCAGAGATATATACTTACAACTTCGTTGCTGACGGCGTGTCTGTAAACGACCCTCAGAACGTAATGGTTCAGCGTGACGGTTCACGCTATCTCAGTATGCTCCTCGTTGACGGCGAGCGCACAGAGAACTACAAGGCAGCAGAGCAGAGAGGAACTATCAGCCATCCTTGGTATGACAGCGAAATCCTCGGCATCAACCGCCGTCTTACTGTCTACACTCCTTACGGATACGAGAAGAACACAAAGACCAAATATCCGGTTCTTTATCTCCTTCACGGAGCAGGTGGAGACGAGGAGGCCTGGTCATCAATGGGCCGCACAGCTCAGATTCTCGACAACCTCATTGCAAAGGGTCTTGCAAAGCCTATGATCGTGGTTATGCCTAACGGCAACCCTAACCAGCAGGCTGCTCAGACTTTCGGTCTTCCTACTACAGAGTATGACTGGAGAGATCCTGCAAACCGCAACCTTTACGTGCAGAGCCTCGTAGAGGAGATCGTTCCTTTCATCGAGAAGAACTACCGCACAGTTGCAAAGAAGTCTCACAGAGCAATCGCAGGTCTTTCTATGGGTGGCGGTCACACAATCGCTGCTTCTGGAATGTATCCTAACGTATTCGACTATATCTGCCCTCTCTCTATGGGTGCCAACAAGTCTGAGGAGCTCAGCGCTCAGCTTCAGGGCATCAAGAAGGCCGGCTACAAGCTTTACTGGCTTGCTTGCGGAAACACTGACTTCCTTTTCGAGCAGGCTAACCAGCTTGACGAGGCTCTTACAGAGAACGGTCTCGAGCATACATACTATGTAAGCGAGGGTGGCCACGTATGGGCTAACTGGAGACTTTACCTCAACACATTCGCTCCACTCCTTTTTAAATAACAAGAAATGAAGAAGATTACAACCATAATCGCAGCACTCTGCGTAGCTTGCACTGCATTCGCACAGCAGGCTCTTTGGGGAGGCGCTTCAGTAGAGTCACCTGTAGTGAACGAGGACGGAACAGTAACATTCCGCTATCAGGCTCCTAAGGCTGTAAAGGTTACAGTTTCAGGTGATTTCCTTCCTACTCAGAAGATCCAGACTCCTTTCGGAGAGTTCGACGCTCCAGGCGTAGCTGAACTCAAGGAAGGTCCTCACGGTGTATGGGAGTACACTACCGACTTCAAGGTAGCTCCAGAAATGTACACATACACATTCAGCGTAGACGGAAACACAGTGATCGACAACAACAATATGTGGGTAAACCGCGACGTTTCGTCACTCACAAGTGCATTCATCGTTCCTGGTGAGCGCGCTGACCTCTACACTATCCAGGATGTACCTCACGGAACAGTTTCAAAGGTATGGTATGAGAGTGCAACTGCAGGTTTCGACCGCAGACTCACTGTCTATACTCCAGCAGGTTACAACCCGGTTGCAAAGACCCGCTACCCTGTCCTCTACGTTCTCCACGGAATCGGTGGCGACGAGGACGCTTGGATCGCTCAGGGTCGTGCTGCCCAGGTACTTGACAACCTCATCGCACAGGGCAAGGCTAAGCCTATGATCGTTGTGTTCACAAACGGCAACATCTCTCAGGAGGCTGCTCCTGGCGAGAACTCTACAGGCTACACTCGTCCTACAATGCAGCTCCCTCAGACTATGGAGGGTACTTTCGAGACTGCATTCCCTGAGATCGTGAAGTTCATCGACAGCAACTACAAGACTATCGCCAAGAAGCAGAGCCGCGCTATCTGCGGTCTCTCGATGGGTGGTTTCCACACTCTTTACATCAGCATCAACAACCCTGATATGTTCGGATACTCAGGTATGTTCTCGGCAGCTATCGGTGTGAGCGACGCTTCTGTTTCACCTATGTACCAGGACTTCGACAAGAAGCTTGAGACATACTTCAGCAAGAAGCCTTCTCTCCTCTGGATCGGTTGCGGTAACACTGACTTCCTCATTCAGGCAAACAGAGACTTCGTAAAGAAGCTTGAGGAGAACAAGTATCCTCACGAGTATCTCGAGAACGGCGGTGGCCACATCTGGAGAAACTGGAGAACCTATCTTACTGAGTTTGTACCAAAACTTTTCTAAATGTTAAAGAAAATATCAATACTGTTGTCTTCTCTGTTGCTCCTTTGGGCTTGCGGAGGAGACAATAGTACTCCCCAAGAACAACTGCCGACCGGACTTGACTTCAATCTGGTGACAATAGATAACGTTTCCGAACCGACTGAGGATGGTCTCAGGGCGATCAGCCTGACTTTCAAGGACAGGGAGGGCAATACACTTAAGCTTACAGCAATGAGCTGGTATTGTCATCTTGAGACCGGAAGATACGAGATGGCTCCTGACCCTGATGCAAAGCATAAGGCTTCCGTAGAAGTGTCGCTCGGCGAAGAGAAGATAAATGTCGCAGGAGGTACGATGGCAGTCAGCAAATGGAACTACGAATACGACATCACATTCAATCTGGAGACAGAGAAGGGAACTCTTATTGCAGTTGCTGACAATAAGAAGCTCTATTTTGACACACAGAAGTACAGTTCGCTTAAGACTGGGGCCAACGAAATATATCAGAAGGACCTGACTGTCAGAAGCGAGCTGATGAATACAGATGTGAAGTATTCAATCTATTTGCCTGAAAGTTATGACGGAACCAAGAAATATCCTGTGCTTTATATGCTCCACGGATATGGCGGAAACAACAACGACTGGCTCCAGGACAACACCGGATCGATCTGGGCAGGTGGCGGAACAATGCCGGCATACGCAAGAGAATATGCAGCACAGACCGGCAAGGAGCTGATTATCGTGGCTCCAGACGGTGGAAACAATTTCTACTGCGACGGATTCAACGGCGGCCCTAAGTATATGTCATTCTTCTTCGAGGAGTTCATTCCTTACATCGAGTCGACATATGCCATCAAGGCTGAAAAGAAATCCCGCGCTATCGGTGGTCTTTCAATGGGAGGATATGGTTCACTCTATTACGGATCTCTGCATCCTGAGATGTTCTGCTACGTTTATGCCTGCTCGGCAGCAGTAAATGTCGGTGGCTCACCTGATCCTGCAGTGCTAATCGCTCAGAGTGTGAGCGCAGGCAAGATCAACGAGCTTCCGGGATTCACACTCGAAATCGGAACAGAAGACACGACTGTCCCTGTCAGCAGCAATGATTCATTCGTAAATATGCTTGCAGGATACGGAATTCCTTACGAGTACATCACTCGTCCGGGAGCACACGACTGGCCGTTCTGGAACGCCTGCAGTCCTAAGATCATCCACAAGGTGATGACAATATTTGAATAAACACAAACAATAACTAATGAAGAAAATCTTTGCAATCGGAGCATTGCTCCTTAGTTCTGTAGCTATGTTCGCACAGCCACAGCTTACAAAAGACAATATCGACGAGGTTGTAGCTGCTATGACCCTCGAAGAGAAGGCTACCCTTCTCGTAGGAAGCGGTTGGGGTAGTATGACAGCCGGAAGTATGACAGCTTCCGCTACAGCCCTTGTACCAGGTGCAGCCGGTACTACACGCTCAATCGAGCGCCTCGGCATTCCTTCTACCGTTCTCGCTGACGGTCCTGCAGGTCTGCGTATCTCACCAAGACGTGACAACGATCCTAACACCTATTTCTGTACAGGTTTCCCTGTAGGTACAGTGCTCGCAAGTATGTGGGACACTGAGCGCGTTGAAGAGCTCACTACAGCTATGGGTAACGAGGTTCTCGAGTATGGTGCCGACGTGCTCCTCGCTCCAGGTATGAACCTTCACAGAAACCCTCTCTGCGGACGTAACTTCGAGTACTTCTCGGAGGACCCGTTCCTTACAGGTAAGACAGCTGCCGCTTACATCAACGGTATCCAGAGCAACGGTGTCGGCGTGAGCGTCAAGCATTTCGCTGCAAACAGCCAGGAAGTAAACCGTATGGAGAATGACTCACGCGTAAGCCAGAGAGCCCTCCGCGAACTCTACCTCAAGGGATTTGAGATCGCAGTGAAGGAGTCTGATCCTTGGACAGTGATGTCATCATACAACAAGCTCAACGGTGAGTACACACAGCAGTCACACGGCCTCCTCACAACTATTCTCCGTGACGAGTGGGGATTCGGCGGTATCGTAATGACTGACTGGGGTACAAAGGAAGGTACAGTAAAGGCTGTAAACGCCGGTAACGACCTTATGGAGCCAGGTATGCAGGTTGAGATCGACCGCATCATCGCTGCTGTAAAGGCTGGCGAGATCTCTCAGGAGCAGCTCGACAAGAACGTTCGCAATATGCTCACCTACATCGTGAAGACTCCACGTTTCAACAAGTATCAGTATTCAAACAAGCCTGAGATCGAGGCTCACGCAAAGCTCGTTCGCGAGGCCGCTCCAGAGGGAATGGTTCTCCTCGAGAACAACGGTGTTCTTCCTCTCAACGGTGTGAAGACTGTAGCTCTCTACGGTACCGGTTCTTATGATTTCATCGCTGGCGGTACCGGTTCAGGTAACGTGAACAAGCCATACATCCGCAACGTAGCTGAGGGTCTCACTGAGAACGGTCTCGTTGTAAACCAGGCTATCCAGACTTGGTATGAGCAGTACATCGCTCTCGCTAAGACCAACCTCAGAAACAATGGCCAGGGCGGCGGTTCAGTTCTCCTTGGTGATCCTGTAATCTCTGAGATGGAGGTCAGCCGTGAGTTCATCGAGAGAATGGAGCCTCAGACTGACATCGCTATCTTCACACTCTCTAGAAACGCTGGTGAGGGTGGAGACCGCTACGCTCTTGACGGTGACTGGACACTTACAGGCCAGGAGCGTCAGCTCATCCAGACTCTTGCTGACGTATACCACGCTGCTGGCAAGAAGTTCGTCGTAGTCCTCAACATCGGCGGTGTTATCGAGACTGCATCTTGGAAGCACATTCCTGACGCTGTTCTCCTCGCTTGGACTCCAGGACAGGAGGGTGGTTACGCAGTTGCTGACATCCTCTGCGGTAAGGCCAACCCATCAGGTAAGCTCCCTATGACGTTCCCTGTAAGCTACCTCGACATCCCTTCATCAGCTAACTTCCCTTATAACTATAAGAACGTTCAGACTGGTATGTGGGATTTCCTCTGGGGCGGTCCTAAGAGACAGAAGAAGGATGTTGACTACACAGAGTACGCAGAGGGCATCTATGTAGGTTACAGATATTTCCAGACTGCCGGTGCACCTGTATCATACCCATTCGGTTACGGTAAGTCATACACTACATTCGAGTACAGCAAGCCTGTAGTCAAGGCTACTGCAGACGGTTTCACAGCAACTATCACTGTGAAGAACACTGGTTCTGTAGCTGGTAAGGAGGCTGTTCAGGTTTACGTTGCTGCTCCTGCAGGCGGACTTGAGAAACCTGCATTCGAGCTCAAGGGCTTTGCAAAGACCAAGACTCTTGCTCCAGGTGAGGCTCAGACTCTTACAATCAACGTTGACAAGTACACTCTTGCTTCATTCAACGAGGCTACATCAGCTTGGGAGACTGCAGCAGGTACTTACAAGGTGATGTTCGGTGCTAACGCTGCCGACATCCGCGGTACTGGTGAGTATAAGCTTAAGAAGGCAGAGAGCTGGAAGACAAACAATGTCCTTGCTCCTGTTCAGCCAGTAAACGAACTGTCACTTACTAAGTAAAGATTGCCACGGTTTCAATGAAACCTCGCAATGACGTTTGATACTATGAAAAAGTTAATTACAATAGCTGCGTCCCTGCTGTGGGGCGCAGCTTTGTTTGCTCAACAGGCCCTGGTTCCCGGAAGCGGAATCGTGTCGCCTGAAATCAATGCAGACAACACTGTAACCTTCAGATATTACAATCCTAAGGCTGTGACCGTTCAGATCAGCGGTGATTTCCTTCCTTCACAGAAGATTACCTATGTAATGGATGGTCAGGAAAGAGTCTGGGAGGCTCCTGGCAAGGCTGACCTTGTGGAGCGCAACGGACTCTGGACATTCACCACCGAGCCTCTCAAGGGAGAGCTCTACTCATACACTCTCTATGTGGACGGCCAGAAGACAATGGACCCGTCAAACATCTATCAGAACCGCGACATCGCCACCTGGACCAACATCTTCACTATGAGCACCGAAAAAGGTGACAAGGGATGGTACTACGAGGTGCAGGATGTTCCTCACGGAAATGTATCGAAGGTATGGTATGACAGCCCTACTCTCGGCGCTCAGCGTCGTATGACTGTCTACACTCCTGCCGGCTACGAAAAGAACCCTAAGAAGAAGTATCCTGTACTTTATCTTCTTCACGGTTCCGGCGGTGACGAGGACGCGTGGTCAGACCTCGGCAGAGCAGTACAGATCCTCGACAATCTCATCGCAGAGGGCAAGGCAGAGCCGATGATCGTAGTTATGCCTAACGGCGTATACTTCAACCAGGCTGCTCCTGGCGTAGCTGTGAATATGTTCCAGCCGACCATCACAAACAGCCGCTCACAGTCTACCGAAGAGGTGGAAATGAGTTTCCCTGACATCATCAGATATATGGAGGCGAACTACAGAGTAAGAAAGGACCAGTACGGCCGCGCTGTCGCAGGTCTCTCTATGGGTGGACGCCAGTCTGCCGCTCTTTCAAGAAGACATCCGTCGATGTTCGGCTATGTTGGAATGTTCTCGGGTGTAGTTCCTCCGGAAGAGGACGACAAGGCGCTTGAGGCTGTCTTCGCAGCTAAGCCTAAGCTTTACTGGATCGCGTGCGGAAAGACAGACGGCGTGATGGTGAATTCACTCCTTCTCAAGGAATATTGCGAGGCAAAAGGCTATCCGGTTTCATTCTATGAGTCGGAAGGCGGACACATCTGGCGCAATTGGAGAGAATATCTTACTATATTTGCACAGAAGATATTTAAATAACCACTATGAAAACAATCAAAGTACTGAGCGCGGCAGCGATAATGCTGTCCTGCATTTCAGCCAAGGCACAGGAACTTGTAATCAGAATCGACGATATGGGTGCGCTGCACTCTGTCAACGAGGCAAGCATCGACGTATACCAGAACGGCATCGCACAGTCTGTTGAAGTGCTGGCTGTGGGATCGTGGTTCCCTGAAGCGGTCAAGATGCTCAAAGAGAACCCAGGTCTTGACGTAGGAGTCCACCTTGCACTCACCAGCGAATGGGAGAACGTGAAGTGGAGACCGCTCACATACTGCCCTACCCTGGTGGACGAAAATGGCTATTTCTTCCCTATGATGGGTCCGAACCCTGCATATCCGGGACAGTCGGTAATGGAGAATATGCAGAAGTTCGACATCAACGAGATCGAGAAGGAGTTCCGTGCACAGATCGAACTTGCGCTCAGGAACATCCCTCAGATCACCCACATCTCAGGTCATATGTACTCGACTGCATTCAGTCCTGAAGTGAACGCTCTCGTAAAGAGACTTTCCGAAGAATACAATCTTCCTTCAATCGACAGGATGGACTCGGGCGAGCAGTACGGATACTCATATATAGGCTACTCTGGCCCATACGGTACTTCAGAGGAGAAGATCTCAAGCTTCATCAACAGCCTTGAAAAGCTTGAAGAAGGCAAGAGATACATCTTCATCGATCATCCTGCCTACAACGACTCTGAGATGCAGACTGTAATGCATATAGGCTATGAGAACGTAGCATTTGACCGTCAGGGAGTTACAGACCTTCTCAAGAGCCCTGAGGTAAAGCAGGTGATCGAGGAGCGTGGAATAAAGCTCATCGATGTGAACCGTCTTACCAAGCAGCTCCCACGCGCAGAGGCATCTGCAAAGATGGCGAAGGCAGCCGGCAAGTACCTTGAGGCCGTAGCCAAGGCAGGTCAGGACCTGCACAGCATTATGGTCGTAAAGGATGGCGCTGTCGTCTATGAGAACTGGATGAGCCAGGGAGAAGAGGATACACCTCACATCCTCAACTCAGTCAGCAAGACATTCACATCTATGGCTGTGGGTCTTGCCATTTCAGAGGGACTTCTCAGCCTTGACGACAAGCTTGTGGATATGTTCCCAGAACATTGTCCTGAGAACCCATCAGAGTATCTCCAGGAAGTGACAGTCGAGCATCTTCTTACAATGAACTGCGGTCACTCGACAGATCCTACATATGCTTCACGTACAAATACAGAAGTCAGCTGGATCAAGCTCTTTATGGAGCATCCTTTCACCCATAAGCCAGGTACGCTCTACTGCTACAACAGCCTTGGAACATATGTGCTTTCAGCTATGGTACAGAAGGTTACAGGTCAGAAACTCGTAGACTACCTCTTCCCTCGCCTTTTCAGACCTCTCGGCATCAACAATGTCAGCTGGGCTGAATGTCCGGAGGGAGTGAACACCGGCGGCTGGGGCCTGTATCTCAAGACCGAGGATCTCGCCAAGATGGGTCTTATGATACTCCAGAAGGGTCAGTTCAACGGCAGGCAGGTGGTTCCTGCAGAGTGGATCGAGGCCGCTTCTGCTGCACAGGTTCCTTGCGTTCCTGCCGGCCTCAATTCAGACCAGGCTCACCTGATGAAGAAATTCGCCAAGACTAGCGACTGGCTCCAGGGCTACGGCTACCAGATGTGGCGCTGCAGATACAACTGCTTCCGCGCCGATGGAGCAAACGGTCAGTACATCATTATGATTCCAGAAAAGAATGCAGTTGTAGTGACCACTGCGCATATCACCGATATGCAGGCTGAAATCAACCTGATCTGGAAACACATCTACCCTGCTTTGTAAACCTATAAAACTATAATATGGCAAAACAAAACGTTTATCTTGATTCTAAACCGCGTTATGAGATCCTTGATGGTCTGCGAGGCGTGGCTTCTCTTATGGTGATCATTTTCCATTTGGGAGAGACCTATTGTAAGCCTGGCGCACAGCAGTGGATCAATCACGGATATCTGGCGGTGGATTTCTTCTTTGTACTTTCTGGATTTGTGATCGGATACGCATATGACGACAGATGGGGAAAGATGAGCCTCGGCGGCTTCTTCAAGCGCCGTCTTACACGTCTGCACCCGATGGTTGTCATTGCGAATATCATAGGAACCTGCCTGTTCTTCTTCGGAGCAAGCTACTTCACTGCATCGCTTGAGATTCCGTTCTGGAAGTTCGGCCTTTGCTTCATTATGGGAATGTTCATCATTCCTTGCGGACGAGGTCTGGACATCAGAGGATGGAACGAAATGAACTCGTTCAACGGACCTATATGGACTCTGACGTTCGAGTATATCGGCAACATCCTTTATGCGTTGGTATTCCGTCATCTTCCGACTGTCATTCTCTGCATCCTCTGCGCTGGAACAGCCATCTTTACCCTCGACTTCACAATGGGATGGGATATGTTCGGAATCCTTCCATACGGTCCTCAGTACCACGTGAAAGGAGGTTGGTCACTTGATCCGGAGCAGATCTATCTCGGATTCACCAGACTCCTCTATCCTTTCCTTTGCGGACTCATCATTTCACGCATCCTGCCTAAGCGCAGAACCGCAGACAACCCAAGCGGCAGCCCTATCCGTGTGAAGGGAGGTTTCATCTGGGCTTCACTGATTCTCATCACCATCCTTTCAGTGCCTTGCATCGGCGGTACTGACGGAGTGCCAAACGGAGCATATCAGGCAATAATGATTCTGCTTGTCTTCCCTATCCTCGTGCTGATGGGAGCAGGCAGCACAATCAAGAGTCCCGCATTGACAAAGGTGTGCAAGTTCCTGGGAGACATTTCGTATCCTATCTACATCACCCACTACCCGCTCATCTATCTCCATATGGGATTCGTGGCAGAGCATCCGGTGGGTTCGATACCGACCTGGATGCACGCAGCATCTGCAGTTGGTGTATTCTTCACTGCAGTTATCCTTGCTTGGGGAGTATTCAAGGCATATGATGAGCCTACCCGCCAGTGGCTCACAGACCATTGGCTCAAGGGCGAGCAGAAGCTGCCTATGTGGCTTAAGGTTACAGCCGGCGCACTCGTTGTCGCAGCCATCGCTCTGATCGTCTTCAAACCATAAATTGTCTGGCGGCGATATCGCTGTCACTCAATACATTACACGAACCGCGTGCTGCCGAAAGGGAGCACGCGGTTTTCATAACACACTCTAAATAATAATGTTATGAGCCAGGTTATCTGCTGGCGTATTTTGCTGTACGGGCGTCGCTGATGATGCCGGACCAGTTGAGTCCGTATGCAAAGTCATATGCATTGCCCTCTGAGTCGACGTAACATTCCATATCGAACGGAACGTCCTCCATCTGGAGTTCCACGGTCTTCATATCGGCAGGTAGCTGCATCGGGAGGAGAGCGGAAGGCTCTACGACACCGCTGATGAGGTCGAGAAGCGCCTGATTCTGGCAACCGAAGCTTACAAGAACAGCATCCGAATATGGTTCGAACTCCGGCACGAAAGGCTTGCCTGTACTTACGACTGTGATGACTGGCTTGTCACCCATCTGCTTCTTTGTCTCGATTACAGTCTCAAGGTCAGTCTTGTTGACTGTCTTCACAGACTTGCCCTTGTAAGATCTGTTTGCAGACTTCTCAAGACGGTCACCGCCTGCAAGAGACACCTCACGTGCATATTCAGCAGTATAGTCAGAATACTGAAGACTGATTGGGAGATAGCCGTTGCCACCGTTCTTCACATCCTGAGCATTGTAGCCTGTACCTGATGTAGGTGCATCGATGACAACGATCGCGAAGTCTGCCTCTGCAGGATCTGCAACAGGCTCATAATACTTCTCAAGGAGTTCTGCAGCAAATGTATCCTCCCATCTTTCAGGAGTCACCATACCGAAGAAATTCACCATCTGAGGGAAATATCTCTGAGGTACATATACCTTTAGTTTCTCTTCAGCAGCCTTCAAAGGAAGAACGTTCTCCGCATTCTTGACCATTACGACAGACTTGAGCTGGGCCTGATAACCCTTCTCCATAAACTCAGGCTTACCTACCACCTCAGCCGAAACCGCAGGATCAAGATAAGGGTTCTCGAAAAGTCCTGTACGGAACGAGTTCATAAGAAGGCGCTTTGCCGACGCTCTGAAACGTGCGTCTGCTGACTCCTGACCAAACTCATCTACCCACATTGCATAAGCCTCGAGTACCGGGCCCTTGTCATTGTTTCCTCCGAACTGGTCCACTCCAGCCTTGAGACACTCGTAATGTCTCTGAGCGACTGTCATTTCCTCGACACCCCAGCACTTTCCGTCGAATCTGTCGATTCCCATATTGTCATATGTGATGTTCCAGTCTGTGCAGACTACTCCATCATATGCATATTTGTCACGGAGGAGGTCAGTGATGATGTACTTGCTGAAGCTGTTGCCCACATTCTTGCCGGAAGGATCGATGCCTGTAGAAATGGTATAGTATGGCATAACTGCAGAAGCCTTGCCTGTGGCTCCGTCAAGTTTGAATGCGCCCTCTGTAAACGGCTTGAGATGAGTCTCGAATGCTCCGCCTGGATATACAGCATACTTTCCGTAGTTGTAGTGGGCATCGCGTCCGCCCTCCTCAGGACCGCCGCTTGGCCAATGCTTCACCATAGCGTTCACGCTCTTGTAACCCCATCCGTCAGCAATCTCATCCTTGCCGCAGCTTGTCTGGAAACCGTCCACATATGCACGGGCCATATCTGTGTCAAGCTCAGGGCTCTCGCCGAATGTACCGTAGAAACGGGTCCAGCGTGGCTCTGTAGCGAGGTCGATCTGAGGCGAAAGTGCTGTCGCGATACCGAGAGCACGATACTCCTCCGAGGCGATGCGGCCGAACTCCTCCACCAGTGAAGGATCGAAGGTCGCTGCAAGACCGAGGGATGTAGGCCAATGAGAAATCTCACCACCTGCACCATAATTGTATTCAGCTGTCGCAGATGTCTCGTGGCGAGGGTCGGACGAAGTGTTTACCGGAACACCGTGTCCCATTCCCTCGACAAGAGCCTGCATATTGTTGTTCCACTGTGCCGCCACAGCAGGAGACTCCACTGTAGTCACAAGCACTGCCCTGAGGTTGTCCTCAGTGAGGAACTTCTTCTGTGCGTCCGAAAGGTCTGAAGCAGCTGCGCCGCTCTCGCCGTATGGCTTTCCGTCATACATCGCACCACCGAACATTCCCCCGCGCGAAGGAACCGACTGATGCGAACTGTAAAGCATCATTCCTGCAATTTCCTCGATGGTCAATTGTGCGGCAAGATCCTCGGCTCTCTGCTCCGCGCCGAGCCTCCAGTCCTCATATACATCGAGCTCACCGTTGCGGTTGAGATCCTTGAAGGCATAGCCGTCAACTGTAAGGATGGCCACACCAGACTCCGGAGAGTATGCTATGGTCTGACCTCTCTTCTGGGTCATCACATTGTAACCGTACTCGGTCTCGGTCAAAGTCCACTTCACACCGTTGCACGATGCGAGGGTGGCAAGCCCTAAGGCGATAGTCAAAAGTCTTTTCATATCTGGTATTTTATTGTATTTATCGTTCCCTTTGCGAAATTATGCATATTTTCACATCTCTCACTTTCGCATTTCATCATATGTTTTCATATATGTTTAAAATGCATAAGCAAACCGGATACTTTTGTTAAAAGTATATATATTTACATTAGGAAACTATACAAAACCACATAACGATGAAAAAAGTATTTCAATTCGCTGCGCTGGCGATCATCCTTGCCGGCTGCGCTGCAGGTGTCTCTCCACAGGACAGACTCACTGTAAACGACAAGAAGATCAACAAGATCATCGCTCAGATGACTCTTGAGGAGAAAGTTGAGATGCTCCACAGCAAGACCAATATGTCTTCTGAGGGAGTTCCACGTCTCGGCATCCAGGACATCAAGTACACAGACGGTCCGTTCGGTATCCGTGAGGAGAACGGTGACGGTTTCCGTTCACTCGGTTGGACACTCGACTCTGCAACCTACTTCCCTACCGGTTCGGCACTTGCTGCTACCTGGTCTAAGGAGATGGCACGCAAGAACGGTTGGGCTATGGGTAGAGAAGGTCGTCTCAGAGGAAAGGACATCATCCTCGGACCTGCCATCAACATCCAGCGTCTCCCTGTAGGCGGACGTACTTACGAGTACCTCAGCGAGGATCCTGTTCTTGCAGCTCGCCTTTCTGTTGAGTACACTATCGGTTCACAGGAAGCAGGTACTGCAGTATGTCTCAAGCACTATGCTCTCAACAACCAGGAGACTGACCGCGGTAGCGTGAACGTGATCGCTGACGAGCGTACAATCCGCGAGATTTACCTCAAGCCGTTCGAGGCTGCCATCAAGGAAGGTGGTGCGATGTGCGTGATGCCTGCTTACAACAAGGTTAACGGCTACTACTGCTCTGAGAACGCTCACCTCAACAACGAGATTCTCCGTGACGAGTGGGGCTTCAAGGGTATGACAGTATCTGACTGGGGCGGAACACATAGCACAATGGGTGCAGCTCTCGGCGGACTCTGCGTACAGATGACAGGTGACAACTACTTCGGCCAGGCACTCATCGACTCAGTAAGAAACGGCGCTCTCCCTGAGTCAGTAGTTGACGACAAGGTTCGCGAGATCCTCCGTCTCCGTTTCGCTATCGAGCCTGTTCCAGAGGACGTAGCAAATACAGTTATGACTTCACAGCCTGAGACTCAGAAGATTGCATACGAGATCGCTCAGAAGTCCATCGTTCTCCTCAAGAACGAGGGCAACCTCCCTATCGCAAAGGAAGTGAAGAAGATCGCAGTAATCGGACAGAACGCTGTCCTCACTACTGCATCAGGCGGTATCGGTGCCGGCGTGAAGACTCTTTACGAAATCTCACCTCTCGAAGGTATCCAGAAGAGAGCTGCTGAGGCTGGTGTCGAGGTTGTATACGCACCAGGTTACAAGAACTACAAGATGAGAATGGGTTGGGGCAGACCTGCAGCAGGTCCGGTTGACCCTCTCGCAGCAAATTCTACTGACGAGCCGGCAGATCCTACCCTCCTCGCTGAGGCGGTTGCACTTGCAAAGGATGCTGATATGGTCATCTTCTTCGGCGGTACCAACAAGTCTATCGAGACTGAGGGAAGCGACAGAAAGAACATCGACCTCCCTTGCGGTCAGAACGAGGTGATCAAGGCCCTCTACGAGGCTAACCCTAACGTGGCTACTGTCCTCATCTCAGGCGGTCCTACAGACCTTCGTTTCCTTGAGCCTTACTCACCTGCTATCGTTCAGGGCTGGTGGAACGGTCTTGAGGGCGGTACTGCTCTTGCAGAGGTTCTCTTCGGAGACATCGCTCCTTCAGGAAAGCTTCCTTTCACATTCCCTAAGAAGCTTGAGGATTCACCTGCTTACGCAATGGGCAACTTCGGTCAGAACGCAAGCGAGGACCTCTTCACTCTTATGTATCGTCTCGATGCTACAGGCTATACTCGTGAGCAGATCCAGGAGTACATCGCTAACCTCCCAGCACCTGAGTCACACTACACTGAGGGCATCTTCGTAGGTTACAGATGGTTCGAGACAAAGCAGGTTCCTGTAATGTACGCATTCGGACACGGTCTTTCATATGTTGACTTCGAGTACGGTCCGCTTACTTGCAAGCAGAAGAAGGATAAAGTATATGTGACAGTCGACGTAAAGAATCTCGGTGAGATGGAGGCTGACGAGGTTGCACAGCTTTATGTAAAGAGAATCGAGTCTGCTGTCGAGCGTCCTGAGAAGGAGCTTGAGGCATTCGACAGAGTCACTCTCAAGGGTGGCGAGACAAAGACCGTCACTCTCGAATTCCCTGTAAGCGAGCTTGCACACTGGGACAACGAGACTAACGGATGGGTTCTCGAGCACGGCAAGATCGAGATCCTCGTGGGCTCGGCATCTGACGACATCCGCCAGACAATCCAGACAGAGATCTAACAGTATCGAC
>JAFYXE010000039.1 GCA_017546275.1 Bacteroidales bacterium | reverse complement strand
CCTGCTTCCATACATTTTACAGGATCAGGAATGTTTCCGCACTCGCTTATGGTCACGAGTTTCTGACCTTTGGTGACGTCCAGCAGGGCCTGATACTGAAGAGACTTGGCTTCTGTATCATTTGCATATATGTCTACTCCTACAATATCGACACAATCATTGCCTGGATACCACTCGAAGTTTCTGTCTTCGTGACCGGCCGCAACATCCACTGTCCATACCCATATGAGGTTATCCAATCCGTATACATTCACCAGCTGATCATAAAGAAGCTTCCAGAGCTGCTTGCAAGGTTCCGGACCGTGTTTTCCCCACCAGAACCACGCACCAGACCCTCCTCCTTCATAAAGACCGTAGTTTCCGGCAGCTTCGTGGAGCGGACGCCATATTACCGGAATCCCCTCATCCTCCAGAAGCTGGAGATAACCGGCCACCTCTGCAATATCCTTCATTATGAACTCATTCTGCCAGGTGCCCGGCTTCAGGGCCTCCCTGATGTCAAACGAAGTCTTCTCCGTATAGAATGCATATCCGTTGAAATCACCGTCATCAACGCCGGCCTTCCATTCTGCCTCGCTATTTGGAACGTTCCAATGCCACATATAGCTGACGAGTCCGTTCGCTTCCCACTGCTCCTTTGCTGCCGAAATGTCGTTGTAATTCTGCTCCCAGGACCATCCTTCAGGAGTCGGAGAATACTGGAGGAATATGAAATCATATCCGGCAAGGGCCGGCTGTCTTCCTACCTTGGAATAGATGAAGTCGACAAAATCGTTCTTGTTGGATTGGCTTGACTGGGCACCTGAGAGGGTCTTCTTTCCGCTGTTCTCAAGCAGGAAATTATAAACATTCACCGCTTGCGGAGATGCATTCGGATTGGTCAGCGTCTTGACTGGATCCAGAGTCGAAGGCACATATGGCTCGACGTATTTCATTGTGAAGCTGATGGCGATGCCGGCAGCATCTGTCTGATTGGTCTTGAAACCGGAAACCGTACCGTCAGGGACATTGACCACGTAAGTCTTTCCCGAACCATCTTCAAGTCCTGACAAGGAAATCTTCAATTCAGCATTGTACGCAGAGACTTTGTCAATGACCGCACCCCCGTCAACACTTACTTTCTTCTGCTGCACCGAACTGCATCTGATGTTCTGGTCGAATGTCAGCTTTACCGTGAGTTCACTGCCGGTCAATCCCTGCGCTCCGTCGGCCGGATCGCAGGACACCAGTTTCGGTCCGGCAATCTTCTGCACTACAGGCTCGACCGGCTCCTGACATCCTGCCAGGAGAAGACCAAGACCCAAAATTCCCAATAAAAGTTTCTTCATACTGCTTTCGCCACTTGATTTTGCTCCAATGGGGGCGGTCAGGCCCCCACTGGATAATATAAGGATTAAAGGAGAGTAATCTTTGTACACTTGGTATTGTCACCGTTGAGAACGAATACGCCTCCCCAACCGCCTGCTGCATAAGCAGCATCAAGCATTTCCTGAGTAAGGGTAAGACCGAACTTTCCGCCATTCGCATCAAGATCGAACTCAGTGAACTTACCAGCCTCTGTATCGCCTCCTACCGAGCATACGCTCAAATAAGTCGGTCCCCAGTGGCCTTCCACGATCTGGACCTTCCAAGCAGGATCACCATATGGCTCTACATAGAAGTAGATGGTCTGTCCTGGCTGAGCACCTGCCTGCTGAAGCTCCGCACCTCCGTCAGAAAGTGCATATGGCTGGTTAGCCCAATCATCTGCTATGAGCTCGCCTTCCCAGAGAGTAACCTCCTGAGAAATCTCAGAAGTGAGGGTAAGCTTGGTGAGGGTGTAGTTTGCACCTGTCATCACGAGACCGCCCTCATTAACGAGCATATCGATATCTGCTGCTGTCAGCTTGATAGCATAATATGTAGCGCCAGCCGTCATAGGGATGTTTCCGTCTCCCTGTCCGAGGCCTGAAGCGATCTCCACTCCCGAAGGAATCGATGTCCAGCTTCCGTTAGCGAAGCGTACCTGCCAGTAGTCGGCCTCAGCAAGAGTAAAGTATGCAGTCAATACGGTTCCAGGCTTAACTGTTGACCAGTCAAATTTACCCCAAGAGAGTGCATCCATTCCAGACCAGTTGAGGAACATATCGCCTTCCCAGATAGTTCTGATGTCAAGCTCAAGACCAACTTCGATCTGAGTTGCAACAGTCTCTGTGCTGCCATCGAAGAGGAGGAAGCTGATGCTGTGCATTCCGGCCTTGTTCCAAGGCATTAGGAAGCGAACCTCCTCGTCTGTACGGAGACTGTACTGAGTTACCTTCACATCGCCGATGAAGATGTTCTCGACGAGGCTGAAATTAGAACCCTTGAGGACAACCTCCTGGCCGATATGCTGCATAGCAGGCATCTCTGTAACGATTACGAGAGAGTGATAGTTCACCTTCACCTCGTCAGCAGACTCCACTACAACACCGTTGTCCAGAGTAAGGGCAACCTTACCTGATACGGATGTGAGGGCAGTCTTCACGATGATTTCCTCATTTGCATACTCGAACTCAGCTTCTCTTCCGCCGAGAGCGGCAGCCACGATGAGGTCAAGGTCTGTACCCTTTACAGTGATGTTCTCGTCACCTGCATAAAGCTCGAGAGGAGTCATCTCTGTGATAGTAGGCTTTACAAGCTCGATAGCCTCAGTTGCAATGGACTTTCCGTTTGCGAGAGTGAGGACAACTGTTCCGTCAACTGCCTTTGAAGGAATCGCGAATGT
>JAFYXE010000038.1 GCA_017546275.1 Bacteroidales bacterium | reverse complement strand
ATACGCTATCCGGGCAACAGGCAAGAGCGAGGACGGCCCTTTGGCCGAGCCGCCCGCAGCGCTTGACCTGTAGCAGCCGGACCGCGCCCATTCCGGCTGCGTTGCCCACACAACTTCCCGCCCTTACCGCCGTGTCCATATATACCAGAATACCGTTCGGGCGTATAACCGACAAGAACCACCCGAAGCGTCCTTCCAAGTGTACCTCCTTCCCGTTTTCTGTCACCCTTCGGGCCTATAATCCAAGGAAAACACCCGAACGGTCACACAAAACCCACATTTCCCTTTCCTTTCTCTACCCTTCGGGCAATTCAGACCCGTTATTCGCCCGACCAGTTACAGAAACCACCTCATAGACCTTATTCGGGACACCGTTTGCACGAAAAAGCAGTGAAAATCGCCCGAACGGTCACACAAAACCCACATTTCCCTTTCTTTTCTCTACCCTTCGGGCGAAAAGGAACGCTTTCTGACACGAACAGTCACAGAAGCAACTTCCTGTCTACAATACCAGACACCTTTTAAGTTTAGCAGGATCAACCGCATACTCGTTGTACAGTTCTTCCGCCAGCGTTATCTTTTCTCTATCCGACAAATGATAAATGGAAGCGCGACCAAGCTTTTCACGAACGCGCCTGTCAATTTCCGTACATAGTTCTATATCTGTAATCCTCCTGTAGTCTGCCCTTCCGCTCTCGTATCTCAACATCTTGTCAACGCTGTGCATACCCACACCGCTTTCTACACTCTCCAAAGTAAATGGAGGAAGTGCGACATTATCCTTCTTCTGTTCGCTCAACCATTCTTCTGATGATTTCCTTGTCATATAAT
Organism: Bacteroidales bacterium; assembly: GCA_017546275.1. GTDB lineage: Bacteria > Bacteroidota > Bacteroidia > Bacteroidales > UBA932 > Cryptobacteroides. The sequence goes on along the minus strand of JAFYXE010000038.1, from coordinate 6,056 downwards.
AGTTGAAGGCACGAGGTGTCGAGAAGAGACTCTCCACCTGCGGGATATCCAAGACCGTTTCTCTAAGGAACACCCCGGAACTACTCATCTTATATCCCGGAGGGCAGACTGCCGCCTTTCCCAAATACCTATGATAGTACCTTGGATGCAACAGATTCTCGTGTGGCGGCTTACCCATTTCCGCACGGAAGATAGCGTTGACGGACGAATGGGGATATGCATATGGAATCGGCGCGACACCGTGATGCAGAGCATTCCTCAACGTATAACTCATTGCTGCAATCATATGGTTATACCCGACCACATCTAACGCAAAGTGATTCTTTTCTCCCAACTTCCCTTCTCTCTGATACTTGCAGTTGAAGTATTTGGCATACGAAAGACGGTAGCAATGCATAAAGTCATCAGGATATTCCGTCTGTACCATCTGATGAGTGTGAGTAGACATAATCGTCTCAACCAACCCCGTAGATCCGGTCTTGTACAGAGCCAGTGCAAAACAGTTGAAGCCTCTGTTGTAATCTTCGAGGTCCCTGAACATAACCTCTTCGCCTGCTGACAGGCATAAATGATAAGTCTTTTTCATTACATTTTATCTTTAACACGTTCTTCTTCCTCATATCCCCCACACATCTCTTTCACAATGAATGAAATCATCACCCTTCGGGTACATTTAGCCAGCCACAGCCCCGAACGGTTGCAGAAACAAGCCGTTTCCGCCGTTTCCGGTCACCCTTCGGGTACATTTAGCCAGCCACAGTCCCGAACGGTTGCAGAAACAAGCCGTTTCCGGTCATCGTTCGGGTACATTTAGCCAGCCACAGCCCCGAACAGTTGCAGAAACAAGCCGTTTCCGCCGTTTCCGGTCACCCTTCGGGCATATAACTGACAAGAGTCGCCCGAACGATGCGCCGGAAAAGAAGAATGGGACCAGACATACAGCCTGGCCCCATTCTTTTGTTTCAGTCAAGGTCATCAGACCTCTTATTGTTTCCGGAATTACTTTGTAAGACCGAGCTTCTTCATAAGAGCCTCTGGCTGAGGATCGTGACCACGGAAGTTGCGGTAGATGACAGCCTCGTCCTCTGCACCACCCATCTCAAGGATGTTTCTGCGGAATGACTCTGCAACCTCCTGGTTGAAAATGCCCTTCTCCTTGAAGAGTGAGAATGCGTCAGCCTCAAGAACCTCTGCCCACTTGTATGAGTAGTAACCTGCAGAGTATCCGCCTGAGAAGATGTGCGAGAATGATGATGAGAATGCAGCACCCTCTGCAGCCGGCATAACTGAATATGGAGCGAGAACGTTCTGCTCGAACTCTACAGTACCGATTGCAGGAACCTCTGTGAGTGAGTGCCAAGCCATATCGAGGTAACCGAAGTGGAGCTGGCGAACCTGGCCGTAAGCAGCGAGGTAGTTCTTTGCAGCAACGATCTTCTCGATGAGTTCAGCAGGGATAGGCTCACCTGTCTGGTAGTGCTTTGCGAATGAGTTGAGGTACTCTGGCTCGAACGCCCAGTTCTCCATAATCTGTGAAGGGAGCTCTACGAAGTCACGTGATACGCTTGTACCGGTGAGTGATGGGTAACGTCCCTTAGCGAAGATTCCGTGGAGTGCGTGACCGAACTCGTGGAGGAATGTAGTGAGCTCATCGTGAGTGATGAGAGCCGGAGCGTCAGCTGTAGGCTTAGTGAAGTTGCATACGATTGTAACGAACGGTCTGTACTCTACACCGTTTCTGATGCTCTGACCACGGAAGTCAGTCATCCAAGCGCCGCCTCTCTTGCTTGCGCGTGGGAAGAAGTCAGCATAGAAGAGTGCGAGGTGGCTTCCGTCAGCGTCCTTGACCTCATATACCTTCACATCCTCGTGATATACAGGAACATTGTTGAGTTCCTCGAATGTGATGCCGTAGAGACGTGTTGCGAGACCGAATACTGCGTCGATGCAGCTCTCGATCTGGAAGTAAGGCTTGAGCTCCTCAGCGCTGAGCGAGTACTCTGCCTCCTGATATCTCTCTGACCAGTAAGTGAAGTCCCAAGGCATAAGCTGGCTATCCTCGAAACCGTTCTTCTTAGCGTATGCGTATACGTCAGCAACGTCCTTCTTGGCGAAAGGCATAGAAGGCTCGAGAAGCTGCATAATGAACTCGTCTACAGTCTTCTTGTCCTTAGCCATTCTGTTCTCGAGAGCGTAGTCTGCATAAGTCTCGTAACCGAGGATGTTGGCGATCTTGATTCTGAGGTCAACGATCTTCTTCACGATCTCAGTGTTGTCATTCTCGCCACCGATTGCTCTTGTGTTGTAAGCCATCCAGATCTGCTTGCGGAGCTCACGGTTTGTGCTGTACTTGAGGAATGGGCTGTAGCTTGGATAGTCGAGTGTGTATGCCCATCCTTCGAGACCCTTCTCCTTTGCAGTCTCAGCACCCATAGTCTTCACATACTCAGGGAGACCTGCGAGGTCAGCCGAATCAGCGATGTGGAGAGTGTATGCGTTTGTAGCTGCGAGAACGTTCTTGCTGAACTGGAGAGTAGTGAGCGAGAGTTCCTCAGAGAGCTTGCTGTATACAGCCTTGTCCTCATCAGAAAGGTTTGCACCACCACGGACAAAACTCTTGTAGTTGTCCTCGAGGAGAGTCATCTGGTCCTTGTCGAGACCGAGCTCGTCCTTCATCTCATAAACAACCTTTACTCTCTGGAAAAGATCGTTGTTGAGTGACACATACATAGAGTACTCTGTGAGCATTGGTGAAATCTGCTCTGCGATCTCCTGCATAGTCTCGTTTGTGTTAGCCTCCATAAGAGCGTAGAAGATGCTTGCCACCTTGTTCAAAGTCTGGCCGGCATACTCCATAGCCTCGATTGTATTCTCGAAAGTAGGCTCTGCCTCATTTGCAACGATGGCATCGATCTCTGCCTTTGCCTCTGCAATACCCTGCTCGAATGCAGGAAGATAGTGCTCGTTCTTGATCTTGTCGAACTGTGGAGCTCCGAACGGTGCGGTTGACTCCGTCAAAAGTGGATTTTCCATTTTGCAACTGCTGATGACTGCAAGCACAAGGCCTGCGATAAGAAGTTTCCTTTTCATATATTATAATTGTATGTTATTGCCTTTGTTTATCGGGCTGCAAAGGTAAGGAAACATTTTGTATTTTTGATATTGCAAACAGTCTAGTTCTTGTCATATAGTACTTTATATCGAAACAGCTGAACTCATCGTGCTTGCCGGACCTCCTGTAAGAGGTCACAATCCCAGGTGTAAACCCCATCGTAACCGCATCCATCAGGTCTAGGGATTCCATCCCTGCGCGAACAAGCCTGTCCAATATTTCATAGTTTGAGGAGAGCTGCGAAAGCACACGTCGCCGGAACGCACGACCTGCCTTTGTCTGGGCATTATAATGATTGTTTCTGCACTCGTCGCAGCAATAGCGCTTGTCCGTTCTGCCGTACCTGATCTGCTCTCCGCAATGAAGACATTTCGGGATATGCCTCTCCATTTTCTTCACGTAATCCATCTTCACAAATTTTGTCCAAAGATGTGTCCTGTCGGAAAAAACAGCAATAGCCGGAAGCAGATTTTTCTTTTTCTTTAACAAACTTTTTCTCTTTTTTAAAATCCCGGGACATTAAAAAAAATCTTTAACTGTTAAAGAAAAATCTTAAGATTTAAAGATTCGGAAATAATTTAAAAAAAGAGAAAAATATTGCACTGGAAACCACTCAGAGGCCGTTTTTCTTTCAAATCTTTTCGTTTACTTTGCCCTCAACCTACTAAGCGCGCATAAGATGTGGGGAAGATGAAGTTCAACTTTAAAACGAGAGAAAATCTTATGGATCACATCAACAGGATCGAGCTCCAGGGACGCGTCGGAATGGTGCGCACCAACGAGCACAACGGAAGCAGGGTGGCGAACTTTTCGCTAGCCACAGACATCCTCTACAAGACACGTGACGGGGGCGCCGTATCTGAGACCACCTGGCACAACATCGTAGTCTGGGAAGGCAAGGAAACTCCCAATGTCCACCTGATCTGCAAAGGCACTCCGGTGCACGTGGTCGGAAGACTGAGAAGCAGCAAGTACACAGCAGCAGACGGAACCGAAAAATTCTTCTATGAAGTGCTTGCAAACAAGCTCAGAATTCTGAACGAAGAACCCGAGGAGATGTAATCTCCTCTTCAGGAATGTGCACGAAAGCGGTCATCCGGCCGCTTTCATACAACTTTTTCTGCATTTCGTCGTAATACTGTGCTTTTTAGATTGATTTCTACGAAATTTAATTTACCTTTGCGCCCGCAAATTAAGAGGTATATTTTATGACAAAGAAATTCAACGACGGCAGATGGAGCCGTAGAATTGACGTTGCAGACTTCGTCTACAACAACATCACTCCTTATGAAGGTGACGCATCGTTCCTTCAGGGACCTACAGAGCGTACCAAGAAGCTTTGGGAGAAGTGCTGTGAGGCTCTTGCAGAAGAGAGAGCTAACGGCGGCGTACGTTCTATCGACGCAAAGACTATTTCTACCATCACTTCACACGCAGCTGGTTACATCGACAGAGAAAACGAGATCATCGTAGGTCTTCAGACAGACGAGCTTCTCAGAAGAGCAATCAAGCCTTTCGGCGGTCTTCAGGTAGTTAAGAAGGCTTGCCAGGAGAACGGCATCGAGCTTGATCCAAAGGTAGTTGAGATCTTCACTCACTATAGAAAGACACACAACGACGGTGTGTTCGACGTTTACACCGAGGAGATCCGCAAGTATCGTTCACTCGGCTTCCTTACAGGTCTTCCTGACAACTACGCACGTGGCCGTATCATCGGTGACTACAGAAGACTTGCTCTCTATGGTATCGACAGACTCATCGAGGCTAAGAAGGAGGATCTCAAGAACCTCACAGGTACTATGACACGTTCACGCATCACTCTCCGCGAGGAGGTTGCTGAGCAGATCAAGGCTCTCCACCAGATCAAGGAGATGGGTACTTACTACGGTCTCGACCTCGGCAGACCTGCAACAAACGCTCAGGAGGCAGTTCAGTGGCTTTATATGGCTTACCTCGCTGCTGTAAAGGAGCAGGACGGTGCAGCTATGTCACTCGGTAACGTATCTTCATTCCTCGATATCTTCATCCAGTACGACCTCGATCACAATATCATCGACGAGACATACGCTCAGGAGCTCATCGACCAGTTCGTAATGAAGCTCAGAATGGTTCGTCACCTCCGTATGAACGCTTACAACGAGCTCTTCGCCGGCGACCCTACTTGGATCACTGAGGCAATCGGAGGCCGTTTCACAGGTGGAAAGAGCAAGGTAACAAAGACTTCATTCCGTTTCCTCCAGACTCTTTACAACCTCGGACCAGCACCAGAGCCAAATATGACAGTTCTCTGGCACCCAGAGCTTCCAGCAGGTTTCAAGGAGTTCTGCGCTAAGGTTTCTATCGACACAAGCTCAGTTCAGTACGAGAACGACTCACTTATGCGTAAGGTAAGAGGCTGCGACGACTACGGTATCGCTTGCTGCGTATCATACCAGGCAATCGGTAAGTCAATCCAGTTCTTCGGAGCACGTGCTAACCTCGCCAAGGCTCTCCTCCTTGCACTCAACGCAGGACGTTGCGAGAACACAGGTACACTTATGGTTGAGGGTATCAAACCTCTCCAGAGCGACGTTCTCGACTTCGACGAGGTAATGGAGAACTACAAGAAGGTACTCCACGAGGTAGCTCGCGTCTACAACGACACAATGAACATCATCCACTTTATGCACGACAAGTATGACTATGAGAGATCTCAGATGGCGTTCATTGACACAAACCCTACTATCAACCTCGCATACGGTGTAGCTGGTCTTTCAATCGTAGCTGACTCACTCTCAGCTATCAAGCACGCAAAGGTAACTGCACGCCGCAACGCTGAGGGTCTCACTGAGGGCTTCGACATCGAGGGTGCATTCCCAATGTTCGGTAACGACGACGACAACGTAGACGTACTCGCACGCGACATCGTTCAGTTCTTCAACACTGAGCTCTGCGCACGCAAGGT
>JAFYXE010000037.1 GCA_017546275.1 Bacteroidales bacterium | reverse complement strand
GCGCGAAGTGACAAAATACAGTCACTTCGCGCACAGTGGCTTGCTCTAATGCTTTGATATATAGTAAATTATAAAAAGAGAGTGTGCGTAAAGTGACTGAAAATTGTCACTTCGCGCACACTCGATATTTATCGTACCGCGAAAGGGGATTATCTGCGGCGGCCGAAGCCTTTCATCATATTGCCCATATTGGCTCCCATAACGGTCTTCATCATCTTGCGTGTACCCTCGAACTGCTTGATGAGCTTGTTCACCTCAGGGAGTGAAGTACCTGAACCGTCAGCGATTCTCTTGCGGCGGCTTCCGTTGAGGCACTCAGGATGCTCACGCTCGTATGGAGTCATTGAGAGGATGATAGCCTCGATGCTCTTGAATGAGTTGTTGTCCATATCCACATCCTTGAGCACCTTGCCCATACCTGGAATCATAGATGCGAGATCCTTGATGTTACCCATCTTCTTGATCTGCTGGATCTGATTGTAGAAATCCCAGAGAGTGAACTGGTCCTTTGCGAGCTTCTTCTTGAGTTCGCGTGCCTGAGCCTCGTCGAACTGCTCCTGAGCCTTCTCCACGAGGGAAACTACGTCACCCATTCCGAGGATTCGGTCTGCGATACGTGATGGGTGGAACACATCGAGTGCTTCCATCTTCTCACCTGTGCTGACGAACTTGATCGGCTTGCCGACTACTGCCTTGATAGAGAGAGCGGCACCACCGCGGGTGTCACCGTCCATCTTGGTAAGCACGACTCCGTCAAAGTCGAGTCTGTCGTTGAATGCCTTTGCTGTCTCCACAGCATCCTGACCGGTCATCGCATCCACAACGAAGAGAGTCTCGGTAGGCTGAACTGCAGTATGGAGTGCTGAGATCTCATCCATAAGCTCCTGGTCTACAGCAAGACGTCCGGCTGTATCGACGATCACTACAGAGTAACCCTCAGCCTTTGCCTTCTTGATTGCATTCTGAGCGATCTGGATAGGATCCTTTACGCCATCCTCAGAGTATACCTCCACTCCGATCTGCTGACCGAGCACCTTCAACTGGTCGATCGCTGCAGGACGGAAATAGTCGCAGGCTGCGAGGAGGACCTTCATACCACGCTTGCTCTTGATGTTCAACGCGAGCTTTCCTGAGAAAGTGGTCTTACCGGAACCGTTGAGACCGGCAACGAGCACAACTGCAGGAGAACCCTTGAGGTTTACATCAGAAGCCTCGCTTCCCATAAGGGCTGCGAGCTCGTCGTGAACGATCTTCACGATCATCTGCTGCGGCTTCACTGCTGTGAGGACGTTCTGTCCGATAGCCTTCTTCTTTACGTCATCGCAGAACTGCTTTGCTATCTTGTAGCTCACGTCGGCGTCCAGGAGGGCGCGACGGATGTCCTTCATCGCCTCTGAAATGTTGATCTCGGTGATCTTTCCTTCACCCTTGATGATCTTGAACGATCTCTCAAGTCTTTCGGTTAAATTCTCAAACATATTGTATTATTCTATTATTCAAAGTAATCCACAACCTGCGGCGCTTCATCGAGTGCATCGCTGAATACTGACGGCGCAAGATCCTTCATATTGTAACGGCTGGCCATCACCTGTCCGTATGCTCCTGTGCTTCGGATAGCCATAAGGTCGCCTCTCACGCTGAGCGGCAGAAGTCGTCCTGCTCCCCATACGTCGCTGGACTCGCAGACAGGACCCACGATGTCGTATGCCTGGTGGGTAGGGTAGAACGTTCTCTGTGATGCTGAAAGATTCTCGATCTTGTGGTATGCACCGTAAAGCGCAGGTCTGATGAGGTCGTTCATACCTGCATCCATAATGAGGAAGTTCTTGGTCTCTCCGCTCTTGACGAAAAGCACTCTCGAGATGAGTGTCGCGCACTGTGCCACGAGCGAACGGCCCGGCTCCACGTGCACTGTCTGGTCCTCACGGCGCTCGATGTTCTCTGCGATTGTCCTGAACCAGGTCTCGAACTCCGGAATCGCGCTTCCGTCAGGATCGTCGTAATCCACTCCGAGTCCACCACCGAGGTTGATGTTCTGCACCTTGAGTCCGTTGCGCTCGAAGTATGCCACGATCTCGTTCACTCTCTTGCACTCGAGGGCGAATACCTCGTCCACTCTGGTGATCTGTGATCCGATGTGGAAGTGAAGGCCGATGAAGTTGATGTGCTCGCACTTCTGGAGAATGTCGATGAGTTTGTCGAACTCGTGCTGTGAGATACCGAACTTGTTTTCATAAAGACCGGTAGTCACATATTTGTGTGTATGAGCGTCAATGTCAGGGTTGATGCGGACAGATACGTTGGCCTTCATCTTGTGGATGTGCGCCATCTCGTTGATGACGAAGATCTCCTGAAGAGACTCACAGTTGAATGCCTCGATTCCGAGCTTCAGGGCGTTGTAGATCTCCTTGTCGCTCTTTCCGACTCCTGCGTATACGATCTTTTCAGCAGGGAAGCCGCAGTCGTGGGCGTGAAGCACTTCGTTTCCGCTGACGCAGTCAGCTCCGAAGCCTATGCCGCTGATGTACTCCAGCAGTCTTCTCTCCACATTCGCCTTTACTGCGTAATGAACCTTCAGCCTGTACTTGGAGGCAAGCTCAGCAGCCGTGTTCACGGTCTTGCGGAACAGGTCCATATCGTAGTAATAGAACGGAGTCGCTATTCTGTCCAGTTTCTCTATTGTATTGATATCAAGCATCTTATATACTGTATTCCTGTTAAGTGTCGTCCGTTTTTCCAAAATGTAGGAAAAACGATTGCAAAAATAGCGAAAAATTCCGTAATTTCGCAGTTTGGAGTGAGAATCCAACTAACTGACAAAACTTTTAAATAATATAGTAATATGGAAAAAGGACCTATTTCACAGTTCATTACGCATCACTATCGTCATTTCAACTCTGCAGCTCTCGTTGACGCTGCAAAGGCATATGACGAGCATATGAACAAAGGTGGCAAGATGATGCTTGCTATGGCAGGAGCAATGTCAACTGCAGAGCTCGGCCTTTCACTCGCAGAGATGATCCGTCAGGACAAGATCCAGATCGTATCTTGCTCGGCAAACAACCTCGAAGAGGATATTATGAACCTCGTGGCTCACAACCACTATTACAGAGTTCCAAACTATAGAGACCTCACTCCAGAGCAGGAGAAGGAGCTTCTTGAGAAGCATATGAATCGTGTAACTGACACTTGTATTCCTGAGGAGGAGGCATTCCGTCGCCTTGAGGATCACCTTCTCGACGTATGGAACGAGATGAAGGCTACAGGCGAGAGACTCTTCCCTTGGGAGGTTATCTACAAGCTCCTCCGCAGCGGCGTTCTCGAGCAGTACTACGAGATCGACCCTAAGGACAGCTGGGTGCTTGCAGCTTGTGAGAAGAACATTCCTATCATCGTTCCGGCTTGGGAGGACTGTACAACAGCCAACATCTACACTGCACACTGTATCAGCGGCGAGTTCGAGCCAAATATGATCAAGAACGGTATCGAGACAATGATCTTCCTTACTGAGTGGTATCGTGAGAACTGCGGCGGACAGGGCGTAGGATTCTTCCAGATCGGTGGAGGTACAGCAGGTGACTTCCCAATCTGTGTAGTTCCTATGATGGCTCAGGACCTCGCTTGGCCAGATGTTCCACTTTGGGCATACTTCTGCCAGATCTCAGACTGTACAACTTCTTACGGTTCTTACTCAGGAGCAGTTCCTAACGAGAAGATCACTTGGGGTAAGCTTGATGTAGACACTCCACGTTTCATCGTAGAGTCAGATGCTACAATCGTTGCACCTCTCATCTTCTCTTACGTTCTCGGCTGGTAATTCCGGAACAGAATATTCAAGCTGCCGGCCCTCACACAAGCCGGCAGCTTTTTATATAAAACGAATAAATTCTTTTCTCCACAAATGTTTGGCCTGTCAGACTTCGTTCTAACTACAGAACTCTGTCTCCTCGTTACAATCATCACGTCTATTGTCCTGGGATCCCTTCTTCTCCTCATCAAGGTTCCGGACACAGATTACTCACGCAAGATTTCCAACGCCAAGAATACTATGGCGGTGTCGTATTATATATGCGCACTGGTTATGATGGTGAATCTGAACTATTCGGGTCTTGCTAACTTCGACAGCTTCACATCTCTTATGATGTTTGTCGTGACAGCGATATCGTCGGCCATTCTTTCCTATTCGTTGATGAATGTAATCGAGGAGAATTTCATCGACAAGGACAAATTCTATCTCAACATAGTCATACTTACGGTGATGAGCTGCCTCCTGATGAGATCTTTCTGGTGGGAGGGAACCTGGCTCAGACCGGCGATCTTCATTGCCTGCATCGTTCTTTTCCTTTTCCACAGCTGTATACACATCATACTTTTCCGCAGAGTGTACAGGAAGTGTGTGCGCAAGGTGGAGCAGTACTATGATGAGGAGGAAGACAAACGACTCAAATGGGTCAGATTCTGTTACGTGATTATGATGCTTACCCAGGTCTTCGTTCTGGTGTATATGAAGCTTCCACGTAACTTTATGAAGATCTACGTCATCTGGTATGCGATCTTTATGCTCTACTTCACAGCGAATTACATCTCATTTATCGGAAGCCACAAGGTGATGCTTGACGCATTCGCCTATAAGGCTCTTTCCGGTCAGGACCTTATGAGAAAGATCGATGAGAGAAGAAAGAGAAATGCAAGACGCGGAAGAAAGAAAGGTGCGGAAGTAGAGGAGGTTTCGCTTCCTGAGTACACTGAAGTAGAGTTTGCAAAGCTCGAAAGGGCGCTCCACAAATGGGTCAGAGAAAAAGGGTTCAGAGAATATGACAAGACCCGTGATCAGATTGCGGATGAGCTCCACACCTCAAAGGAAATCCTCCATCTTTATTTCACTACCAAGATGGGTATTGACTTCAGATCGTGGAGAACAAATCTTCGCGTTGAGGAGGCAAAGAGACTCCTTCTGGAGAATGTGGATGCCTCTACAAGCATTATCGCCGAAGCGTCTGGCTTCAGCGATAAGTCAAATTTCCATAGACAGTTCGTCAAGATTGTGGGATGTTCCCCTAAAGAGTGGCGCGAGTCAAACGGTAAGTAGCTTCTACAGTGCCGTTTGAAATGTAGTCTTCAAGAATTGTTATTCTGTCTGTCAGAGTTTCGTAAAGACCACCGTTGTTCTCTCCGTCCACATCTTCTATTGTAATGTCTAGAATGATGGGGTATTCCTTGCCGTATGTATCAATGAAGGAATAGAATCTTCCTTTTGCAGATGTGTAGACTGTGTTCACGAGCTCGTATCCGTCGCATTCTACAGTTACCTTTATATGGTTGATGGGATTGCCATCCTCATCAGATACGACACCCATCAGTGTGAGCATTTCTTCAAAATATGCATCTCCCGCCGGGTCCATAACCATTCCCGCCGAACAGGAAGTCAGTAAGCCCGCAAGAAGCGATATGGCTGCTATGTTCTTGATCTTCATACTATTCGGCTTTTTTGTTTAACTGGAAGTTGCAATCGTTCATTACGAATGTGTTCGACTCGTAGTCGAATGAGGTGCTGTCCCAGGAAATCATAATCTGCCTTGTCTGGCTTTCATAGATATCTTCGCTGTCCTCGACTGTCAGAACGCAGAGGATAGGCTCATAGGATCCTCCGGTACGTACTATGAATATACCGTTGTTGTCGGTATATGCTTCGTCTGAAAAGATAGGGGCTGCTTCCGGGTTGTCCTGAAGATAGAGTCTTACAAATACTGAGATTCCCTCAAGAGGAGTATCTGCTGTGATGTCGGAAACGATGCCGCTGATGATGATTGCCCTTTCATCTGTCACCATATCAGATGCCGGCGGAGCGTCAGCGTTGACGACGAAATCCCCGGCACTGCACGACACAAGAGCTGTTGTCGCCAACAGCAATGCAGTAATATATGAAAGGATCTTCTTCATTCGGGGCCAAAGTTACTTAAATTTCACTTATCTGCAAATCAGCCTGCTATGTGCCTGCTGTGCTTAAGAGCACGTATGTTTTCTGTAAGCCTGTCCTTTTCCGCTGCCGGAAGTGCCCATTCCAAGAATCGTTCCCTGATGTAGTTCACTGTCTGCAGGGTCGGATGGCACATATCTTCAGCATAGAACCTGTAGTCGCGGAGCTCATCCATAACTATCTCATATGAAGGGAAATAGTCGGCGTCCACATTGTTGATGCCGAGCAGAAGCGTAGATTTGCTGATCTGGTTGCCGTGTGCTCCGTCCTTGAAGTGTCGTATAGGACTTACTGTGAAGATGAAGTCTCGTCCAGGGCAGAGCTTCATTATCTCGTTTAGGGCAGCCGCAGTCTCATCCACGGAAAGAAGCTCTCTTTCGAACTCTTTCGGATGACGTTTCAGGCAGTTTGATACGATATGACCTCTTTCCAGATGTCTGTAGCACCAGGCTGTACCTAAGGTGATGATTACCTTGTTGCATCCCCTGAAGAACTCGCAGGCTTCATCCAGTCTGGCGTTGGCGTTCTCGATGAATTCTGCAACGGAAGCCTTTGCGAAGGATGTGTGATGGCTGAATGAACAGATTCTTCCGTCGCCTGCGCCGATTTCTACGCAGTCTTCCTCTGTGAACGGAGTGCCGCTGGAAAGACGCCTTACTGCAGCGAGGACGGATGCCGGATTGTATAGTGTGCCGAACGGATTCACGCATACGTTGAATCCGAGGTCACGGAGCTGTGCTCCGATGTTGTCGGAAAAACAGCTGCCGAGCATCAGTATCTTGTCATCATATGAGATACCTGCTCTGCAAGG
>JAFYXE010000036.1 GCA_017546275.1 Bacteroidales bacterium | reverse complement strand
TCAGGTTCCCCTCTCCTAGCAATGATCGGACTCATCATCACAGGTTTCCTTTATATGAAGAAGATCAGAGGAGCTATGCTCATCGGTATCCTCGTGACTACAGCCATCGGTATTCCTATGGGAGTTACAGAGTTCCAGGGCGTTCTTTCTTCACCAGCACCAATCGATCCGATCTTCTGCAAGTTCGAGTGGGAACACGTACTTTCTATCGATATGTTAATTGTTGTATTCACATTCCTCTTCATCGATATGTTCGACACAGTAGGAACGCTCGTGGGTGTATGTACAAAGGCTGGCCTTGTAAACGAGGACGGTTCAGTGAAGAAGATCAAGGAGGCATTTATGGCTGATGCTATCGCTACAACAGCAGGTGCAATCCTCGGTACATCTACTACAACTACATATGTAGAGAGTGCTTCAGGAGTTGCACAGGGTGGCCGTACAGGTCTTACAGCCTTCACTATCGCCTGCTGCTTCGCAGTAGCATTGTTCTTCTCTCCACTCTTCCTTTCTATTCCTGCAGCAGCTATCGCACCTGTACTTATCATCATCGGTCTTATGATGCTTGAACCTGTCATCCGAATCCCATTCGATGATATGACAGAGGCTCTCCCTGCATTCATCTGCATCATCCTTATGCCGCTCAGCTATTCGATTTCTACAGGTATCCTTATCGGAATGATCTCATACGTTGTATTCAATATGGCTTGCGGAAAATTCGAAAAGCTCACTCCTACAATGTATGTCCTTGCAGTATTGTTCATACTCAAGTATATCTTCATCTAGGGAATACACCAATAAAAAAAAATCGGCCGGTAGTTTAAAAGCTACCGGCCGTTTTTTTTATTGATCAGACTAGAACTTGAAGCTGTCCTTCAAAGCTGTTGTCTTGTTGAATACGAAGTGGTCAGCTGTCGAATCAGGATCCTTGAAGAAGTATCCTACACGCTCGAACTGAACTGCGATACCTGAGTTGTCCTCGAGGAGAGCTGGCTCAGCATAACCCTTTGCGATGACAAGCGACTCTGGGTTGAGATAGCTCTTATAGTCCTGTCCCTCTGGAATCTGACCCATCTGAGCCTCTGTGAAGAGCTTGTCGTAAAGTCTGAGCTCAAGCTCCTTGGCGTGCTGTGTAGATACCCAGTGGATTGTACCCTTGACTGATCTCCACTCGCCTGCTCCTGGCTTGGATGTAGGATCGTAAGTACACTTGATCTCGATGATGTTGCCCTCGGCGTCCTTGACAACCTCCTGGCACTTCACGATGTATGTATACTTGAGACGAACCTCTCCGTCTGGCTTGAGACGGAAATACTTCTTAGGCGGCTCCTCCATAAAGTCGTTTCTCTCGATGTAAACCTCGCCAGTGAAAGGAACCTTGCGTGATGGTCCTTCAGGATCAGCTGGATTAAGAGGTGCATCGAACCACTCTACCTTGCCTGGCTCCCAGTTTGTGATAGTAAGCTTCACTGGGTCCTGAACTACCATATAACGGTTTGCACGCTCATTGAGATCCTGACGAACGCACCACTCCATAAGCTGGAGGTCGATGAGCTGCTCACGCTTTGCTACACCCACCTTCTCTGCGAACATACGCATTGACTCCGGAGTGTAACCACGGCGGCGGATACCGCAGATGGTCGGCATACGTGGGTCATCCCAACCGTTAACGAAGTTGTTCTTCACGAGTTCGAGGAGCTTACGCTTTGACATAACTGTGTATGTAAGGTTAAGTCTTGCGAACTCATACTGGTGTGAAGGGAAGATGCCGAGCTTCTCGATGAACCAGTCATAGAGAGGACGGTGAACGTCAAACTCGAGAGTACAGATCGAGTGAGTGATGTTCTCGATACTGTCTGACTGTCCGTGCGCGTAGTCGTACATCGGATAGATGCACCACTTGTCACCTGTACGGTGGTGGTGTGCGTGGATGATACGATAAAGGAGAGGGTCGCGGAAGAGCATATTAGGGTGTGCCATATCGATCTTCGCACGGAGCACCTTCTCGCCCTCTGCGTACTTGCCGTCACGCATCTCACGGAAGAGCTGGAGATTCTCCTCTACACTTCTGTTACGGTATGGGCTCTCAGTACCTGGCACCTGAACTGTACCACGGCCGGCACGGATCTCCTCCTGTGTCTGGTCGTCTACATAAGCAAGGCCCTTCTTGATGAGCTCCTCAGCCCACTCATAGAGCTGATCGAAGTAGTCAGAAGCATAGCGCTCGTTCTCCCACTCGAAACCGAGCCACTTGATATCTTCCTTGATAGAATCTACGTACTCTGTATCCTCCTTTACCGGGTTTGTATCGTCGAAGCGGAGATTTGTCTTTCCGCCGTATTTCTTAGCGAGTCCGAAGTTGATGCAGATACTCTTCGCGTGTCCGATGTGAAGGTATCCGTTCGGTTCAGGCGGGAAGCGTGTCATAATAGATTCGTGCTTTCCGCTGGCGAGATCCGCCTCAATGATTTCTTCCAAAAAGTTGAGATTTCTGGTCTCAGTTACTTCCTTGTTTACCTCTTCCATATCTTTGGTAATTATATTTCAATCAATGAAACTGGGCAATCCAGTTTACTATTTGCCAATAATCGGGCAAATATACGAAATTTTCAGCATACATCCCTATGCCAGAAGAATTTATTCTACGCTTGGACAGATTCCAATATTATTTTGTAGATTTGGGTATTCAATGACTATGTAGCCAAATAACACTGAATATCACTATGAAATCCATCGCATTCTTCCCGGCACTCATCCTCGCAACAGTATGCGCCTGCAGTGCTCCTGCAGACAAGGAAAGCATCAGAATCAATCAGGTAGGTTTCTACCCTGACCAGGAGAAGACACTTACATTGGAACAGAGCAATCTGTGTGAAAAGATCGAAATCTACAAAGCCGGCACAGACGAGAAGGTCTGGGAAGGAGCAGAACTTCGCAGTGCAGTATCACCGTGGTCCGGCAAGGAGCGAAGGATCTTCGACTTCAGCGAGATCACTGAGCCAGGCACATATACAGTCAAGGCAGGCAATGCAACCGCTGATTTCACAGTCTCCCCTGCCGCATATGAAGAACTCGCACAGGCAGCATTGACAGCTTTCTACCATCAGCGCAGCGGAATGGACCTTGATCCGAAGATCGCAGGCCAGTGGGCACGCAAAGGAGGACATCCGGACACAGAGGTTCTCATCCACGCAAGCGCATCATCGGAGTCGCGTCCAGAGGGCAGCGTAATCTCCTCACCTAAAGGATGGTACGACGCCGGTGACTACAATAAATACATCGTCAACTCAGGCTACTCACTCGGTCTGATGGCAGAGGCGTTCCTGATGTTCCCGGAGCAATATGATTGGGAAACAAAAGATATAGATTACGGCGAGTATACACGAAATACTCAGAAGATATATGAGCCTATATTCGAGGAGTTATCATACAATGAGGAATGGATGTGGACTATGCAGGACCCTGAAGACGGCGGCGTATACCACAAGCTCACCACTCCGAATTTCGAGGGATTCATTGCTCCTGTCGAATGCCGTCAGCAGCGTTATGTAGTACAGAAATCTGTTACTGCAGCCCTAGACTTTGCCGGTTCTCTCTGCTCTATGGCCGGATTGAACAGTATGGCTTGGATCAACTGCGATATCAATGCCCGTATATACAAGGAGAGATATGACAAGGCTGAAGCGGCATATGCCTGGGCAAAGGCACATCCGGATGCGCTGTATTTCCAGGAGAAGATAAACGAGGCATATGATCCAGACATCACTACAGGCGCATACGGCGATTTCAGTGCAGACGACGAGTTCTTCTGGGCGGCTTCAAGCCTGTACCTCGCCACCAAAAAGGCGGAATATCTCGAGGATGTCAAGCAGTACTTCCCTGAAAGCTTCAAGCTTATGTCTTGGGGATATGTGGCGCCGCTTGGTATTTTCAACTGGCTCCAATATGAAAAACGTATGCTTGCATACAAGCCGTTCTGGGGCAAGGATCTTTTCGGCAAACCTTATTGCATAACAGCAGAAGAGCAGGAAATCATCGACAGTTGTAAGGCTATGCTTCTTGAATACTGTGACGCAACCATACTCGACGTTGAAGGTTCCTGCTTCAACAACTCATACGGCAACAAGCCTGATGAATTCCTGTGGGGATGCTCATCATCATTCTGTGACCAGGCAATCTGCTTCCTATATGCATACGAGGTTACAGGCGACGAGAAATATCTCGTGAACGCACATAGAAATGTCAACTACATCCTTGGTCAGAACGCCACAGGATACTGCTACGTAACTGGTTTCGGCACTAAAAGCCCGATGTTCCCTCACAGCCGACTCTGCCATTCAGACGGCGTCGAAGCCCCTATCCCGGGACTTCTCGTCGGAGGACCAAACCCAGACCAGAACGATATCATCGAAGTGAAGAAATACGACTCTGACTACCCAGACGAATCATATATGGATATAATGCCATCATATGCATCCAACGAGATAGCCATCAACTGGAATGCATCGCTCGTAGCTGCAATTCACTGGTTGGCATATATCCAGGCACGTTAGAAGTGGGATTTTTGCGGTAATTTTGTATTTTTGCACCTCCAAACACGAAAACAAAGGCACTATGATAAAATCAATGACTGGCTACGGCAAGGCCGAGGCGATTCTCGAAACAGGCAAGATCACAGTAGAGGTACGTTCACTGAACGGAAAGACAGCTGACATCAGCCTGAAAACATCTATGCTCCCTAAGGACAAGGAGATGACAGTACGTCAGAAGATTGCCGCTTCACTTTCACGCGGAAATATCGACTTCTTCGTCACTTACGAGCCTAACGCTGCAGACAGCGCAAAGAAGATCAACATAGCCCTTGCAATGGAGTACTACCAGCAGATCAGCGAACTCGCAAAGCAGGTCGGAACTTCAAGCCTTCAGATCAACAATCCTAACGACCTCATCGCAACAATTCTCCGTATGCCTGAGGTTATGGACGTGAAGAAGCAGGATGTCATCACCGACGCAAACTGGCCGGTCGTAGAGAAGTGCATCGACGAGGCTCTCGCAAACATCAATGCATT
>JAFYXE010000035.1 GCA_017546275.1 Bacteroidales bacterium | reverse complement strand
CTTCTCCACCTCATCATCGAAAGGAGCATTGTTCTTCCATCTCATCTCGCGGAAGAACCTCTTCTGCATATCCGAACCGAGGTGCTGCTTCACAGCCTCCTCAGCATATCTCTGCATCTTAGGATTGATGGTAGTGTAGATCCTGAGACCGTCTCTGTAGATGTCATACTTTGTTCCGTCAGGCTTCACGTTCTTGTTGAGCCATCCGTAAAGCTCGTCGTCAGCCCAAAGGAGCGAGTCGACAACGAAGTCCTCGTACTGGCTGTATGACGAACGCTTAGGCTCGTCCGCATTCATAACGCGGCGGAGCATATCTCTGAAATACAGACCTGAACCGGCTGTATGATCCTGTACCTGGTAAGAAAGGGTGATAGGCTCGAGCTGGATGGAGTCGCGCTGTGCCTTTGTGAGGTAGCCGGCCTTTTCCATCTGGGAGATCACGAAGTTTCTTCTCACGAGAGACTTGTCCGGGTTGAGCGCAGGGTTGTATCTTGTAGGCTTGTTGACCATTCCCACAAGCGTCGCCGCCTCCTCGACTGTAAGATCTGACGGAGCCTTGGCGAAGAAGGTCTGGGCTGCAGCCTTGATACCGTAGGCGTTGCTGCCGAAGAAGACCTGGTTCATATACATAGTGATGATCTCGTCCTTGGTGTAGCTGCGCTCAAGTTTTACGGCAGTGACCCACTCCTTGAGTTTGATCACGACCATCTTGACCATAGACATACCCGGTATCCTGCTGCTTACGTCAGCACGAGGATAGAGGGTCTTCGCAAGCTGCTGGGTGATGGTACTGCCACCTCCCTGGCTGGAGTCGCCTCCGAGGAGGGTCTTGAATGCAACTCGGCCGAGACTCTTGAAGTCGATGCCGGAGTGCTGGTAGAATCTCACGTCCTCTGTCGCGACTGCTGCATAGACGAGGTTCGGAGAGAGTTCGTCGAAGGTGACGTACGAACGGTTCTCTATATGGAATGTAGAGAGGATGGTCTTTCCGTCGTCCGCCAATACCTGAGTGGCAAGGTTGCTGTCAGGGCTTTCGAGTTCCTCGAAAGAAGGAATGTCAGCAAGAGCCCAGACAAGTCCGATTGTGCCGAAAGCACCCAGAATCGGAAGGGAGAAAAGCACCCAGAACCACCTGATTATTTTCTTTTTAGTCGCGTCTGTCATAATGTCCTTATTTCTTATAAACCCACAAAAATAGCAACAAAATTTGGAAATTTGCCCCGTTTGTGCCTTACTTTGCACTTTCTTTTGAAAAAGAGGAGTAATGATAATGAAGGAAGGAAAGAATCTAGTAATCGTCGAGTCTCCGGCAAAAGCCGGCACAATACAGAAGTTCCTCGGAGAGGATTTCATCGTAAAATCAAGTTTCGGACATATACGCGACCTGCAGGACAACGGCCTCAGCATTGATGTTGAAGACGACTTCAAGCCGGAATACGTGATCCCGGCCGACAAGAAGAAGGTGGTAGCCGACCTCAAGAAGGCTGCAAAGGAGGCAAAGACCGTATGGCTTGCATCCGATGAGGACCGCGAGGGAGAGGCCATCTCTTGGCATCTGTTCGAGACACTCGGACTCAAGGACGAAAACACTAAGAGAATCGTATTCCACGAGATCACGAAGAACGCGATCCTCAACGCAATCGAGAATCCACGCAGCATCGATATGAGCCTTGTGAATGCACAGCAGGCACGCCGTGTGCTCGACCGCCTCGTAGGCTTCGAGCTCTCGCCGGTACTCTGGAGAAAGATCCAGCCGAAGCTCTCCGCAGGACGAGTTCAGTCAGTGGCTCTCCGTCTTGTCGTTGACCGCGAAAGAGAGATCCTCGCATTCAGCAACGAACAATATTATAAGGTAGACGCATTCTTCCATCCGGAAGGAACTCCTGAGAAGACCCTCGTAAAGGCGACTCTCGACAGAAGATTCCCGGATATGGAGAGCGCACGCGCCTTCCTCGAAAGATGCATCGGAGCGGAGTTCACAATCTCGGAGATCGAGAAGAAGGACGCAACAAGAACTCCTGCGGCACCTTTCACTACATCTACTCTTCAGCAGGAGGCTTCAAGAAAGCTCAGACTCTCTGTAAGCCAGACTATGAGCATCGCTCAGAGACTCTACGAGCACGGACTCATCACCTATATGCGTACCGACTCGACAAACCTTTCTTCTCTCGCAATCAACACTGCAAAGAAGTTCATCTGCGAGAATTTCGGAGAGGAATATTCTAAGGTAAGACAGTACAAGACCAAGGCAAAGGGCGCACAGGAGGCGCACGAGGCCATCCGTCCTACATATATCGAGAATTCCACAATCGAGGGAACTCCTCAGGAGAAGAAGCTCTACGAACTGATCTGGAAGCGTACTGTAGCATCACAGATGGCTGACGCGAGCATCCTCAAGACAGACATCAAGGTGTCGTCGGACAAGGGCGAGGAGAAGTTCAACGTACAGGCCAGCCAGGTAATGTTCGACGGCTTCCTCAAGCTCTATATCGAAAGCACTGACGAGCCTGCACAGGACGACGAGATGACCATCCTTCCCGAGATGAAGATCGGCGACAAGATGTTCGAGAAGGGCATCACAGCAGAGTGCAAGTTCACTTCGGCTCCTTCAAGATATTCGGAGGCGACACTCGTGAAGAAACTCGAGGAACTCGGAATCGGACGTCCGTCTACATATGCACCTACGATCTCTACACTTACAAAGGGACGCGGCTACATCGTCAAGGGAGACAAGACCGGCGAGAAGCACAGTGTCACAAACCTTGAACTCAAGAAGGGCGTCGTGAAGGCTTCTGCAAAGACCGAGACAGTCGGAGCAGAGAAGGGACGCCTCCTTCCACAGGACATCGGAATGATCGTGACAGACTACCTCGTGAAGAACTTCGAGACAATCCTCGACTACAGCTTCACAGCTAACGTGGAGAAGGATTTCGACAAGATCGCGGACGGCGAGATGGTATGGAACAGCGTGATCAGCGAGTTCTATGGAGACTTCCACTCGAAGGTACAGGAGACTCTCAGCAACAAGGAGTACAGCCACGTAAGCCGTGATCTCGGTGTGGATCCTAAGGACGGACAGCCGCTCGTGGCACGTTTCGGCCAGTATGGTCCATATGTACAGAAGGGCGACGGAGACAACAAGCAGTATGCGAGCCTTGCTCCTGGCCAGCTTATCGAGAGCATCACGCTCGAGGATGCGCTCAAGCTTTTCGAACTTCCGCGCACTGTGGGCCAGTTCGAGGGCATCGACATCATCTGTACAAAGGGACGTTTCGGTCCATACATCAAATACGGCGACAAGAACATCTCTCTTCCACGCGGCACTGACCCGCTGAAGATCGATCTCGAGTCCTGCATCAAGCTCATCGACGAGAGCAACAGCAAGAAGACAGGTGGCATCATCGCAGAGTACCAGGAGAGCGACATCCAGGTGATCGACGGCAGCTACGGACCGTACATCAAGCACAACGGAAGCAACTACAAGATCCCTAAGGGAACAGATCCTGTTACCCTTACGGAAGAGAAGTGTAAGGAGATCATCAGCACCTCTGAGCCTACAGGACGAAAGAAAAGACGCAAATAATATTACGAAATGATATTTTTCCGGCCGCGAATGTTGACAAATGATATTTTGTCATTATATTCGCGGCCGGAAACGTTATAAATCATTACCTGCTATGTCAACTTATCAGTTAGACCAGATCGATCAGAAGATTCTTTCGTTCCTCGTGAAGAACGCAAGAATGCCTTTCCTGGAGATTGCACGCGAGTGTAATGTATCCGGAGCAGCTATCCACCAGCGAGTTAAAAGACTCGAGTCAAACGGAGTCATCACCGGCTCCCGCCTCCTTGTAAAGCCTCAGGCGCTCGGCCTGAACGTGTGTGCATTTGTAAGTGTATCGCTTTCCGAGGCTAACAAGTACCCTGAGGTAATCGCGGCGTTCAAGAACATTTCAGAAGTAGTGGAGTGTCATTTCGTAACCGGAAAGCACAACCTCCTCATCAAGATCTTCTGCTTTGACCACGATCACCTTATGCAGATCCTCCTGAACACGATCCAGAAGATCCCGTATGTTCAGCAGACAGAGACACAGATCTCACTCGACCAGGCGATCGAGCGTCAGGTATGGGTGAAGGAGTATCAGAACACCAGCTTTTCAGCTAGCGTGAAGAAGCATCACAAAGAGAAAGAATAGCTTTCGCCAGGATGAGATCATCCTGAGTCGTAATCTTTATATTAAACCTCTCGCCGATATGGTATGAGAGGTTTTTTCCGTATTTAAGGACCACTGATGCGTCGTCAGTAAAGGCTGTGTCGTAAGGCTGTGAATATGCCTCCTTGATGACTTCGGACTGGAAGATCTGAGGGGTCTGCGCACCGAAGAGGACAGAACGGTCAACTGTCTGACCTTCAGCGGTTACAAGAGTCTCTGTTCCGTCTTTTTCCTTGACGGTATTGAGAACTTTCATTGTATCTACGCAAGGGATCACAGGTATGAGTCCCGGCACATTTTCAGCCTTCGAAAACATCTCTTTGACGAGGTTTTCAGAGACCAGCGGACGGACTCCGTCGTGCACTGCGACAAGGGCTCCGTCCGGCACCTTTTCGAGGGCGTTCTTGACAGAGTGGAAGCGTGTGATTCCGCCTTTCACAAGGACCTGAGGACAGATGAAATTCCTTTCAAGGCAATAGTCTCTCCAGTAGCCGATGAACTGCTCCGGAAGGACGGTGATGATCTTTATGTCCGGGCAGGCCTTGAGAAAGAGTTCGATGGTTCTCTGGAGCACGGCTTTGCCCTCCAGTTCTATGAACTGCTTCGGCATAGCAGCTCCCATTCGGGATCCGCTGCCCGCAGCCATAATGATTACATATTTTTTTCTGTCCATAACGCAAATTTGTTCTACAAAATTAAGTTATTTTTTGTAATTTTACGGCCTATTTGATTAACCGGAATAACAGCAGATAAAAATATGGGATTTTCTTTATTGACACAGGAGATTGCAATGGACCTTGGAACGGCTAACACCGTCATCTTCCAGAACGATCAGATCGTCCTCGACGAGCCTAGTATCGTGGCAATCGACAACAACACCGGCAAGGCTATCGCCCTCGGACAGAAGGCAAAGCTTATGCAGGAGAGAGAGAACCCGGGCATCAAGACAGTACGTCCTATGAAGGACGGTGTCATCGCAGACTTCAACGCTGCAGAAATGATGATCCGTGGTTTCATCAAGCAGGTAAACAGCAAGCGCAGATCTATCTTCACACCTAATATCAAGATGGTGGTCGGCATCCCTTCAGGTTCTACTGAGGTGGAGATCCGTGCGGTGCGCGACTCGTCAGAGCACGCAGGAGGCCGTGACGTATATCTGATCTACGAGCCAATGGCTTCAGCCCTCGGTATCGGTCTCGACGTAGAGGCACCTAAGGGTAATATGGTCGTTGACATCGGAGGCGGTACTACAGAGATCGCAGTGATTTCACTCGGCGGTATCGTAGTCCAGGACAGTATCAAGGTGGCTGGTGACGTGTTCACAAGCGACATCCAGCAGTACCTCCGTCAGCAGCACAACATCAGAGTGGGCCAGATCACAGCAGAGAAGATCAAGATCGCTATCGGAGCCGTGATTCCAGACCTCGACGGTGACGAACCGGAGCCATACGCAATCACAGGTCCTAACCTTATGACTGCTCACCCTGTACACGCTACAATCACTTATCAGGAGATCGCACACTGCCTCGACAAGTCGGTTGCAAGAATCGAGGCCGGCATCCTTCACGTTCTCGAGCAGACTCCACCGGAGCTTTACTCGGACATCGTGGAGAACGGTATCCACCTTGCAGGTGGCGGATCACTCCTGAGAGGTCTCGCAAAGCGTCTCACAGAGAAGGTGAACATTCCGTTCCACGTAGCAAACGACCCGCTCAGAGCGGTTGCGCGCGGTACTTGTCTGGCGCTCAAGAACACAGACAACTACACATTCCTTATGAGATAAAACCTTGCGCAAAGGCAATATCATATACGGCTTGATCAGTGCAGCTATCTTCATCATTCTGGAGGTAGCTGCATTGACTATGCTAAGCCATAACGCCCAGCTTCAGAGAACCTGGATTTCTTCAGGCAT
>JAFYXE010000034.1 GCA_017546275.1 Bacteroidales bacterium | reverse complement strand
TTTACGGAACTCTTGAAGAGTGCCTGATATTCCGGGACCGGTTCATACACAAATATGGAATATGGTATTCCAACAGATATTCCGGGAAAAAGCTGGAGGAGATAGACATCGACATAAAAGCGATGGAGGATGAGAGGTATATCCTGACTTCAATAGCATATGCTCTTAGAAACGGAATTGCTGCAGGATTCTGTTATTGTGTCGAAGACTATCCTTGGTCGAGCGCAGGTCTGTATTTCAGAAGTCCTGAAAAGATGAATGAGATAATCGCCGGATGCTCTAAGATTTCTGATCTTTCATTCAGAGAACGTTGCCGCAGGTTCAGCACCCAGATGGATCTTCCGGAAGACTGGAAAGTGACACCAGCCGGATTTATCTGGCCTGGCAATTACATAGACTACCGACTTGTCGAGAAACTGTTCAGAACTGCAAAAAGTTTCACCTTCTTTATGGGCCAGGGCAAAGAAGAGGAAATCAACAGAAGCCTCGGATTCGAGGATTCAGTAAGACTGCCTGACATTGAACTTAGAGAAAAGGCCGTACTTCGATGTATGAGAATGTTCGGCACTACAAATCTCAGGCGTCTCGATGCCCAGAAGCGAATCCGGCTCGGGAAAGAGTTGCGCAAAGAATGCAGATGCTCCATCAAGCAAATAGGAAGAATCATTCACCTTGATCCTATCTATCTTAAAGAACTTCTTTGATATATAGGTTAACGACACCCTGATTTCTATCACATTAATAATCAGCAGCTTATAAACACTGACGTCGTTAACCCCTGCTTTAAAAGACAGGTTAACGACACCGCCATTTATATCGCATTGTATTTCAAACACTTACAAAGAGAGGTGTCGTTAACCTCCTCAAGAAAAGTATACTGAGTGAGGAAAAACATTGCTATATTTGTGGAAATGCAGAATAATATGAAGATCAGGAAGATTATTGGAGCCGTAGTTGCGGCGGGAATGACGATGTTCGCGTTGGCGGCCGCGATGCTCACGTCGGGAGGCTGCGCCGGAACAGCAGCCGACAGAGGTCTGTCAAGAGGAGCAGCAGCTCGAGGAGAACACAAGGTGGTGTCACCTGACGGGGAGATCACAGTGGAATTCTCTATCGGTGAGGACGGAAAGGCACACTATGCCGTGAATGCGTACGGTCAGGAGGTGATCGGCAGATCTGCACTCGGACTGGAAGCGGAAGAGGCGGAACTGACTGACGGATTCGCAGTAAAGAAAGTGCGCAGGAACAAGGTCGACGAGAAGTGGACACAGCCTTGGGGAGAAAACAAGCAGATGAGAGACCGTCACAACGAAATGGCTGTCCTTATGGAGAACTCTCAGGGTGTGAAACTGACTCTCAGATTCAGAGCCTTCGACGACGGCGTCGGATACCGTTACGAGTATGATGCATCCGCTCTCACAGACTCCTTGACCATCATCGGCGACAACACATACTTCAACTTTGCCAAGGACGGCACATCCTGGTCGATTGCAAGCTACTTCTCCGGATATGAGCTCCCATACCGCGAGCAGAAGATCAGCGAGACAGAGAACGCCAACACTCCGTACACATTCAAGATGGGCGAAGTGTACGGAAGCATCCACGAAGCGGCTCTGTACGACTTCCCGGAGATGAACATCTACCGCCAGGACAGCCTGAACTTCAAGAGCGAACTCGCACCTCGTCCGGAGGGCACACTCGCCCGCACCGGAGCGAAGTTCAACACAGCCTGGAGAACCATCCAAATCGCAAAAGACGCTGTCGGTCTCATCAACTCGTCACTCATCCTGAACCTCAACGAACCGTGCGCCATCGAGGACGTTTCCTGGATCAAACCGCAGAAATATGTCGGAGTATGGTGGGGAATGCACCTCGGAACACAGGTGTGGACTATGGGACCACGTCACGGAGCCACTACTGAAAATGCACTCAAGCATATCGACTTCGCTGCCGAGAACAATATCGGAGGCGTGCTATTCGAAGGCTGGAACCAGGGTTGGGAAAACTGGGGAGGCAGCCAGCATTTCAACTACTGTGAGCCTTACGCCGACTTCGACCTTGAGATGTTGGCGAAATATGCCGAAGAAAAGGGCGTTTCACTCTGGATGCACAACGAGACCGGAGGAAGCATCTTCGAATACGAGGCAGCAATGGAGGACGCATTCGCGAAATACAAGTCACTCGGCATCCATTACATCAAGACGGGATACGCTGGAGGTATGCCTGACGGCATCCGTCATCACTCGCAGCGAGGCGTCCTGCACTACCAGAAGGTCGTAGAGAAGGCCGCAGAATACCAGATAGCCATCGATGCACACGAGCCTATCAAAGAGACAGGTATCCGCCGTACCTGGCCGAATATGATGACCAGAGAGGGCGCACGCGGAATGGAGTGGAACGCCTGGAGCGACGGCAACAGTTCGGAGCACCTCTGCACCATCCCATACACCAGACTGCTCAGCGGTCCTATGGACTACACTCCTGGAGTGTTTGACATCTATTATGAGAGAGCCTGCGCGACACCTGGACGCGAGGCCTGGAACGGAGACAACTCCAAGACCTACATAAAGACCACACTGGCACGCCAGGTAGCAAACTGGGTGATCCTCTACTCCCCTCTCCAGATGGCCTGCGACCTCATCGAAAACTATGAAGGACATCCGGCATTCCAGTTCTTCCGCGACTACGATCCGGACTGCGACTGGTCAGAGGCTCTTGACGGAGAAATCGGAGACTATATCGTCATCGCACGTCGCGCGGGAGAGCGCTTCTTCCTCGGTGCCGGCACCAACTCGGATGCACGCTCGCTCAGCCTTTCTCTGGACTTCCTCAAGCCTGGAACAACTTACGAGGCTACAATCTACGCAGACGACCTTGATGCTCCTGTAATCACTCAGCCGGACGGCACGCAGGCACCGGACAAGAGATGTTACAGGATAGAGAAACGCAAAGTCACTGCATCTGACACCATAGATATAACAATGGCTGCCCACGGAGGAACAGCCATCTCATTCATACCGGAATAAACAATCGGTGAGGCGTACACCGAAATGAACAAGAACCCCGAAAGTTGGATAAAAACTTTCGGGGTTCTGCTATGTTACTGATTGAAAAGTCTATCGAGGAGAGCCTCGCGATCTGCTGAGAGAGTGCGGATACGCTGGATTTCCGAAGGATAATCCTTTGCAGGCATATTCGCCTCGCCGCTGTACTGATAATAGAACGGCCATACATCGAAGTTAGCCTCGATTGCCTTGGCCATATTCTCAGGAACCTCTGTCAGCACCTTGTCGGTAACCGCCTTGAGTTCCTCCTTCTTGTCAGCCCATCTCTTTGCCACAAAAGCCCTGAATGTCTCGTCTGTCCAGAGACGCTGGAACCAGTCGTTGCTCACATAAGGAGGCATCCAGAAGCCGGCATAGATCATAAGGCTCTGGAGCGGCTGGTACTCGTAGTGAGGAACACGCTTGTCGTTGTTCCATCCCTTGTCGCAGTCCCAGATCGGTCCGAAGAAGATCTTCTCGCATCCGCGGCGCTTGTAGATATATGTACTTGTGTAGCCGTCAAGGTCGCCTACGAACTCCTTGATGATGATGAAGTCAGCAAGAGTCTTCTCATCGAAATACTTTCTCCATCCGTTCTCAGGATCCTTGTAGTTGCTGCCATAGAGAGCAGCCTCAGCCTCGTTCAGATAGTTCGAGATGTAATTGTACTGAGCCTGGTCGTAATCATCATCCTCAGGGTACTTGTAAGTGAACTTGATGCCCTTGTTTGTATAATGATTACCCTCGTGGAGGTCAGCCTCAAGCACATATCCTCCTGTGATCTTCTCAGGATCCGCACCATCTGACGCCTTCAGCTTGTCTACGGCGATACGTCCGTCTGCACGCTGCACCTGATCGCTCATCTGGTACACTCCGAGATACTCGCCGTCCATTGTCCTTGTGCGTCCAGTCGAACTGTCATAATACTGACCAGTCAGATAGACATTGATGAACTTCGAGCAAGGAGTAAAGAGGACAGCCTTCTCGTGGTGGTAGTTCTCAGACGGATTGAAGAGAATACGTGAATACTCGAACGCAAGGTGAGTTCTGAGGAGAGACTTGTCCATATCCTGTGCAAGGATAACCCAACTCTTCTCCTTTGCGTGGTTGAGACCGATAGGGCTGAACTTCTCGGTAAACTTCATTCTGAAAGGCTTCTTAGGAAGTCCCCAGGTAGAGTTTCCGCGTCCGCGCATCTCGATCTTGCCCTTTTCAGCGCTGTCCCACCAGCCTTCGCCAGTCGACTCCGGAGTCTTGTCATAAAGCTCGATGTATGTCTGTACATAATTGTCCTTGCTGTTGATAAGATAATCCGGCTTCATATGGAGAACAGGGAGTTCGGTATTGATCTGAGGGCAGTTGAATGTCACCTTGTACTCGACTGCACTGCCGTCCTCAGCTACGACGCTCACTGTGAAGTCGTCTGCAAAAGACACGGCTGTCTTTCCTGACTCCACCTCCTGTCCGTTCACCATCACTGACACACCTTCCATATCAAACTCAGGCACGAGCATCTCAGGATTTGCTTTATCGATCCACTTGAGGTACATTGCCGAGAATGTATTGGTCTTTGAGTCA
>JAFYXE010000033.1 GCA_017546275.1 Bacteroidales bacterium | reverse complement strand
TGTCGACAAGAGCAAGGTTTATCTCGCTCCTTATGACGCAAAGCAGATCAGATACATCCAGTACTCCAACAGGGGTGAGAAGCTCGATCTTGCAGCAGATCCATATCTTACCCTCTACAACGAGTATTTCGGTGGTGGAATGAACGCCATTGTATTCCAGGAGATGCGCGAGGCACGAGGTCTCGCTTATTCTTCAAGCGCAAGACTTGCTATGCCGTCATACAAGGATGATACATATATGTATTATGCATTCATCGCTACACAGAATGACAAGATGAAGACAGCTATCGAGGCTTTTGATGAGATCATAAACGATATGCCTGAGTCTGAGAATGCATTCAACATTGCAAAAGAGGCGCTTGTGAGCAGAATCAGGACTGAAAGAGTGTCAGGAATGGGTATCCTCAACAGCTACCTCAATGACCGCGAACTCGGCATTACTGAGCCACGCATCAAGCAGATCTTCGAAGTTGCACAGACTCTTACTTTTGATGACGTGAAGGCTACTCAGGAGAAATGGGTGAAGGACCGTACATATGCTTACGGTATCCTCGGTGACATCAAGGATCTTGATGTGAACTATCTCAAGACTCTCGGTCCTGTGGAAGTTCTCACACTCGAGCAGATCTTCGGATACTAAACAAAACTAAATAAGACTGGCATCAGCCTCTGACGGTCCTCCCCACTTCGTGGGTCCCCTCCCTTTTCGGGAGCCAATGCCGTCTAAGTCTGATGCCAGTCTTATTTTATTTATATTATACTATTTCTTTTTCGACAGAAGATAGAGATCCGCTAGAGGGATAAGTACCATAAAGTCGAAGAATGCGAGCATCATCACTGCTCCGAACGCTCCGATTGTCAATGCCATTGAGAGGGCAAAATAGAATGAGAAGACGTGGAGAAGGATTACTGCGATCGCGATAGGGATCCATACCTTGAGCGATGTAAGATGGTAAAGGATGATCGCTGCAACAGCGCATACAAACGGAATGAAGAACATCATATTCTCTCCGAGAGCGAAAAGAAGGACTGCAGAGAGGACGCACACAAGTGTAAGCGCAGCATAGAGGTTCTTGTAAATGTATGCAGAAACTGCCGATGCAGAAGCGCTGGCACGCATAGAAGATGATGTTGAGCGAGCCGCACGGCATCTGCCGAACCAGTATACAGCCACACTGCATACGAAGATTGCAACTGCTGAGACTATCATTGCCGCATTGTCGAACTGAACGCCCTGCACTGTACCGAAGAGCTTGAACTTGGCACCTGCAATACTTGCACACACATATGCAACAAGTTCACCTACGACAAGAACTCCGATAGCGCATCCGAGCAATACTGCAGAGTTCTTGAACACGGCGCCTGCAGACTTGATTCTTCCACGTACGACCTCCAATGCAAACATAAGAAGGAAGAGGAGGATGAGGACATAGTTGATGATCTTGTATGTAAGCTTGCTGAAGTTGAAGAGACCGAGGCCCGGGATTGTGAAGTTCACGGTATCCTCCTCAGCTCTGAAGTAATCCTTGTCTGCATACTCAGGGTTTGTAAGGTACTCCATTGCAAGCGGGAGCACCTGCTCGCCATAATGCTGGATAGAGTTCGGATTGACGTTGCTGAAGTTGTCCTTATCTGTGTGATAGTGATTTACATCAGTGATGGTAGAGAAGTTCACACCCGGAATCTCATCCTTCACGATGGTGAAATCAGTGAAGTTAGGCATAAATGTATATACCACGGTTGTAAGCGAGTATGTGTAGTGGTATTTCGAAGTCGAGCCGTAGAGATCAAGGAGTTTCTCATTGCCGGGGCAGGTCTCGAAAAGGAGAGCCGGACCATAAGGTCCACGTGCCTCGAGATTGATCATAAGTCCAACATTGTCAAACACTTCCCTGTTGTTCTCCCAAATGGCTGTCATTCCCATCATTCCTACTTCCTCAGCATCAGTGAAGAGGACCTTCACTCCCTGATTCCAGTCTGAATGCTGTTTGAGAGCCTGATCAACGGTCTCGAGTATCACACCTACACCATAGCCGTCATCAGCCGCTCCATATGACCATACTGTATCTCTCTTCGGCATAGGATGAGAGTAACGTGAGTCATAGTGGGCAACGAACATAAGGTATGAAGTTTCGTCTGTAGCATTCTCCGGAGCGAACTCAGCAAGAATGTTCTTCGCATCGAAAACATATTCAACGTGCCTGTTCTTAGGTCCTACGAGCGAATCATATTCATAAAGTCTTACGGTATCCGCTCCAAGTCCATAGAGTCTTTCAACTAGATACTCGCGCACGCGTGCCCTCTCCTGAGGATGTGCCACCGAGTGATGTTCCTTTGAAATGAATTCAATGTCTTTTACTACGCGCTCAGCTGAAAATCCTTCGGCATCAGCTGGCTGGGCCTTCGGCAGGGTCAGAAACCCGTAGGCCAGGAATCCTGCCAGAACAACGGCAAGAGCCAGAATGATAGGTCTGATTTTATTCATAAACATTCAGGTTTTAGTAGTTTAGGATTATTTGTTCAGTATTTCGTTTGTCTTCCTGATCAATTCGAGAGTAGTTGTATCTGTGGCATATACCGAGAAGAGACCCTGTGGCTCCTGAGCCGGGTCACCGCAATAATCGTCGCCAGGTCTCCAGAACTCGTTGACCTCAGACTGGGCAGCATATCCGCCCCATCCCCAGAAGTTAACACCTGCCAGAGGCTCGCCTTCCTTGCAAGACTTCACAAGGCGCTCAAACACATAGCTGTAATACTCGTCACGTGCTGTGGTAGCAGACTCTTTTGAAAGGGAGACTCCATCCCAGAACTTCACTGCCTCTCCATCGAAGTCCTTGTTTCCGTCACGCGGATAACCGAATTCTTCGAGAACGATAGGCTTTCCAAGTCTTTCTGCTGATGGGAAATGTGCTGTAAGATATTTCTCTGTCATACGTGCAGCCACGCATACGCTGTCAGCGAATGTATCCTTGTCGACCCAGCGCCATACCAATGGCCAGATGTGGACATTAAGGTAGTCAAAGTCCTTATGCGCGTGGATCTTCTCGAACAGAGCCATATCAGACTCGCATCCGTAAAGGCCTTCGCTGCCGGTAGAAACCATATGATTAGGGTCAAGTTCCTTGATCATAGTTGCTGTAGTGCAGAGCCACTCATAGAACGCTGTCTTGGTCACGCTGTCACGTGCGAACGGACGAGGCTCGTTGCCGACCTGCCAAGAGAAGATTGCAGGATCGTCCTTATAGTCACGTCCTGTCACAGTGTTCTTTCTTGTAACGATATTTCTTACGTGATTGTAATACAGTTCTTTAGCCTTCTCATCCTTCACGAAT
The DNA here is from genome assembly GCA_017546275.1 of Bacteroidales bacterium. Taxonomy (GTDB): domain Bacteria; phylum Bacteroidota; class Bacteroidia; order Bacteroidales; family UBA932; genus Cryptobacteroides. The sequence goes on along the minus strand of JAFYXE010000033.1, from coordinate 237 downwards.
CGGCTGACGTGGTCAACATAATTTTCATAGCCGTCGACATTTGGCAGGAGTGCCTTTCCGTTTCCGGCCCACTCGAGATACTGTCCGTATCCGCCTGACCACTCCCAGGAATTGTTGAAATAAAGGACTGCGTGCATATCTCTCTCAGCCATTTCTGCAAGGAGATAGTCGAGACCTCTGAGAAGAGTATCATTGTATACACCAGGCTCCATCTGGAGGATAGGTTCAACCTTGTAT
>JAFYXE010000001.1 GCA_017546275.1 Bacteroidales bacterium | reverse complement strand
TCGTTCATCCAGCTGAGTGTACGGCTCTTCTTGATTGTAGGAAGAACGCTTCCCTTGTACACCTTCTCAATGATCATAGGAACTGTAAGCATTGTAGTAGGTCTTACAATCTGCATAGCCTTGAGAAGAAGCGATGCCACAGGCGGCTTAGGAAGGTAGTATACTGTCGCACCAGCATACATAGGATAGAGCATACCGAGAGTCATCTCGAGAGTGTGCGCCATCGGAAGGATAGAGAGCCATCTGTCCTTGTCTGTCCTCTTGCAGGCGTGGTAGCAGGTGATCACATTTGACGTGAGGTTTCTGTGGCTGAGCACTACACCCTTTGCGCTGCCTGTTGTTCCTGATGTATAGATAATTGTTGCGATATCCTCCGGAGTAGGTGTCGCTGTTCTTCCGTCGCAGGTGAACTTCTCTTCGTCCTCCTTGATAATCTCGAGAGTGTCAAGGTCGATCACGAGAGTCATCTTGTCCATAACCTCCTGGCTGACCTTCGACGCAAGTCTCTTCGACACGAAGATCACCTTGCTCTCAGAGTGGTTGATGATGTTGGTAACCTCATTCTCCGAACTGTCCGGAAGAATCGGAATCGAGATTCTGCCGAATGAAACTGTAGCGAAGAAAGCCACAGACCAGTTAGGCATACTCTGCGAAAGTATCGCAACCTTGTCTCCAACGCCGATGCCATACTGAGTAAGCGTCTTCGACAGGGCGTCACATCTGTTCTTGAAAGACGAGAAAGTGTATCCTCCCTCCTTTGTGTCATACCACTGAGTATACTGCTTCTTTGCGTACACAGTGGTCGCATAGTCGTAGAGTTTGGTGATAGTATCGATGTACTTCTCCCTCATCTTCTTCATTCTCTTGTAAACCTGAATCATAATATTTCGTTTAAATCTGGTATTCCATTTAATTACAAAGCAACAAAAATAGAACAAAATCCTGAATTAAGACAAATTATGTTGTAGGTATGAATAATATGAGGCAAATGACACGAAATAGGGATAAAAGTTGCTATTTAGGGGGATTTGACAGATAATTTATATATTTGTACCTAAAATTTTGGGTATGAAAAACAGCGCCAATACCATAACCTCGGGAGCAAGTACGATAATGCATTCGCTGATCGTACCTCTGTTCGGTCTCATATTTACAATCTACTACAAGCCGCACGGCGTGTACGAATTCCTGCAGACTGAACAGGCTTCGTTCGCATTCAACGTGACCATTCTCTTCTGCATCGTGCTTGTGACTGTATCGATCCTGAGAGGTTGGCTTTACCTGATCGGAAAATACAGAAAGATATCCAAGACAGCCTACCTTGCGTGGTGCATCGGAGAGATGCTTATAGCGACTCTCTTTATGTCGCTTTATATCGTACTTATGTACAAGGACGCCGTATCGTTCTTTGAATTCGTGGGTTCGGCGTTCATTATGCTGTCGGCAACCTGCATCTACCCATACGCATTCATCTGGCTCGGTCTCGAGCTCTTTTCAAAGACAGAGGAAGCACAGGAAAGCATAGAGGACAACTCACTGATCCGCTTCTACGACGAGTACAAGAAGCTGCGCATAGTCATCGCAGCGGATGCAGTAATGTTCATCAAGTCGGAAGACAACTACGTCCAGATACATTATCTCGACAGAAACAAACCGAAGAAATTCATCCTCCGCTCGTCTATGAGAGCATTGGAGGACACTCTTTCAAGACACGGTCTGGTAAGGTGCCACAGATCATACTTCATCAATCCTGAGTTCATCAGAATCGTCCACAGAGACAATTCAGGGCTCATTGTGGCCGACCTCAGCCAGGAGGGTTACGAAAGCATACCTATCTCACGCAAATACCAGGACGTGATCACCAAACTGTTGTAAAAAAACAAATACATAAACCCTATTAAACTATGCGAAAGAGTATTTCTTTCTGGTGGAGCAACGCTCGTCCGATTTCTCTGCCACAGTCTCTTCTGCCGGCTTTGACAGCCGTGGCACTTTCCATCGGTGCCGCTGAATTCAACTGGATCGCCGCATTGGCATCCGTAGCGGGAGTGATTTTCCTGCATCTTGGCCTCAACCTTATGGATGACTGGTTCGACTACAAGGAAGGTTCTGCCGAGGCAAGGGCCAAGGTGGCGAACGAGGGATTCAGAGGAAGGATGATCAAATATCCATACCTTACCTCTAACGATGCAACACCGTCTCAGCTGCTCAAGGCTATTGCCGTATTTATGGGCATTGCAGCCATAATGGGTGCAGTGGCCATCCTTGCAAGAGACCTAAAGATCCTCTGGTGGGTGGCTGCAGGCCTGGTCATCGGCGTTTCATATTCCGGCGGCCCGCTCAAGCTCGGCTATCGCGGCCTCGGTGAGCTCGTGATCTTCCTTATGTTCGGTCCGTTCCTTATGACAGGAGCATATTATGCAATCACAGGCGCAGTCGACTGGAAGATCGGATGTCTCTCCATCGCCGTAGGACTGCTCGTCACAAACATTGTCTATTCACACTCGGTACTCGATTCAGTTCCTGACCAGAAGATGGGCAAGAAGACAATGGCTCATCTTATGGGCTCTGCAAAGGGCCAGATCGTATTCTCGGCTCTTCTGAACACTCTGCCTTATCTCATCGTCATCGCAGGCGTAATCTTCGGGAAAATGCACCCTGCATATCTCGCTGTCCTGCTTGTTTTCCCTGTATCAATGTGGCTTGTAGGCTCGCTCAATGACTTCGTGAACAACCGTGAAGTTCCGATCGAACCTAAGAAGTGGATGGGGCCGATGGGAGATTTCGACAAATACAGAAAGGCCGGCATCGACTGGTTCCTCCTCAGATGGATTACAGCAAGAAACATCGTGACTTTCTTCTGTACAATCATTATTGTAGTAAACTTGATTTTCGGATAATATGAAGAAAATGTTTTATCTCGGCTGGTGGTTTATGAGAGCCCGCCTTTTCGGAAGGAAAGCCCCACTTCAGACCGTTCTTTTCATCTCGGACATCTGCAACCTCAGATGTAAGCACTGCAGCGTATATGAACTCAAGAATCCGCACAATATGACCTACGAGGAGGTGCGTGCACACCTTCAGAAGTCTTATGACGCAGGTTCGAGATTCGTGGATTTCGAAGGTGGAGAAGTGACAATATGGAAGGATGGAGACAAGAGGATCAACGACCTCATCGACCTTGCGAAGGAAATCGGATTCTTCTCCTGCACCATAACCACAAACGCACAGCTTCCGTTCGCCGGCTGCAATGCGGACTCCATCTGGGTGAGTCTTGACGGCGTGGGCGGCTACCACGAGGAAGTGCGCGGTAAGGGCACATTCGCCAAACTGGAAAAGAACATCGCCGAGTGCGGTCACAAGCACCTCAGCGTAAATATGGTTGTGAATACCCTCAACTACACCGCGGTCGAAGACACTATCGAATACGCGAAGAACAATCCGGCAATCGAGTGCATCTCGATCAATTTCCATACTCCGTTCGAGGGTACAGAGTACCTCGCCATCGATATGGAAAAGAGGGCTGAAATCATCGACAAGGTGATAGAGTACAAGAAGAAGGGATATCCGATAATGAACTCTGTTTCAGGACTTAAGCTTATGAAGTCCAACAAGTTCACACGCCGTTGCTGGGTAACCGACTTTGTCTACCCTGACGGCAGCAGAGATCTCTGCATCGGACACGGAACCGACACTTGCGACAAGTGCGGATTCTGTATGTCTGGAGAGATGGCTTCTGTATTCTCCTTCAGACCGGACACAATCTTCGCCGGCCTGAAGCTGAGAGTTCAGTAATCTGACCGCTACATCATAGGCGGACCCATCATCGGAGGTCTGCCGCCGCCCATAGGACCGCCGCGCATTCCTCCACCAGGACCGCGGCGGTTATTGAATGTACCGAAGCGGTAGGTGAATGATACGATGATGTATCTTCCGAGAGTATTGTTTCTTACCTCCTGGTGGTAGTTGGATGCATCGGTCACCATCAGGTTCTTGGCCTGGTTGAGGATGTCGTATGCACGGAGAGCGATCGTTGCCTTCTTGTTGAATACGAGCTGAGTGATCTCTGCATTGAGCACGAACTCGGGATCCTGCTGAGTTGTGTATCCGTTGTACCAGTTGTAGTTGAGGTCGCTGATGAGGTTCATTCCGAATGGAAGGGTCCAGTTCATCTCGAACGACACGTTGTTGTTCCAGGTCGCATTGGTATTGGCAGCATTCATTGTATACCAAGACTTCGACACATTTGTACGTCCGCCTGCAACGAGTTCCACGAAGTCATTTCTGTAGGTGAAACGGAGCATCTCGGAGATGTTCATTGTCTGGATCTTGTTGGTAGTGAATGCATCAGCCTTGCCGAGGTTCGGATAATCCGCATTGAAGAGGTCATAGTTGAATTCCGCCTTCTCAGCATCATAATACTTGTCTGAATCAAGTGCGCCGTTGCCGATGTACGAAGTAGACTGGTTATAGCGTGCACTGGTGTTGGACATAATCGAGAAGTTCGACTTTCCGATAGGAGAATTCACCATAAATCTACCGTTCACAGAACCTGTTCCAGGACCGTTGACAGGGATAGAGTACTGTGTACCGGCCTTGTCATACCACTGTGCATTGGTAATCGCATCCTGAACATAGTTTCCGCTGATGTTGGCATTCACCGATGTGAAGGTCCTCATATCGGTAAATCTGAACATAGTACGGATGTTATGGGTGAAGTATGACTCCAGATAAGGGTTACCCAATGAGATGTTGAGAGGGTCTGTATTGTCAGGCACAGGCATCAACTGTGATGTCGAAGGCTGTGACGAACGTCCGTCGTAGTTGAACATCAGGTGTGAGTTGTCACCCAATGCATATCTTACTCTTGCTGTCGGAGACCAGTTGATGACATTGCTGTCGTATGACTTGCCGTTGGTCTCGTTGTGAGTGTTTGTAGGATTGATCTGCGCACCGAGCTGTGCATTGAGCTTGTCGTTCTGCCAGGTGAAGCTCACGCCGGCACGCTGGTTTGCATATCTGTTGAGGATCGAGCTTGAATATGTAGGGTCAAAGATCTCACCGGCAGCATTGTAGCTGAGATTGGTTGTGTTCTCGTTCACATCTGTGCTGCCGCTGTTGAATGTATCCTTGCCGCTCTTGTTCTTGTTCCAAGCATACTCGTAGTTAGCCTCAAGGAAGAGGTGATCGGTGAGAGGCTCTGTATAGACGAGGCGGCCGCTTACAGATGAACTCTTTGAAAGCTGGTCGTATCTCTGATTTACAGTCTCGTATTCATACTCGCCGTTTGCGTCGATGTCAGTACGTGTAAGCGACTGGTTAAGGCCCTGCATCTCGTTGTTGCTGAAACTGTAGTTCACCATAGCGGAGAGGGTTCTTCCCGCCTTGCCGAGACGGTGTCTGTAGAGGAGACGACCGCTGGTCGACCAGTTCTGGTTGGCACCGTTGCTGCTGCTGAAACCGTCATTTGTGAACGAAGTCACATCATCCATTGCTGTTCTTGTAGAGAAGTCAGAACGCTCTGAGAAGTTTCCTGTACCGAAGTTGACCTGAGGCTCGAAGAGGAGAGAGATGTTCTCGCTGAACTTATGATCGAGTCTGATACCGAATCTGTGTCCCTGGGAACCTGTAGTGCTGTAGCCTGAATTGTCATTGAGGAGACGGCTTCCGTTCTCCATAAATGTAACCTTCGAACTTGTCTCCTCAACGTATTTGTCAGAACCGTTGTAGAGATAGTTGCCCGAAAGTTCCATATCGCCGTCCAGAAGGTCCCAGGCACCGTTCAATCCGCCCATCCACGAGCTTGTGATGCCGTTTCCGCCTCCGAACATATTCATTCCGCGGCCCATTCCGCCACCGCCGCCGCGCATTCCCTGCATCATTCCTCCTGCAAGGTCATTGAATCCGCGGTTGTTGGTATTGTTTGCATTCACGATGACGCTGAGCTGGCTGTTTTCCTTGAAGTTGCCGAGGATACCGGCTCCCTGGTAGCGCCAGCCGTCATTCCAGAATGTCTTGTCTGCTGTATAATATCCCTTTGCAGGCACATCGTGACCGCCACCTGCAGTTACGTTTCCGAACCATCCGTTCATCATTCCCTTGTATATCGAGAGGTCGATGATGGTCTCTTCCTGTCCGTCATCGATACCTGTGAATCGAGCCTGCTCGGACTTTCTCTCAACGACCTTCACCTTCTCCACGATGTTTGCAGGGAGGTTCTTTGTCGCGAGCTGAGGGTCGTCGAGGAAGAATGTCTTTCCGTCGATGGTGATCTTCTTGATGGTCTCACCGTTCGCTGTGACAGTACCGTCAGATGCCACTTCCACTCCAGGAAGCTTCTTCAGGAGATCTTCGAGCATATCGTTGTCCGAAGTCTTGAATGAAGACGCATTGTACTCGATAGTATCCTTCTTCACGATGATAGGATTGCCGACTGCCGACACGCTTGCCGCATCGAGGACCTTGGCATCCTCCTTCATCTTTATGGCTCCGAGATCAAGGTTCTTCTCGACTGTTATATCCTGAGTATGAAGCTTATAGCCAAGCATTTCAGCCTTGAGCGTATAAGTTCCCTTCTTTACTTTGGCCACGGTAGCAGCACCCTCGCTGTCGGTGAGGACATACTTCGCCGCGGTCTTCTCTTCCTTCACGGTGAGAGATACTGTAGCAAAACCTACAGGGTCGTCAGTCTTTTCGTCTACGAGACGGAGGGATACGGAAAAAGAGTTCTGGGCGAATGCCGAAAAACCAAAGATCAGAAACAATGCACAGGCAAGTGACCTGAGACGAAGATTGGATATGTTCATAAATTCTTATTGTACAATTTTAAAAATCCGGAAAACCCCTCGGCTTTCCGGTAATATGTGACAATGAAAGTAGGCAAAAGTTTAAACTTGTTCCTGACTTTTTCTGCCAAACAGGGCATTATAGATGCGAGTGTAGGCTTCCGACTTGCATTTGTATGTCATATCCGCAGCGAAAACCTTCTGCTGAGCCTTTGCGAAGCGTGACTGCGCCTCGTTCATAAGGTCGTATGTCTTGGCCACGTAGTTGCCGATGCGATGGCTCTCGAGGCGGAAGCCGGCGCGGTCGCGGAGGTCACGGAGCGCCCTGCGGCGGGCGAATATGCCCGCGGTCTGCCAGGTCTCGAATGTAGCCTTGGCGAATTCGTGGAGACTGGCAGCGGCTGCCGCCTCGAAACGGGTCTCGTTCATAGCCTCCTTGAGCGGTTTCAGTGCGGCCTGCATTTCAGCCTTGAGTGCAGCCTCGTCAAACAGTTCCGGAAGTCTTTCCGCCACTGCTTCATATGCCTTGCGGAAAGCGGCCAAAGCATCGCATCCAGCCACATTTTCCAGCCCCTCCGGAGCCTCCAGAAGTTCTTCCAAAAGGTCGTAAGCCCTGATCTGTCCTTCAAGGCTTATCTTTCCAGAAGCGGATGCCGCCTGTATATCATTAGCACATAGTGCTATCTTATCGTCCTTCATACCAAAAATTTTTACAAAAGTAATAAAAATATGAAGTATCTTTGTCGGATATATTCGGATAAATAAAGTAAAAACGATATGACCTTAAGGACAATTCCGGCTATTATGGCCATCTGCGCAATCGCACTCACATCCTGCAGGCAGGTTCAGGAAACAAAGACACAGAAAGAGAACTATTACGAGACAATGGAGGTCACACTTGGAGAACGAACTCTGACCACCGGTTATTCGGCTGCCATCAGCGGTGTACAGACCGTTGAAATCCGCCCTCAGGTGAGCGGAATGATCACAGATATCCTCATCGAAGAGGGTGAGAACGTGACCAAGGGACAGGTGCTTTTCGTGATCGACCAGACACCTTACAAGGCCGCATATGAAATCGCCGTCGCGAATGTGAAGAGCGCCGAGGCTGCCCTCTCGACTGCAAAGCTCATCCTTGCCAGCAACAAGGACCTCTACGCACAGGACGTCGTGTCGGAGTTTGACCTTATGACCGCACAGAACGACCTGACCGAGGCGGAGGCACGTCTGGCTCTCTGCAAAGCCGAGGAAGTGAACGCAAGCAACAACCTTTCGTACACAGAGGTGCGTTCGCCTGTGAACGGAGTGGCATCTATGATCCCTTACCGTGTGGGAGCGCTTGTCAGCAGCAACATCACCCAGCCGCTCGTGACCGTGTCTGACGACAGCCACGTATATGCATATTTCTCGATGGCGGAGAACCAGATGCTCGATATGGTGCAGCAGTACGGTTCGCTCAACAATGCGATCCGTCAGATGCCTGAGGTAGAACTCATTATGAGCAACGGCCAGAAATACGAGCATACCGGAAAGATCAATGCGATCAGCGGTACCATCAGCGAAAGCACAGGTTCTGTCAGCATCAGGGCCGTGTTCTCGAACAGGAACCACCTTCTCCGCAACGGCGGCAGCGGTACCATCATCATCCCTACAACTCTCCACGACTGCATCATCATCCCGCAGTCTGCTACATACGAACTCCAGGACCGCGTATTCGTCTACAAGGTCATCGACGGAAAGGCATCTTCTACAGAGATCCGCATCGCGTCACAGAACAACGGCGTGGAGTACATCGTGACTGACGGTCTCGAGGTAGGCGACATCATCGTTGCCGAGGGTGCCGGCCTCATCAAGGAGGGTACAGCAATCAAGAGCAAGAACGATCTTCTGAAAGAACAGAACGAAGAGGAGGAACAGGAATAATGAACGTAAAGACTTTCATTGACCGCCCGATATTCGCGGGTGTCATTTCGGTGATGATCCTTCTCGTGGGCTTCATCGGACTGGTGCAGCTGCCTGTTGAGCAGTTCCCGGAGATCGCGCCTCCGACAGTGA
>JAFYXE010000032.1 GCA_017546275.1 Bacteroidales bacterium | reverse complement strand
TTACAAATATCGACATTTTTGGGAGTTTACACAATATTTTATAATTTTGCTCGATTTTAAGCAAAATCTATGCAAGTACCTGATATAATCATCGCCATCGACGGCTATTCTTCTACCGGAAAAAGCTCCTTTGCAAAAATCATAGCAAACGAGTTCGGACTCCTGTATCTTGATTCGGGAGCCCTCTACAGAGCTGTAACTCTGTTCGCAATCGAGAACGGATACATTGATGATGAGTGCGTTATCGATGTGCCTGGTCTTGAGGTGGCAATGGAGAATCTCGACATCCGCTTCGGAGCAGAAGGCACATATATCGGAGATAGATGCATCGAGCAGGAGATCCGCTCTCTTGGTGTAGCCGGCAAGGTGAGCCCGATTGCTACTGTGCCTGAGGTGAGAGCATTCGTTGACAGGAAACTCAGGGAGTTCGGCAAGGCCAGAAGGCTGGTTATGGACGGACGCGACATCGGAACCACTGTGTTCCCTGATGCCGAGCTGAAGATCTTTATGACTGCAGACGATATGGTCAGAGCAGAGCGCAGAGCTGCTGAAATGATTGCAAAGGGTCAGGATGTCAACATAGAGGATGTGCTTAAGAACCTTCAGGAAAGAGACTACATCGACTCGCACAGAGAGGCTTCACCTCTCAGCAAGGCGGACGATGCTATCGTGCTGGACAACTCGCATATGACGATGGCTGACCAGCTCGAGTGGCTGAAGAACATCATCTCAGAACGTTTCGGTTGTTAACGGTTGAAAGGATATGCTAACAGTAGACATTGACAGCAATTCAGGCTTCTGTGCCGGCGTCATCAGGGCGATAGGCAATGCCGAGAAGTTCCTCCAGGAAAAGAAGGCGGAGGGTGCTGAAGGCCAGAGACTGTATTCACTTGGCGCCATTGTGCATAATGACGCTGAGCTGACAAGACTTGTCAACCAGGGCCTCGTGACCATCGACAAGGAAGACCTTGAGGAGATGGTGGATGCTACAGGCGAAGTGCTCCTCATCAGGGCACACGGTGAGCCTCCTCAGACCTACGAGACAGCAGAGGCTTTAGGATTCAAGATAATCGACTGTACCTGCCCGGTTGTGCTGAAACTCCAGAAGAGAATCAAGGAGACATACATCAGACAACAGGAGGAAGGCAAGGGTCAGATCATCATCTTCGGAAAGATCGGCCACGCAGAAGTGCTCGGCCTCATCGGTCAGACAGACGGCACTGCCAAGGTTGTGGAAAACATCGCTATGCTTGAAGAGGCGGTCAACAACGGTGAGATCAAACTTGACGAGCCTACCGAAGTTTTCAGCCAGACCACAAAGAGCCCTGCGGAATATTCAAGACTCTGCACAAGACTCGAGGAGATGATGGCTGCATACAACGAGCTTTCCGTTGAAAGGTTCAAGGGAAGATACCTTCTTTCCGTACACGACACCATCTGCTCGCAGGTAGCGACACGTCACGAAAGACTTTCGCGTTTCGCGCTTGAACACGACATCATAGTGTTCGTGTCAGGAAAGGCAAGCTCAAACGGCAAGGTGCTTTGCGACCTTTGCAAGTCACTCAATATCAGGACATACCACATTGACTCCGTATCGGAGATCAAGAGAGAGTGGTTCAGGGCTGACGACAAGGTGGGAGTCTGCGGAGCGACATCGACGCCGAAGTGGCTGCTTGAAGAAGTGGCAGAGTACATACTCGAACTCAACAAGTATGTACCGGCTTGGGAAGAGAAATTCATTAACTAAATAAATTTATATTTTTATGGCAACAACAGCTGATTTCAAGAACGGACTTTATCTTAGCTTCAACGGCAAGCCGTGCCAGATCGTATGGTTCCAGCACGTAAAGCCTGGTAAGGGTCCAGCTTTCGTAAAGAGTAAACTCAGAAACCTCGAGAACGGTCGTATCCTCGAGAACACTTTCACTGCAGGTGCAAAGATCGACACTATCAACGTTGAGAGAAGACCATATCAGTTCCTTTACAAGGATGAGGACGGATTCAACTTTATGCACGAGGAGACTTACGAGCAGATCCACCTCGACGCAGCTCTCGTAGACAACGCTGACCTTATGAAGGAGGGACAGCACGTTGAGATGATGTTCCTCGCTGACGAGGAGCGTTGCCTCACTTGCGAGCTTCCTACATATGTTGAGCTTGAGGTAACTTACACTGAGCCTGCTGTAAAGGGTGACACTGCTTCTACTAACGCTCAGAAGGAGATCACTCTCGAGACTGGCGCTATCATTATGGCACCTCTCTTCATCAACATCGGTGAGAGAATCCGCGTTAACACAACTGACCGTTCATACGGTGAGCGTGTAAAGTAATCGCGAACACATAAACATCAAACGGCTGGCGAGGTGCCAGCCGTTTGTCGTTTATGATTGTTTGGGAGCAGTGAGCCGCTTTCGGTAGACATTGTCGTCCAATGTCGTCCATTGTCGCCCATTGTTGCCCAATGTCGCCCAATGTCGTCCAATGTTGCCCAATGCCGTCAAATGTCGTCCAGGACAACAGCCTTCACTGTATCGTTACGTCTCTGAACGATGCCCGATGCTCATTGAATACGATTCGGACTGACTCATCATCAACTGCCGGGCATCTCATCAAGGGCGAGGCATCGGAGAACCTGCGCCTTCGATATGTGATGGCGCCGCATCAATG
>JAFYXE010000031.1 GCA_017546275.1 Bacteroidales bacterium | reverse complement strand
TTCGAGGATATGCAGGTGCACTTCAACAGGACCGGAGACGGCGGTGGTGCCGGTGCAGCCCTTCCTATCTGGGGAATCTTTATGCAGAAAGTTCAGAAGGATCCTTCGCTTGCGGCTTACTACAGCAAGACAGCGTTCGATGCGCCTGTAGGCTACGAACTGGACCTGAACTGCGACGGAAGCAGCATCCCTGCGGAAGGCGAGGAAGTGGAAGAAGTGGTTCCGGACGAATTCGAGGAAGATATGGACAATTATTTCAACTAGAAGAATGAAGAATTACACAAAAATAGCAGTGATATACGGCAGCGACTCTTCCGAGTGGGAAGTGTCGGTGAAGAGCGGACAGTTTACCGCTTCGCAGATTGACGGAGAAAGATTCGATGTTTATGAGGTCTTCGCACGTTTCGGACAGTGGTCTGTTGCGGCGTACAGACTCAAGGGCCAGGAAAGAGTGGCTTTCGCGGAGAACGAGCGTCCTATGATCGACAAGACTGACTTCTCTGCCGTGGTGAACGGCGAGAAGGTACGTTTCGACTTTGTATACATTATGCAGCACGGTACACCTGGCGAGAACGGTCTTATGCAGGGTTACCTCGAGATGCTCGGCATCCCGCACAGCGGATGCAACGCATTCGTGTCTGCAATCACTTTCGACAAGTTCTCTTGCAAGAGTTATCTCAAGGATGTGGACTATGTGAAGTGCGCCAAGGATGTTTTTCTCAGAAAGGGAGAGGTTGTCGAGGGGCTTGCAGCAAAGGCTGCTGAGCAGCTCGGACTTCCTATGTTCGTTAAGCCGACAGACGGCGGCAGCAGCTTCGGCGTCACAAAGGTGAAGACAGTGGAGGAATTCGACAAGGCTGTCGACTATGCTTTCTCTGAAGGAAATATGCTTATCGCAGAGGCTGCGGTAGTAGGACGTGAACTTACCTGCGCTGTATATTTCAATGGAAAGGAGAACGTTGCTCTTCCTGTCATCGAGATCATCACAGAGAACGAGTTCTTCGACTATGAGGCCAAGTATCAGGGCCATAGCAAGGAGGTATGCCCGGCACAGATTCCTGATGCGCTCAGAGACGAGATCCAGGAGGTTTCGAAGAAGATCTACAGCCACCTCGGATGTGCAGGACTTGTTCGCGTGGACTACATCGCTTCAGAGGAAGGACTTTACTTCCTTGAGGTGAATACAATCCCTGGAATGACATCCGCATCTCTTGTACCTCAGATGGTGAGAGCAGCCGGAATGTCGATGACCGATTTCCTCTCTACAGTAATCGAGAATTCATAATGCTTCTCAAGGAGCTCATAAAAGAAGGAACCGAGACCATTTCCGTCGCCTATCCTGAAAGGGAGGCGCGAGAGATGGTCTTCATCTATCTTGAGCATCTGCTCGGAACGTCCAGACATACGCACATCCTTGAGCCGGCCTATGAGGTCGCAGAGGCTGATGCCGATATGGCCCGTACGGCTTTTGCAAGGATGGCTGCCTTCGAACCGGTACAATATATAATAGGTAAGGCCAACTTCTACGGACGCGATTTCAATGTGAGCCCTTCTGTGCTTATTCCGCGTCCTGAAACCGAACTTCTCTGCAGAGAGGTGACTATGGACGGACGCTCGAAATGCAGACCTATGCGTATCCTGGATCTGTGCACCGGAAGCGGATGCATAGCTTGGACATTGGCGATGGAACTGCAGGGAGCGGAGGTTACAGCTGTAGACCTTTCTGAAGATGCCCTGAAGGTCGCATCGACCCAGTCGTTCGAAGATGGCCCGTCAGTGAATCCGCAGTTCATAAAGGCGGATGTGCTTGCCGGTCCTATAGAGTCTTTGGGCAGTTTTGATGTGATAGTCAGCAATCCTCCTTATGTGAAGGAGTCGGAGAAGGCGCTGATGAGAAAGAACGTACTGGACTATGAGCCGGATATGGCTCTCTTTGTAGATGACGACGATCCGCTCGTCTTCTATCGTGCAGCAGCACTTTGGGCCAAGGCACTCCTTAAGGAAGACGGTTTCGGCATAGTCGAAATCAATGAAGCACTCGGGGAGGAGACTGCTGAAGCCTTCGCGGAAGTAGGCTTCACGAAGACAGAAGTCATAAAGGACTTTTCGGAACGCGCCCGTTTTGTGAAGTTCAGCAGATAAACGGCTGTGGATTTTATTTGATTTTTTATAAAAGTCAAACAAATTTTTGATACTGAATCGCCATTGGAGAGTACTCTGATGGCGATTTTTGTTTTTATCCGCGTACTTTTTTGTTACGCGGATAATCGTCAGGAACTTTGCAGCAGAAACTTTATGAGATATGAAGACTATGCTGAAAAGAATTGCCGTGGCCGTGCTGCTGCCTATGGTAGCTGCCTGTGAATTTGTAGATGACGACATTGATAAGCACACAGGGAACGAGCCGTATGTCGCTCTTGACGAGGTGGCTGAAATCCTCGCGTATCTGCCTATGGATGCATCCCATCTGGCCGAGGTGCACAACGCTGTCATATCATCTTCCGGAAACGGATATGATGAAGAATATACTATGTCCCATCTCTTCGAAGCCCCTGGTTCCGGAGTGGGCGAAAATATCGCCAACAGTAATGAAGGTGTCACCAAAGTTGGTGGAATCATCACTAAAGGGACCGAATACAAGAACCCTCTGAGAGACCTTATATGTGATTATGTCAGAGGAGGAGTACCGACGAAATCTTCAGCGAGGATACCTGATCCGGACAAGTGGCTTGATGAACTTCAGAAGTCGGATATGCAGATCTATTGGCCTTTCTCCGAGAACTGGGACGGAGAGACATTTCCGGTCGTGACATTTGATCCGGAAGATAATTCTGACGTGAACATAGGATACAGAATAGCAGTTGGCAATGATGGCTCACGCTATGTTGAGGAAGTGCTGGTAAATGAGGAGATGGCAGAGAATATGCCGGTATGGGTGGTGAACAGAAACTCGGATGCAGGCTTCACTACATTGGAGATGTTGAGACGTGAAGATCCGGAATGGGGCGCAGGAGGCGGATCCATCATTGTCACACCTGCTTTCGCTACTGCAACAAAAGCGTCCGACTCAGGCTTGAAATCCCTGATGCTGAAGGATTTTACAATGAAGAGAAATTACGACACCTGGTTCACCGGTGCCTCTGAATTCTTCGTCAAGACCGGTGCGGTGGAAGACTTCACTGCTTCGACCGAGGCAGAACTGAGACTGTACAGCCCGACGGTCACAGACTTTGTGATAGTGGTAAGGAGAAATCAGATAGGAATACCTCAGCCGTTCAATGCAGTGCTCATTTCAGAGTGGAGCCAGCAGCTTGAAAGCTGTGCATTTATGATAATAGAAGATGACGGCGGCACTATCGAAGACTGGAACTGCACCGCTCTTGTGAGGGTGGCATCCAAAAGTTACGGCGTCGAGATAAAGATCCCGTTCCATTCAAGAGATGATATCGTCTGGAGAGGCCAGCTTACCAGCAGATGGCTCGAAGCCAACAGCAACCTCGTCGGCCATTTCGGCGACATCGACCTCACTTTCGAAGTCCTGGAATACTAGTCACTGACGGTCATTTCGCAGTACTTAGTTTTCTGGTGGATAAGGCAGATCCCCCAGCAACAAAGTACCACCTTGGGCCCGAAATGGTCCAAACTCTCCAAAGGTGTTCAGAAAAAGCTCGATTTTG
>JAFYXE010000030.1 GCA_017546275.1 Bacteroidales bacterium | reverse complement strand
CTGGCGATAGCGCTTGTCTGCTGAAGCGTGGTTTGCCATTGTTATTCTTTTTTATATTTTTTCGTAGTCGGTAGGGGAATCGAACCCCTCTTGCAAGAATGAAAATCTTGAGTCCTAACCGATAGACGAACCGACCAAACTGACCACTTTTAACAAATGGGAGTGCAAAGGTAAGAAAAGTTTTTAAACTGACAAAATTTTCTTACTCTTTCTTTGCATTATCTTCAGTCTTTGCCCATTCAAACGAGTAGATGATTGACTCTACCTGTCTGAGATAATGTCTCTTGTCGAATTTAGGCGCATAAACGAAGCCCTCGAGGCCGATCATATACTGTCCGTCAGGACTATAGAATACGTGTGTCACGAATGGGCCTCCCATATAGTCGTTGTGTACTTCCCAGAGTCCGCGGATCTCGGCGAATTCGAGTCCCTTGTACTTCATATACTTCACTGTAGGAGGAGCGAACGCGCTGATGGTCATATAGGTGTTCTCAAACATACCTGGGACGTTGTTCTTGAGAATCTCTGCGTTTGCTGCGATGAGATTCGCCTTGTCCATCATATCCTTGCCCTTCTCTACTGGATACTTGTAGATAAGGATTCCCTGTGTCACATACTCAGGCTCGTAAGTGATCCAGATGAAGTCGTCTGTCTTTTTCTTGAGCTTGTATCCTGAAGGGAAGTGTGGCGAGCCGCCTACCATATCTGTCACTATAGGAGCGAGCGACTGCTGCTCATATTTTCTTGCGTTTCTGATCATTCTGCTGCGCTCCGCCTCTTCAAGCATACCTATGATGGTGCTGTTGTTCTCCTTGAGAAGCTGTACCGCGGTCTCGCTGTCCGGTGCGTTCACGCGGATTACGCACTGCGGTGCTGCCCATACGTCAGTCCTGTAGAGTACGCCAGGCTCGGTGACATCCTTGCTGATGTTGATTATGATGATGTTTCTGTGGATCTGGAACATACTTGTGAATGCTGCCTGAGGCACATTTACAAGGGTGAACAGAGGCTCCTTCTGTGGAAGCTGAGGGAAATCGCAGGCAAGGCTGTCGCGGAGAGTAGTTCCGACTGCACCCTCCCAGTTATCCTGGCCGATTACCACTACCACCTCGCCGGCCTTTCCGCTGATGTTAGGAAGAAGGGCCTGCTTTCTTGCCTGCTCGCTGCAGGAAGCGAGTGTGAGGACTGCTGCGGCAATGAATGCCATCTGCATAATGAATCTTTTCATATCTTGATGTTTATGTGTTATCTGATGAGTCTTGCAATGTCGTTTCCGAATGCGAGGAACATAAGGCCGAATACGAGAATCATACCGATGATCTGTGTCACGTAGAGGAATTTGTCGCTCGGTTTCTTGCCTGTGATCATTTCGTAGAGTGTGAATACGATGTGTCCTCCGTCAAGCGCCGGTATAGGCAGGAGGTTCATCACTCCGAGCATAATCGACAGGAGGGCGATGATGTTCAGGAAACCCTGCCAGTTCCAGGCAGATGGGAATATCTGTCCGATGGCGATGAAACTTCCGACCGACTTGTATGCCTGTGTGCTTGGAGTTGCGACAAGCTTGAGGTCCTTGATATAGCCTCCGATGGTCTCGAATGTCTTAGCGAATCCGCCAGGGATGGCTGAAAGGAAACTGTATGTCTTTGTCTCGAACTTTATCGGTACGAGCAGTACGCCTATTGCTCCGGTTGTGTCTACCTTCACGTCAAGCGATACGGTGTCAGCCCCTCTCTTGATGGTCATAGGAACAGTCTGTCCTGCATTCTTTGCGAGGATAGGGTGGGCGTCCTGGATGAAGGCTGTTGCGGTTCCAGCAAGCGATGTGACCATATCTCCTTCCCTGATGTCGAGGTCGGCATTTGAAGATGTCTCCATAACCTTGCTGATGGTGAATGGGATAGCAAGGTTGAACATTCCCGGGCTCTGGAGTATTTCTGCAAGCCTGCTGTGGTCGATGTAGATGTCGAGTGTATCTTCTCCTCTGAGGACTGTAGCCTTGCGTGCCATCTGGCGCACGAGGTCTGCCTGGAGCATAGCGAAGTCTTCCGGAACATAGTCGTCAAAGCTGAGGATGCGGTCTCCGTTACGGAATCCCATATCGTATGACAACTCGTTGACGTAGATCTGGCAGTCCTTGTTGCTGTAGTAGCTTGTGCCCCACTCGGCGAGGATGAACGAATATGCGAATATCGCGAATATGAAATTGAAGAGAACTCCTCCTGCCATCACGAAAAGCCTCTGCCAGGCTTTCTTGCTGCGGAACTCCCAAGGCTGAGGTTCGCTTTTGAGGAATTCTGTGTCCATCGATTCGTCCACCATTCCGCATATCTTGCAGTAGCCTCCGAGCGGAAGCCAGCCGATGCCGTACTCTGTTTCCCATTCCGCTGCCTTAGGGAAGAGCTTGACAAACCATTTGGACTTTGTGCTGAAAAGCTTCACTCCGCCGGCGTCGAAGAACAGGTAGAACTTGTCTACTCTGATTCCGAAGAGCTTTGCGAATGTGAAGTGTCCGAGTTCGTGGACGAGAATAAGTATTGATAATGCTAATATTACCTGAAGTGTCTTTATCAAGGCTATCATCTGCTGATTCTTCTGATTATCTCCTCTGCTTTGGCGAGGGTAGTTTCGTTGGTTTCGAAAATGTCATCAAGGGATGGGTTCACTGCAAAATCCGCACCATCCATACACTCCTTCACTACATCCGTGATGTCATAGAAGCCGATTCTTTCCTGAAGGAAGGCCGCTACAGCCGCTTCGTTTGCAGCATTCATAATGCAGGCCATATTTCCTCCCTTTTCAAGAGACTCGTATGCGAGTGAAAGGGCAGGGAACTTCTCCAGGTCAGGAGCGAAGAACGAAAGCTTTCCTATCTCTGCGAAGTTGAGCTTCACATTGTCGAGAGTCAGTCTTTCAGGATAGCTGAACGCAAACTGGATAGCCTCGCGCATATCAGGGTGGCCCATCTGTGCAATCACTGAACCGTCAGCATACTCCACCATAGAATGGATGATGGACTCGGGGTGGATCACAACATTTATCTTGTCTCCCGGAGTGCCGAAGAGCCATCTTGCCTCGATGATCTCAAGACCCTTGTTCATCATAGTCGCCGAGTCAATGGTGATCTTGCTGCCCATACTCCAGTTAGGGTGGTTGAGGGCCTCCGCTCTTGTCGCCTTCGCGATTTCATCGCGGCTCCAGGTCCTGAACGGTCCTCCGGATGCAGTGAGATGAATCTTCTCGATGTCAGCACCGGCCGAGCCCATAAGGCACTGGAAGATTGCAGAATGCTCAGAGTCGACAGGCAGGATGCGCGCGTGGTGCTTTGCCGCGAGGTCCATAACGATCTGGCCGGCAGCCACGAGTGTCTCCTTGTTGGCAAGTGCGATTGCCTTTCCGGCCTTCACCGCTGCTACGGTAGAGGCAAGGCCACTGAAGCCTACCATCGAAGTGAGGACGATGTCGATGTTGTCGCCGGTCACAAGGTCGCATACGGACTGCATACCTGCGAATACCTTTATATAATGAGGCTGAAGCGCATCAGCAACTTCCTTGTAACGGTCTTCGTTGCAGATGACTACAGCGTTTGCGTCGAATTCGATCGCCTGTTCTATAAGAAGGTCAGCGCTGTTGTTTGCTGTCAGAAGCTCTACCTCGAAAAGGTCTCTATGCTGCCTGATCACGTCAAGCGCCTGTCTTCCGATGGATCCTGTGGATCCGAGTATTGCTATGCGTCTTTTCTCCATATCTTTTCTTAGAAACTGATGTATCTTGTCGGATCGAGGCTTTCGCCCTTATGCCAGAGTTCGAAGTGGAGGTGCTCTCCTGTTGTGAGTTTTCCGGTGTTTCCGACTAATGCTATAGGCGAGCCTGCAGAAACCTTGTCGCCTGTCTTCTTCAGCAGCTTTTCGTTGTGCTTGTATATGGATACGATGTCTCCGTCGTGCTGAATCTGGATTGTGTATCCTGTCTCCTCGCTCCAGCCGTCGAAGATCACAGTTCCGTTTGCAATCGCCTTTACGACTGTGCCGGCAGGTGCCGCGATGTCGAGGTACGGGTGGATCACCGGATCATATCCCTGCGAGATGACTCCTTGTACCGGTGTGAAGAATAGCATACCTTCGATTGGAAGCTGTCTCTGGCTACGGCTTGAGATGTCGAACATCTCTTCGTTCTTCACTTCCTGCCTCATAATCGAATCCTGCTTCTTGAGGAAATCGGGGTCCTTCGCCTGAGCGATCCTGCGGTTGCTGATTGCTATGATGCTGTCGATGCTCATAGGCTCCTCGCCTTCCACTACGCGTCTGAGGTTCTCCGAATAGAGTTCCCAGCGGTAGATCACGCTCTCGAGGGAGTCTACCTTGATGGCGTTCTGGATGGCCGCCCTCTTGGTCCTCGCGTCAGGATATCCAGGGATGAATGTCCTTACAGGAGTGAAGGCGATGAGTGAGAATATTGCGGCGCAGAGTACGACCGCTATTGTGACTGCGCTGACAAAGAAGCCCGTGCGGTTGAAACGTACGGAAAAGAGCTGCTGATGAGTCTTCGCATCCAGAAGTGAAAGTCTGAAATGCGTTATCTTCTTCTTGTCTTTCTTCGTGTTGTTCATAATTGATTTTATTGTAACTTTGCACCCAAATGGACAGAATTATTGGCATAGATTACGGAAGGAAAAGAGTCGGTGTTGCAGCAAGCGACCCGCTCGGAATCTTTGCATCTGCATTGGATACGGTCCAGTCTGCAAAGATAATAGAATATCTCAAAAAATACGCTGAAAATGAGAATGTAGTGCGCTTTGTGGTGGGCTATCCCATCAATATGAACGGCGCCCCTTCGGAAGCCGCAAAGGATGTGGATATCTTCCTGAAGCATCTGGCGAAGGCATTCCCGGACATTCCTGTAACTCTTGAAGACGAGCGTTTCACTTCGGTACTTGCGCATAGGGCGATGATCGACGGAGGAATGAAGAAGCAGGACAGGATGAAGAAGGAATCAGTGGACAAGATCAGCGCTACCATCATCCTTCAGAGCTACCTTGACAGAACGAAATAGAACAATATAATATTTATGATACTACCTATATATTTATATGGATCGGAAGTTCTCCGCAGAGAGAACGTTGATGTGGACCTTGCAGACAAGGAAGGCATTGCAAAACTTCTTGATGATATGAGGGAGACACTCAAGGTTGCAGACGGATGTGGCCTTGCAGCTCCGCAGGTGGGCGTGAACAAGCGCCTTGTGATCGTGGACGGAAGAGATCTTTCGGACACATATGACTATCTCCACGACTTTGTGCGTGTGATGATCAATCCTGTGGTTCTCGAGGAGAGCGAGGAGACCTGCGAGTATTCGGAGGGCTGTCTCAGCGTCCCTGGCATCTATGCAGAGGTTTGCCGCCCTTCGAAGATTAAGGTCGAGTACTACAACGAGAATCTCGAGAAGGTCGTTGAGGAGTTCGACAAGTTCGCCTGCAGAATGGTTCAGCACGAGCTTTCTCACCTCGATGGCAACCTTTTTGTTGACAATGTGTCTCCGATCCGCCGCAAGATGATTGCCCGCAAGCTTCAGGCAATCTCAAAGGGAACGGTTCAGACAAGATATAAATCTAAGAGATAAAGTTATGGGAGCATTTCACGCTTATGACATCAGAGGAATCTACAATGTGGATTTCGATAAGGACATCGCCTACAAAGTAGGTTTCTTCCTTCCTGAACTTCTTTCTGCAGACAAGGTGCTTGTGGGAAGAGACGCCAGAGTATCGTCACCTGAGATCCACGAGTACCTCCTCAAGGGACTCACAGACGCAGGAGCAGACGTGTATGACATCGGACTCAGCACTACGCCTATGGTGTACTTCGGTACAGCACACTACGGTTTCAAGGCATCTGTCCAGATCACAGCATCGCACAATCCTGCAGAGTACAACGGTATGAAGGTTTCCCGTGAGAACGCTCTCCCTGTGGGTCTTGACACAGGTCTCGGCCAG
>JAFYXE010000029.1 GCA_017546275.1 Bacteroidales bacterium | reverse complement strand
TTTTCAAATGGGAGTGCAAAGGTACGACTTTTTTCTTTACTTCCAAATTTTTCTGCAACATTTTTTAATCTTTTTTCACACTTTTTTATCCCATCATACACTACCCCGCTGATAATCAAAAAGATAAGCAAATTACAATCTTAAATAAAAAAATCGGGCACTAGGCCCGATTCTCTTATTTACCCTCATCATTGATGAGAAACGTATTTTTCAATTAGAAATTGTACTTGATCATCATATTCACACGATGGTTTCCGATCCAGTGCAATCCATCTGTTGCAAGAGCACGATTATTCAGATATTTATCACCTGACACCCACTTGTTGCCATACATATCCATATAATCACCATACTGAACCGCAGTCCACTGGTACTCCAATCCGATGTTCATCTTACCTATATTATATACAACCTGCGGATTGATTCTATAGATCTGATTGATGTTCGAGAAACCGTTGCCACAGAAATATACGTCAGATGCAGCTATATTGCCATCAAGAGGATTGGCCAATCCTAAGGTCTTAGTATAACCGAGCATCAAGACTCCCTGCCATTTCTTTCCGTAGATCATAGAAAGCCAGGTCGAAGAACTACGAAGCGAAGCATACTTCCAGCTTCCATCTATATTCTCACCTACCTTGGCATAGCCGGACATCAGGTTCATATGCTCACCGCCTTCTCCGTATGTCGACTTCAGCTTAAGGCCGAACTTACCCTTGGTATACTGGCTATATATATAATATAGGAGTGAAGTCTTGCGATCCGATACTTTTACAGTGACTCCGTCGACCTGACCATATACTCTTGGCTTGATGCTCAAAAGATCGGCACCGGCCCTCAAAAGGAATCCATTGTTCTTATAAGCCACTGCAGCATACAACTCAGGAGTCATACCATATTTCATATATATAGCTGAAGCTCCGACAGGTCCCTGAGAGTTATACTGCATCTGCCATAAAGCAGCAGCTGATACGATCCAGTTCTTTCCGAGGTTAGCATCCATCTGAACGAGCGGTGTGCGTGAGAACGGTCCGAAAGGAGCACCGACCTCAAGGCTGAACACGTGAGGGAAGTCAGCACCCATAGGATGCCAAGCCTGTCCGATCTTAAGAGCTACCGATGCCTTCTCATCTTCGTTCAACGGAAGATCCTTCCAGGTCACAGTTGCATAAGCCTGACGCAGACGCATCTGAGCGGTTCCTGAAATGCTGGTGTTGCCAGGGAAATACTTAGCAGCATTAGCATTTGAAGAGCTTGAAAGTCCTGCATAGAAGTCCGCCTCGACCTTCGCTCCGAAATGAACGTTGTTCATCTGGTAACCAGTGACATCAAGACCTACACGGGAAGTAAGTGCCACGAAACGGAAAGATCCGTGATCATTAAGATCGAGTGAACCGTCCTCATTCATCCTCCTGTCCAAAGGCATATAATAGAAGAGGTCAGATGTACCCGACTTGCTTTCGCGCGAATCATATATGAAATAGTTACGGATGAAGCCGTATAGTTTGTAATGATTCTGAAGATGCTCCTTGACCTGGGTATCCTGCTTCTCAGCAGCTCCTGCCGCAAACATCGGCAGAGTCAGGATGAGAGTTAAAATTGTGATAAAAGTTCTTTTCATATATACAATAAGGTTAGAAACCGATAAAGATGAGCATCAGATATCCCAACGCAATTCCGACAACACCAAGGATAATACCGACTGTCGCCATCTGCTTGGTAGTGATCATACCGGTAGAAGCCGCAAGAGCATTAGGCGGAGTTGAAACAGGAAGACACATCGCTACAGATGCACAGATTGCGATTCCGGCGATCATCGATGGGATTCCTCCCAAAGACTCGAACGCTGGATTTCCAGCCATAGCCTTACCCACAACGATAAGAATAGGCACGACAAGGTTTGCTGCTGCAGAGTTCGAAATGAAGTTAGAGAGGAAGTAGCAGATGAAACCTCCAACAAGCATTACAACAAGAGCATTCCAGCTGGCAAACGGAATTGTATTGATCAAAGTTGTTGCAAGGCCTGTCTGATTGAGTGCTGTTCCAAGAGCAAAACCTCCGGCCACCATCCAAAGGACCGCCCAGTTGATATGCTCGAGGTCACGAGCCTTGAGGATACCTGTTGCAGAGAATACCGCAAAAGGAATCATTGCGACGATATTCGAATTCACTCCGATCACACCTTCAAACACCCAAAGGATGATTGTCAGCGCAAAAGTCACCCATACGATATACTTCTGGAAAGGGGTAACCTTCACAGGAGCTCCCTCGATCTTAAGGTCGATTGTCTTCGCCTTGAACGGGAACATCTTAGTAAGAAGGAACCAGGCGATCAGCAACATAACGATCACATAAGGGACCATTCTGATCATCCAACCGACGAAAGTTATGTTGAAACCAGCTTCCTGGAGAGCTCCAAGAGCGATAGCATTAGGAGGCGTACCAATAGGAGTACCGATACCACCAAGGTTAGCTGCGATCGGAATAGCCAGCGCAAATGATATTCTTCCGCCTCCGTCAGCCGGCAATGTCAGAAGGACAGGAGTAAGGAAGGTCAACATCATTGCAGCTGTCGCCGTATTACTCATAAACATCGAGAAAGTACCGATAACAAGGAGAACTCCCAAAAGTACAGTTCTTGGCTTATTGCCGAACGGCTTGAGCATCACTTTGGCAAGCTGCACGTCGAGACCGACCTTGGTAGCCGCAAATGCGAGAACGAATCCACCGAGGAAGAGCATAATCACAGGATCTGCAAAGGCAGCCATAATGCTCTTGTAGTTAGTCATATCACCTAAGTTCTCCTTCATCATAAGGAAGCCCAGTCCCTTATTTGAAGTGGTGAGCAAGATAGCGACAATGGCCACAACAGAAGTCGTCCAGGTCGGAATGACCTCAAGGATCCACATCATTGCCGTAAAGACAAAGATGGCGATAACTCTCTGCTGAGTCAACGTGAAGATCGGTTCTAAAGTTTCAGGATTTACACCGTAGAAAGATGTCGGCACTAAAGCCAGGAAGAATGTGAAAACGCACACCACGAGGAACGAAAGGCAGCGTTTAAGGTTCATAGGATGACCTAGAAAATGAAAATAGGACATAGCCCGAATGTTTGGTTAATACTTATGTGGTCTTTTGCATTTAGCAATGTAAAGTTCAGCAAATATTTTATAAAAAACAAGGGAGCGGCCAAATGATTGCCGCTCCCTCTGAAATATATTTAAGGTTAGAATTAACCGAAGAATCCTGTTGATCCGAGTACGATAAGCATACCGTATCCGAGTACGAGACCAACGACACCCATAATGAGACCTGTCTTCACCATATCCTTCTGCTCGATCATACCAGTTGATGCTGCAATCGCATTTGGTGGAGTCGAGATAGGAAGCACCATACCGAGTGACGATCCGATAGCGACACCGACGAGGAGAGTAGAAACTCCACCGAGAGGTGCGAGGATTGTCGAGATGCTTGCTCCGACGAGTGCAAGGATTGGAACGAGGAGGTTGGCAGTCGCAGTGTGCGAAATGAAGTTTGCCATTACGTAGCAGATGAGACCTGAACCAACAACCATAATCATTGGCTGCCACTGATCGAATGGGATAGCTGCGATGAGAGTCTTTGCAAGACCAGTCTCCTGGAGAGCCACACCGAGAGCGAAACCACCGGCTACCATCCAAAGAACTGACCAGCTAATCTCCTCGAGGTCACGCTTGGTGAGGACACCGATGATAGCGCACACACCTACAGGGAGCATAGCCACTACGTTTGCATTTACACCTGTCTTCTTATCAAGAACCCAAAGGAGAACTGTGCAGATGAAAGTGATGTAGACAACGATTGATCTCCAGTCCTTCTTAAGCTCACCCTCGATGTTAAGAGTGATCTCCTTAGCCTTGAATGGGAAGAGCTTGAGGAGCATAACCCAAGCGATAACGAGAAGGAGGATAGTGAAAGGAATCATAAATGCCATCCACTGACCGAATCCGATCTCGATGCCGATCTCTGACATATACTTGAGGGCGATCGCATTTGGAGGTGTTCCGATAGGTGTACCCATACCACCGACGTTTGCTGCGATAGGAATTGCAAGAGCAAGAGCAGTCTTACCCTTTCCGTCTGCAGGGAGAGCCTTGAGCACAGGTCCGAGGAATGTAAGCATCATCGCTGCTGTCGCAGTGTTCGAAAGGAACATTGAGAAGACACCTGTTACCATAAGGAAGCCGAGGAGAACGAACTTAGGGTTCTTTCCGAAAGGCTTGAGCATAACGCGTGCGAGGTAAAGGTCGAGTCCAGTCTTCGAAGCTGCAATCGCGAGAACGAATCCTCCGATGAAGAGCATAATGATCGGATCAGCGAAGCAGTGAAGGAGAGACTTGTAGCTTGTCTGAGTTCCAAGTACATCAGCTGCAGCGTTCTCAAAGAACACCAGGCTACTGTTTGACGTTGTGAAAAGGAGGAGAACCACTACCAATACTGAAGTAGTCCACGCAGGGACTGCCTCAAAGAGCCACATAAGGATGGCGAAGAGGAAGATGGCGAGAGTTCTCTTCTGGATGATGGTCATACCGTCGATCCAGTTCTCTACTGGAAGGCACCAGAGAACGACAGCTGCTACGATAGCAAAGATAAGACGTATCGCTCTTGAGAGAGTCTTATCCTCTGTTCTGTGAGCCTTCTTCCAATTGTGATACTTCTCTACGAGAGCGTATCCGGGAAAGATCTTAAACATATTGAGTTAGTTTTGTTAATAAAATTGCGCCCGTTAAAAAACGAGCGCAAAGTTAGTCTTTATTTATAATAAAGCAACGGATTAATTAAATAATTCCCTGCTCAAGCATAGCCTGTGCAACCTTCATAAAGCCTGCGATATTCGCACCCTTCACGTAGTTGATGTAACCGTCTGGCTGAGTACCGTACTTAACGCAAGCCTCGTGGATGTTAGACATAATTGCGTGGAGTTTCTCGTCAACCTCAGCAGGGCTCCAGCTGATGTGCATAGCGTTCTGAGTCATCTCGAGACCAGAAGTAGCAACACCACCGGCGTTCACTGCCTTACCAGGGGCGAACATAATGCCGGCCTTCTGGAATGCTGCGATAGCCTCAGGAGTACATCCCATATTCGAAACCTCTGCAGCAAGCCAAGTACCGTTAGCGAGGAGTTCCTCAGCGTCAGCACCTGTAAGCTCGTTCTGGAATGCGCAAGGCATTGCGATGTCGCACTTGATGCTCCAAGCCTTCTTGCCAGGGTAGAATGTTGCAGATGGGAACTTCTCAGCGAAAGGAGCCACAACGTCGTTGTTAGAAGCGCGGAGTTCAAGCATATAAGCGATCTTCTCTGCGTTCATTCCCTCTGGATCGTAGATTGCTCCGTCAGGACCTGAAATAGCAACAACCTTTGCACCGAGCTCAGTAGCCTTTGTTGCAGCACCCCAAGCTACGTTACCGAAGCCAGAGAGAGCGATTGTCTTGCCCTTGATGTCCTTGCCTGCGAGCTGAAGCATATGCTCAACAAAGTAAACTGCACCGAAGCCTGTAGCCTCAGGACGGAGGATAGAACCACCCCAAGTGAGACCCTTACCGGTGAGAACTCCTGTATTGTACTGCTGAGCAAGCTTCTTGTACATACCGTCCATATAACCGATCTCGCGTCCGCCTACTCCGATGTCGCCTGCAGGTACGTCCTGGTCTGGACCGATCACCTTCCAAAGCTCAAGCATAAATGCCTGGCAGAAGCGCATAATTTCAGCCTCTGACTTTCCGCGTGGGTTGAAGTCTGAACCTCCCTTACCGCCACCCATAGGGAGAGTAGTGAGGGCATTCTTGAAAGTCTGCTCGAAACCGAGGAACTTAAGGATTGAAGGGTTTACAGATGGGTGGAAACGAAGACCTCCCTTATATGGTCCGATAGCAGAGTTGAACTGTACTCTGTAACCTGTGTTTGTCTGAACTTCACCGTTGTCGTCAACCCAAGTAACCTTGAATGTAAGGATACGCTCAGGCTCTACGATACGCTCAACGATCTTAGCCTTCTCAAACTCTGGGTGCTGGTTGTATACCTCCTCGATAGACTCCAATACTTCGTGTACTGCCTGGAGGTACTCTTTCTCATACGGATACTTGGCCTGAAGCTTGGCCATCAATTCCTGTGTGTTCATTTTGTTGTGTTATTTGTTATTGGTTATTATTTATTTCACTTCCCAAGTGCTTCCGCTGCGGAGCAGATCGTCTACGCACTGGATCTTTGATTTTGCCTTCTGGTCGTTCACCTGATCTCTTACACCGTCATCGTATGTGACATCCTGCACGTTGCGGATGACACCGAGAGCTACAGGGAAATCAGGATACTTCATATCTGCAAGCATCATATGGATGCCGACATTGTCTGAATGTGCATCGTGTACGAGGATATCGTCCTCTGTCACACCGTTCTCACCGATTGTAACTACTCTGAGACCCATTCCGTCGAGAACGAGACCCTTATCGCGGTTCTTTCCGAAGATCATCTTCTCACCGTGGCGGAGAACGATGGTTCTGTCGGCACGGAACTCTCTGTCAGAGATAAGTTTGTGTGTACCGTCATTGAAGATCACGCAGTTCACGAGCATTTCCATAACAGAACATCCGTCGTGCTTTGCTGCAGCGAGCATAATCTCCGAGTTGAGCTTGAGCTCAGAATCGAGAGAACGTGCGAAGAATGTTCCCTTTGCTCCGAGAACAAGGCTTCCCGGATTGAAAGGATGCTCAACTGTTCCGTATGGAGATGTCTTTGAAATCGCTCCGAAGCGTGATGTCGGCGAATACTGTCCCTTTGTCAGACCATAGATCTGGTTGTTGAAGAGGATGATGTTGATGTCGACATTACGTCTTACCGCGTGGATGAAGTGGTTACCACCGATCGCAAGGGCATCACCGTCACCGGTAGCCTGCCATACTGTAAGATCCGGATTCGCAACCTTGATACCTGTCGCGATAGCGGTCGCACGGCCGTGGATACTATGGAAACCATAGGTATTCATATAATATGGGAGACGTGACGAGCATCCGATACCGGAAACCACCACATATCTCTCCTTGCTGTATCCAAGCGCCTCTGTTACATCAGGAAGGGCTCTCTGAAGAGCTGCGAGAATACCGTGGTCACCGCAGCCCGGGCACCACCTTACTTCCTGGTCACTCTTGAATTCTTTGAATGTATATCTTGGCATAATTACAAATTCTCTTTAATTGCACCTACGATTTCCTGTACGAGGAACGGCTGTCCCTGTACCTTGTTAAACTGCTCGTACTTGAACTTAGGCATTTCTCCGCGGAGATAGTTCACAAACTGACCGCTGTTCAACTCGCATACGAGGATCTTCTCGAACTTACCGAACACTTCCTCTGTGTTTCTTGGGAGAGGCTTGATGTAGTCGAAATGAGCGAAGCTGACTTCAAGACCCTCAGCGCGTGCCTCCTGTACAGCAGAAAGGAGATGTCCGTATGTTCCACCCCAACCGACGAGGAGAAGCTTGCCGCTATCAGCACCGTCAACCTTGAGTTCAGGGATATAGTTTGCAACTCTTCTCACCTTCTCCTCACGCTCGCTTACCATAAGGGCGTGATTTGCAGGATCTGACGAGATTGTACCTGCGTGTGTCTTCTCCAGACCGCCGACTCTGTGCTCGCAGCCTGCCATTCCCGGAACAGCCCAACGACGTGCAAGAGTCTCAGGATCTCTCTGGAAAGGCTTGTACTCAGTGTTAGGCTGAGCGAATGGAGGTACGATCTTCGGATAGTTCTTCATTGAAGGGATGAGCCAAGGCTCAGAGCCGTTTCCAAGGAAGCCTTCTGTGAGAAGGAGGACAGGAGTCATATGCTCGAGAGCGATCTTCGATGCATAGAATGCCGCATCGAAGCAGTCTGCTGGAGAATGAGCCGCCATAACCACCATCGGACACTCACCGTTACGTCCGTAGAGAGCCTGATTGAGGTCAGTCTGCTCTGTCTTTGTAGGGATACCTGTAGATGGACCGGCACGCTGAACGTCAACGACTACGAGCGGAAGCTCTGTCATAACTGCAAGACCCAGAGCCTCAGACTTGAGGGAAAGACCAGGACCTGAAGTTGTTGTCACAGCGAGGCTGCCGGCAAAAGCAGCACCGATCGCTGTACATACACCTGCGATCTCGTCCTCTGCCTGGACAGTCTTTGCTCCGAGGCTCTTGTGGAGAGCAAGTTCCTCAAGGATGCCTGTAGCAGGTGTGATAGGATATGAACCGCAGAAGAGAGGAAGATTTGCCTTCTCAGCTGCAGCGAGAAGTCCCCAAGCTGTAGCCTGGTTACCTGTAATGTTTCTGTAAAGACCTTTAGGCTGGTTCGCAGGCTCGATGCTGTAAGTATTAGCAATGGCCTGGATGTTTGCCGCGTAATTGAAACCGTCCTTGAGAACCTTCTTGTTAGGCTCCACGAGTTCTGGTTTCTTCTTTCCGAACTTGCGCTCGAGATACTGGAAGATGTACTCCATCGGACGGTTGTAGATGTAGCAAGCCATTCCGAGAGTGAACATATTCTTACATTTCTCGACAGTCTTCTTGTCGAGACCGCTGTCTTTGAGGCTCTCTGTAGTCAAGGTTGTGATAGGAGCCACGATGATGGTTCTGTCCTCGATGTGAAGTTCTGTGATAGGATCCTCGCCAAGGCCGGCTCTCTTGAGTCCTTCCTCATCGAATGTATCAGCATCGACGAGAACCATAGCAGTTCTCTTGAGCCATTTTGCATTAGCTTTGAGAGCTGCAGGGTTCATCGCAACCAAGAGGTCGCAAAAGTCACCTGGAGTAGTCACCTGCTCACTTCCGATGTGAACCTGGAAGCCGGAAACACCTGAAACAGTACCGTGGGGAGCTCTGATTTCTGCCGGATAATCCGGGAAAGTGGAAAGTCCGTTACCGAAGATTGCTGACATATCTGCAAAAAGAGACCCGGTGAGCTGCATACCATCTCCCGAATCTCCTGCGAATCTTATGACAACATCTTTAGTATCAATTACCTTATGTTGCATAGTTAGTGTTATGATTTTAAATCAAATAGTTAGAATATGACACAAATGTATACATTTTTCCGTTACCTTGGACACAATTTTTAACTTATTTTACAAAATAAAGACGGCACCACAGAAAACCCGTGATGCCGTCTTCATATTTGTCCTGAATACTAGTACTGAGCCTGTGCAGCCTGTGCCTTAGCCATCATTTCTGCCTGGAGAGTCTCAATAGTTCTTCCCTCTGGGATATTGAGAGCCTTTCTTGCATCTGGAGTAAGGTCAACGAGCTGTGCAGGATCGATGTAAAGAAGTGAGCTCTTCTCGAAAACTGCTGCTACACCCTTAGCCTTTGCAAGGTCAGAAACCACAGTCTGGGCCTTCTCATAGATAGGAGCCTGGAGGTTCTGCTGAAGCTGCTGGAGCTCCTGCTGGAGGCTCTGCTGAGTCTGCTCGAGTCTTGACTGGATCTCCATAATCTCTCTCTCCTTGCTCTCGCGGATTGCTGGTGTCCAAGTAGCAGACTTCTGCTCATACTGCTGTACCTTTGACTGATACTCCTCATACATAGCGACAAGGATCTCCTCGTTGGTCTTCTGGTTCTCCTCGAGAGTCGCTCTTGCCTCATCCATCTCAGGCATAAGCATTATGATCTCGTTGAAATCAACATATGCCATCTTTGTCTCCTGCGCCATTGCAGCTACTGACATAAGGGCCATCGCTGCGATAATAATGATCTTCTTCATAATTATTGTTTTAATTTATTATTCATTTTAGAACTGCTGTCCGATCACGAAGTGGAACTGGCTCTTTCCGTTCACAGGATCGTCGAATCCGTATCCCCAGTCAACTCCAAGAAGTCCGATCATAGGGAGGAAGACCCTCACACCGACTCCGGCAGATCTCTTGATCTGGAACGGGTTGAAATCTCTGATGTCAGACCAACAGTTACCACCCTCGAGGAAGAGCAATGCATAGATTGTCGACTGCGGCTGAAGGATGACCGGATAACGGAGCTCGACTGTGAACTTATCGTAGACGTTACCGGCATAGTAGTTACCGGTCGAGCTGTTGTCTGTCGCGAGAGGAGTAAGCGAGTAGTTTTCGTAACCTCTGAGCGAAACGATCTCTGAGCCGTAAGTGTCGTAACCTGACATACCGTCACCACCGACGCGGAAGCCCTCGAACGGAGAATATCCCCAGTTTCTGTTATAGTATCCGAGATATCCGAACTGCGCTCTTGCCATCAGCACGAGATCACCTACAAGTTTGGTGTATACTGCACCTTTGAATGACCACTTGTGATACTCGATCCACTTGTATCTCTGCTGTGATGTCTGCAGGTCATAGTTGATGTCCTTCCAGTTTGCCACCTTCGTAGGGTTGCCGTCTGCATCAAGGACTCCGAGGTTGTTCTTTCTGAGAAGAGAGTATGGAGGAGTCAACTGAAGCGAGAAGCTGAAGTCTGAACCCTGACGCGGATAGATCTGCTGGTCGGTAGAGTTTCTCGACAAACTCAATGTGTAGCTGAGGTTGTGCGAGATACCGGTATCGAACATAAACTGATATACCCAATCGTGGAGGTTGTATGTCTGCCAGCTCAACTGGTTGTACAGCACGAAGTAGTTGTCAGGCCACTTGAGACGCTTACCGATACCTGCCGCAAATCCGTAGACCTCCATATACTGGTCGTTGTTCAAAATGTTGAACGCAAGGTATGAGTTGGTCTGGCGTGTATAGTACAGAGACATATTGAGCGAGGTCGGCTTCTTTCCGAAGAGCCAAGGCTCAGAGAAGCTGGCCGAGAGACTCGTATAATATGTTCCGTTGGTCTGGAATCGTACGGAGAGATTCTGAGCATCTCCGAGCGGTACCGGACGCCAAGCGCTCTTGTCGAAGAATCGGCGTGTAGAGAAGTTGTTGAAGCTTACTCCGACTGTCGCCACAAAGGTATTTCCTCCCCATCCTCCTGAGAGTTCAAGCTGGCTGGAAGGCTTCTCAGTCACATTGTAAACGATGTCTACAGTATTGTTGAACTGGTTAGGGATGATCGAATAACCTGTCGCAGGATCTGTAATGGCCTCTGGGTCAAACTGTCCCATAGACGCGATTTCTCGGATCGAACGCTCGAAGTCTGACTGGCTGAAGAGATAGCCAGGACGAGTGAAGACCTGACGACGGATGACTCTTTCGTTTGTAAGGTCGT
Source organism: Bacteroidales bacterium (assembly GCA_017546275.1). Lineage (GTDB taxonomy): Bacteria > Bacteroidota > Bacteroidia > Bacteroidales > UBA932 > Cryptobacteroides. The sequence continues at coordinate 13,416 of JAFYXE010000029.1, read as the reverse complement.
TACCGTTGATCACGATATTGTTCAATGTGGCAGGCTTGCCCTCGACGATGCGGAGCTCCACATCCACAGAGTCACCCTCGATATTCATCTCCACAGGCTGGAGATTGAAGAAGAGGTAACCGTTGTCACGGTAAAGCTTTGAGATGTCGTACTCGCTCTGCTTTCCACCGCCGAAGAGACGCTTCTCCATTGTGACCACATCATACACATCACCCTTCTGGATCTGCAGAACCTCATCGAGAGTCTCTGTGGTATAAACCGAGTTACCTGTCCAGGTGATGTCTCTGAAGAAATACTGCTTTCCTTCATCGATCTCGAAATCGATCTGAAGTCGGCCTGGCTCGATGTAGTACATCGTATCCTTTACGATTCTCGCATCTCTATATCCGGCCTCGTTGAAGGCGCTGAGCATAGCACGCTTGTCATTCTCGTATTCGCTCTCGTTGAATTTCTTTGAACTGAAGAAGTTCATAAGACGGGAGTCCCTGGTCTTCTTCATAGAACGGACGAGCTTTGTCTCCTTTACGTGGTCGTTTCCGTCAAACGTAATGGTCTTGATCTTTACCTTCTCGCCTCTGTCAACTGCAAACTGCACTCGGATTGCCTTATTGATGACAGTATCCTTCTTTGTGTTCACGTCAACCTCCACATTGAGGAAGCCCTTTTCCTTATAGTATCTCTTGATGATATCAGACGCTGTCTTTGCTACATAATCCGAGAACTCGCCTCCACGTCTGAGATTCAGTCTTTCAAGAAGTTCCTTCTGCTCACCGCTCTTGACTCCGCTGAATGTCCATCTTGAAACACGCGGACGCTCGATGATGCTGATCTTGAAGAAGGCGGTATCACGTGACGGAGCGATCGAATCGATCGATACAGCCACGTCCTCGAAATACTTCTGGAGCCAGAGTCTGTTCACGATACCTGACATCTCCTCACTAGGCACGGTAATCTCCAGACCCTTCTGAAGTCCGGTCACCTGAAGGATCTGCTCCTGTGAAAAGTAGTTGTTACCCTCTACCTTTACTCCACCTACGATATATTTTTTCGGATTATTGTAATCTACCACAACGTCTTTACCGGCCTGCTGTCCCCACATCGGGAGCGACAGGACCATTGTAAGCGCCAGGAAGACTATTCGGCAAATTCTCATTTCGCTATTCCTTAAATTCAAAACTGCAAATATAAGCAATTATTTGACTTTTCCATAACGCCTGTCGCGTTTTGAATAGTATTCAATGGCTTTATAAAACTCTTCTTTTCTGAAATCCGGCCACAACGTATCTACAAACAGAAGCTCTGAATATGCACCCTGCCAAAGGAGATAATTGCTGAGGCGACACTCTCCCGATGTCCTGACGATAAGATCCGGATCAGGAATTCCGGCAGTAGCAAGATAGCTGTCGAAGCCATTGATGTCCATATCAAGGATATCGTCAGCTGCATCAGGCTCCGCAAGGATGCGCGCAGCCATCTTCTTGGCTGCCTGGAGGATATCCCACTTGCCACTGTAGCTCAGGAAAATTATCAGTGTAAGGGTCGTATTGGCTTCAGTGCGCTGCATACAGGCATCGATCACCTTGTTGAGATCGTCACCGAGACGTTCTCTGTTGCCGATGACCATAAAGCGGACTCCGTTTCTGTCAAGCTCATCCATCTCATCTGCCATAGCCTTGACCATCAATCCCATAAGTGTCTTGACCTCCGCTTCCGGACGGTTCCAGTTCTCCTCAGAAAACGCATAAAGAGACAGATATTTCACACCTGTCTCGACTGCGGCCTGAACACAAGCCCTGACACTGCCCACTCCTTCAAAATGACCATACACTCTCTCCTTGCCTCTCTCCTTCGCCCAACGGCCGTTTCCGTCCATAATCATAGATACGTGGACAGGTATGGAAGTCATAGTTTCTTTTGTCATAATTTATTTGATGTTTCTTACGTCCTCGCCCCAGAAAAGCTTTTCAGTAAGGGCATTGATAAAATTGGAACTGTTGAGTCGGACTCGCTTAAGCGAAAACTGTGCCACACTAATGGTCATAGAAGCACCCTCGCCGATTTCAGCTGTCCTGTTGTCAGCAGTAAAGATTATTTTAGAATCTCTTGAATGCACTCTCAATGAAATAGTTGCACTATCCGGTACAACGAGCGGACGCACATTGAGGTTATGAGGTGCAATCGGTGTGATTATCAGCACTTCAGACTGAGGAAGCACGATAGGTCCTCCTGCGCTGAGTGAATAGGCTGTAGATCCGGAACTGGTGGAAACAATGAGTCCGTCCGCCCAATACGCAGGGAGATCGATTCCGTCGATGGTCACGTCTACGCCAAGCATCGCGGCGCCGCTTCTGTGCACGGTGAACTCATTGAAGGCATATGGCCAGAAATCGGTTCCGAGATCGGCTCCGTCGGTCGGAACAGCTCCGAGAACAGTCCTTTCTTCAATTGTGTAATCTCCTGACAACAACGCCTTTGCAACATCTTCAGGTCTATTTTCAGAAAGGAAGCCGAGGCGTCCGAAATTCACACCGGCAACAGGAATGTCAGCTGCGGCGGCAAGCGCTGAAGCAGAAAGGAAAGTACCGTCTCCGCCTACGCTGAGAAGCATATCCGTCCTCTCTTCAGGTCGCTGACCTTCCTCGAGAACATAGCATTCGCAGCCACCGGCCTCAAGCTCCGCTCTCAATGCAGCGAGCCTCTGTGCGCACTCCACTTCCCTCTTACCTATGTAAATGGCCAATTTCATTGTTCTATGCCTATGTTTTATTGACAATCAGGCGCCAAAATTAGCACAATATTCTTTAAAATTGAACTTTATTATATAAATTTGTAAGATGAATCAACAAACAGTATGCTTATGACAAAGCTGAGTGTCAACATAAACAAGGTTGCGACCATCAGGAATGCACGTGGAGGTAAGATGCCGGACGTAACGCTTGCAGCAGTGAACTGCGAGAAGTTCGGCGCGGAAGGCATTACAGTGCATCCAAGACCGGACGAAAGACACATCAGGTATTCTGATGTCAGAGAAATCAGACCGCTCATCACAACTGAATTCAACATAGAAGGAAATCCTATCCAGTCGTTCATCGACCTCGTGATGGAAGTGAAGCCTCACCAGGTGACACTGGTGCCTGACGCCGAGGACGCCATCACATCAAACGCAGGCTGGGACACCATCAGACACCGCGATTTCCTCACAGAAGTCTGCAAGGAGTTCAAGAAAGAAGGAATCAGGACATCGATCTTCATCGACCCGAAGCCGGAAATGGCGGAAGCGGCAGCCCTGTGTGGATGCGACAGGGTGGAGCTGTACACAGAACCATATGCAGACCTCTTCCCTACCGATCCGGCAGCAGCTGTAGCTCCTTTCAAGGCAACTGCGGAAAGGGTGAGAGAATGCGGACTCGGACTGAACGCAGGACACGATCTGAATCTCTTCAATCTTGAGTATTTCATCCGAAACATCCCTTGGACCGACGAGGTATCTATCGGACACGCCATCATCAGCGATGCCCTCTATATGGGACTGGAACAAACAATAAAGGCTTACCTGTCTAAAGTTAAGATTTTTTAATTATCTTTGTCAGCTGTTGCCCAAATCACAACGAAACAAATAACAAAAACATAACGACAAAATGAAAAACACATTCCATTTCCTCGGCGCACTCGCTTTGAGCGCCGTTGTAGCATTCGGAGCAGTATCTTGCAATAACACTAAGGGCGAAGGTGCTCAGGACACTGCAGCCGCAGCATCCGACTCACTCGCAGCTAAGGGTTCAATCGTTTACATCGATATGACCAGAGTTATGGCTGAGTACGATATGGCAAACGACCTCAGAGCAGTTGTAGAGACTAAGGTTCAGAACATCCAGGCTGAGATCACAAGAAGAGAGAACAACCTCGCTAATGCTGTTGCAAAGTATCAGGAGAAGGTTCAGAAGGGTCTTATGACCAGAACAGTCGCTGAAGTAGAGGCTCAGAAGATCCAGCAGCAGGAGATCGACTTCAACAATTACGCAAACCAGAAGAACAACGAGATCAACGAGGAGCTTCTCGTGATGAACAACCAGATCAACGACGCTATCGGCACTTTCGTGGCTAAGTACAATGCCGAGAAGAAGTACGCAATGATCCTCGTAAGCCAGGGCGACGTACCGGGAGATGGCATCGTTACACTCAGCGCACCAGTTCTCACAGCTGATCCTTCACTCGACATTACAAACGAGGTTCTTGCAGGACTCAACGAGGAGTACATCGCAAGCAAGAACGCTAAATAATTCAGATAATTGAAGATAGCAATACTGTCCTGTTTCTACCCCTACAGAGGAGGTATCTCTCAGTTCAACACCTGTCTTTTCGAAGAACTGAGCAAAGATCACATTGTCAAGGCATTCAATTTCAAGAGACAATATCCTGAGTTCCTCTTCCCGGGAAAGACACAGTTTGTGACAGAAGACGATGAGGCCGTACCAGTGGAGAGCACATCTCTGCTGGATACGGCCAATCCGTTTACATATATCAGCACATACAGGGAGATCCGTGACTGGAAGCCGGACCTGCTCATTGTGAGGTACTGGATGTCATACTTCGCTCCATCTCTCGGATACATCACCAGAAAGATGAAGAAGCATTGCAAGGTGATATCCATCCTCGACAATGTGATCCCTCACGAGCCTCACTTCTTCGATGCTCCGCTGACACGTTACTTCCTGAAAGGAAGCACCGGCAGCGTGACACTCTGCGAGGCTGTGTCCAAAGACCTGCTGGCGCTCAGTGCGGATACTCCGTACACAGTGATCCAGCACCCGCTTTACTCTCATTTCGGCAGGAAACTTGATAGAGAAGAAGCCGAGAGGAAACTCGGACTGGAAAGCGGTATGCGCAACATACTGTTCTTCGGTCTGATCCGTATGTATAAGGGACTGGACATCCTGCTGGAGGCCTTCGGTCTCCTTCCTGAGGGATACCAGCTCATAATCGCAGGCGAGCCGTATGGTTCGTTTGACAAATATCAGGAAATAATTGACAGGCTGCCGAACAAGGACAAGATCTACAAGAACCTGAAATATATAAAGGATTCGGAAGTGACTGACTACTTCTCGGCTGCCGATCTAGCAGTGCTGCCTTACAGGAGTGCGACCCAGAGCGGTATCAGTTCAGTATCATACCACTTTGAGGTGCCTATGATAGTGACTAACGTCGGAGGTCTGAAAGAGACCATCGGAGACCGAGGAACAGGCATCGTATCGGATGAAGGAACGCCGGAGGCGATATGCAAAGAGATCCTCAGATACTTCAGCGATCCTGCAATAAAGAAAGACTGCATCAGCAACATCCGCCTTGAGAAGGAAAGGCTTTCGTGGAAAACATTTGCGGAAAGACTCACAGAGTTCGCAGACACACTATAAGAGAAGGATATGAACAGACGAATGAAGACATTACTTGCAGGCATAGCGTTTACCTGTGCCGCTATGATATGTTCTATAGAGACTGCAACTGCGCAGGAATATGTGGCACCGCCGGTGACCATCTCAAAAGAGAAGGTCAAGATCGACGGCAAGGTGTTCTATTCTCACATCGTAATGGAAAAGCAGACTCTGTTTTCCATCAGCAAGGCATACAACGTAAGCATCGATGACCTATACAGATACAATCCTACTCTCAAGGAGTCAGGGCTGAAGAAGAATGCGATCATCCTCATTCCGTCAGCCGACACTCTCATCAAAGAGCAGGAGACTGTACAGCAGTCAGTTCAGACACCGGTTCAGCAGGAGATGCCTAAGGTTTCTTCCGAGAAGACCGAGGCGCTCGGCAATGTGCATATCGTAAAATGGTATGAGGACCTCAACATCATTGCTGAAAAGTATGGAGTCACTCCTGATGCCATCGCAGCGGCGAATGGTCTCAAGGACAGAAAACTCAAGAATAGACAGAAGCTTATGATCCCCGCAGTGGCAGACGAAAAGCCAGCTGCGTATGTAATGGAACAGCCTGTTGAGGAAGAGGATCTGAACATCGAGACAGCGTTTGAGGAGAAGGAGGAGGAAGCGACAGACACTGTCATAACTTCATACACCTCAAAGAGCAAGGTCACAGCTACAGTTCTTCTCCCGTTGAAGGCGACAGGCTCCGGAAGCAGCCGAAGCAATATGGACTTCTACAGCGGAGTTCTTGTGGCAGCACGTGACCTGACTGAACTTGGCATCGATGTAAAATTGAATGTATATGACATCGCAAACGGAGGTCTCGGCACAACGAAGTCTGAGCTTGAAGAGAGCGACATCATCATCGGCCCTGTTTCTACAGGAGACATTACCAGACTGTTCTCTATGTCTGACGAGATCGGTCCTGTGATCTCACCTCTCGACCCACGCGTAGAGCCGCTTGCGGCAAACTACCGAAACCTGGTACAGGCACCTTCATCACAGATGGCTCAGTATCAGGATATGGCAGACTGGATCCAGGAGGACCTTATGGAGAGCGACCGAGTGATCGTCATTTCAGAGAAGGGTGCACGTATGAACGATGAAGGCAAGAAGATGAAGGCTGTGCTTGATTCAGCAGCATTCGAATATCAGCCTTTCGCATACAGCATTCTTGACGGCAGAGAGATCAAGGAGCCTATCGAGGCTGTAATGACAATGGAGGGCACCAACCGAGTTGTCATCGCATCAGATAGCGAAGCGTTTGTGAATGACGTGGTGAGAAACCTCAACCTCATCATCCACGACAAGTTCAGCGTCGTGCTTTACGGCCCTGCAAAGATCCGTACCTTCGAGACGATCGAGGTTGAGAACTTCCACAACACATCACTCCACGCCAGTCTTGCATACTATATAGATTATGAGGATGACAATGTGAAGAAATTCCTTATGAGATATCGCGCCCTGTTCGGAACAGAGCCTACGCAGTTCGCATTCCAGGGATACGATGTAGCAAGATACTTCCTTGAACTCTATACCAAATATGGAGAATACTGGCCGCAGATGATCGATAAGGCAGACAGAAAGATGCTGCAGAGCAACTTCAACTGCAGAGCGGTCGAAGGAGGCGGATATACCAATAAGGGTATCAGGAGAATAATCTACGGTATGGACTATTCGATCCTACCTATAAGATAAAAGAGATTTGGCATTTTCTATAGCGGCATCGGTCAATACGGTGCCGCTAAGCATTCTAGCCACTTCCATCACACGCTCATCGTCAGAAAGACGTGAGATTGTAGATACGGCACGCGATGTCACAGGGTCTATTTCCTTGGTAACGACATAGTGTGCCTTTCCTTTTGCTGCCACCTGAGGCAGATGAGTAATGGCGAACACCTGCATATTCTCCCCCATTCCGCAGATCATAGAGCCCATCTTGTCGGCCACACTGCCGGATACACCTGTATCGATCTCATCGAAGATCATTGTAGGCATCGCTGTGAAACGTGCCATCATATCCTTCAACGAGAGCATAATCCTTGACATCTCGCCACCTGATGCACACTTGGACACATCTACAGGGTTTCTGCCGGATGCAGAGAAGAGGAACTGTACGGAATCCGTTCCGGTTGCCGACATAGGTGCATCCTGTAGCGCAACCTCGAATACGGCATAGGACAGTTCGAGAGAACGTATTGAATTTGTAATGCTTTCAGCGAAAGAAGCTGAAGCCTTGAGACGGCTGCTATGGAGCTTTTCAGCCTGCTGCTTCAGAGCAGCGAGGGTCTTTTCAAGCTGTGCGCGGAGATCGGCAGCCTCGTCCTCCAGACGCGTAGAATCATAAAGTTCGTTTGAAAGGCGGTCTCTGAGAGCAATGAGCTCGGCTTCATCCGTGCAGCTGTGCTTCTTCATCAGCCCATAGATGAGAGACATCCTGTCTTCAACAGCCTCGAGACGGCTTTCAGACATCTCGATACGTGAATTCATATCCGACACCTCAGCAAGGATGTCATCAAGTTCACATCTGCAGCTGTCGATTCTTGATGCAAGTTCCGAAGCGTTAGGGATATAGCGTGCCACCTTGGAAAGCATCTTACCGGATTCCTTGAGTGCTGAATCTACAGAAAGAGCTTCACCTGAGGATGAAGATGCAGTAAAGTACTCTTCCACTGCACAAAGTCCGCTTTTGATTTCTTCGGCATTTGCAAGCTGTTTCTGCTCCTCTTCCAGTTCTGCAAGTTCGCCTTCTCTGAGAGAAGCTGCATCAAGCTGACGGAACTGTGCTTCATTGTAATCTCTGTCACTCGCGATTCGTGCAATGCGGGCCTCAAGCTTTGAAAGCTCCGACTTCATCGCAAGGGACTCACGCCACAGGCGCGCACACTCTTCGAGAAGTTCCGCATTACCTGCATAGTGATCAAGCACACTGAGCTGAAACTGCTTATCGGAAAGAAGAAGTGTCTGATGCTGTGAATGGATATCCACCAGTCTTGACGCCACGTCCTGAAGGACAGTGACAGGTACAGGTGAATCATTGACAAAGGCTCTTGAACGGCCTGAGCGGTTGACAACCCTTCTTATTATAAGGTGTCCGTCTTCCCACTCTACGTCGTTTTCTTCAAGAAGGCCCTTAAGTTCATTGTCGACTCCGTCGAACTCAGCCTCAACGACACAGTTGTCTGCTCCTTCAGACACCATAGCGGCATCCGCCTTGCCTCCCATAACCAGGGAGAGAGCACCAAGGAGAATGGACTTTCCGGCTCCGGTCTGTCCCGTAATAATGATCAGACCCTCCGGAAAATCAATTTCCAGAGAGTCTATCAATACGTAATTCTTTACCTGAAGCCTGCTGAGCATATATTACTCCTCGTCCTGCTTAGCCATTCTGTAGAAGACTTCTCCTTCCTGGAACTCTTCGATAGCTACAAGGCTTGGCTTAGGCTGTCTTTCGTAATACTTTGAGATCTCAATCTGCTCACGGTTCTCGAATACCTCCTCCATAGTGTCACGGTCATTCTTGAAATCCTCGAGTCTTCTTGTAAGTTCCTTCTTCTCAGCGATTGCAATCTGGTTTGCTCTCTTTGCAAGGATAACTACAGTCTCGTAGATGTTTCCTGTTGGTTCTGCGAGATTGCAGAGGTCTCTTGTAAGAGTGTTTGTAGGTGTTTTCTTGTTTGCCATTTTATTAGAACTTTTAAATCCTTCCTTGTATGCGGGACCCCTAAAATGAAGTCCCTCCATTTAATTATACCGCGGTATTCAAGGAGGGTTTCAAATATTTTTACTGTTTCGATGCTTTTTTCTCCTCGCGGATGAGTTTTCTTCGTTCCTTGGCGAAATCCTTCTCTGTCATTTCATCATCGCCTATATCTACAGTCTGACGTCCGAGAGCCTTCTGAGCCTTGTTGTAGACCATATCCAATTCCTTGCGGTAATGGGACTCCGGAATCTCACCGATGAAGTTGAGATAATCGTCCACAAAAGAAAGGTATCTCTCCTTCTGCTTTGCCTGAACACTCTGGTGAGCGTATTTGTATGAAGACATCGCTATATAATAAAGGATATCCTCTCTGTATATATTGTCTGCATCCTCCTTGAGGACATTTCTGAATGCGATTCTTGCAGCCAGATAATCCTCCATCCTGTAATAGAGCTTCGCTGCCTCATAAGCCTTCTTGTCAAGACGCTCATTGAGTTCGACAAGCATATCGTTGCACTGCTGCATATGAGTGGTCGACGGGAACTCGATGATGTACTCAGAGATGGCATTGATAGCTGTATATGTAGGAGTCTGGTCAAGTTCATATCTGAGAGTCTGTCTGTAAAGGCAATCCAGACGAAGGTATCTTGCCTCTGAAGTGAACGGACTGCGCGGATAGCTCTGGATGAACTGGTCGAAGTTTGTCTCTGCTGTATAATAATCCCTGAACTTGTAGTTGCTCAAGCCCCAATAATAACGAACGGTGTCGTCACGCTCTGTACCGTTTGTAAGCACAGAGAGAGACTCGAAGAGCGAAGCAGCCTTCGAGAACTTGCCGTTGTTGAAGTAATCGAAGGCCGCCTCGTATTTGAGGTCAGCATCGTTACTGTTCAGGAGAATCTCATACTGTGACTTGCACGAAGCAAAAGCGACGATCGCCACAATAACGAGAAAGATGTTTCTTAATCTCATCATTTATTACTGCATTTTAAGGAATTTCTCTGCATCCAGTGCTGCACGACAGCCTGATGCAGCGGCTGTGATAGCCTGTCTGTAAAGCGGATCCTGCACGTCACCGGCAGCGAACACACCTTCGACATTAGTCTTTGCAGTCTTGCCGTCTGTGATGATGTAACCCTCCTTGTCTACAGCAACCCACTGGTTGAAGAGATCAGAGTTAGGATGATGTCCGATAGCGAGGAAGAATCCGTCGACAGCGATATCAAAAACCTCGCCATCCTTTCTCACGAGTCTTGCACCTGTAACACCGTACTCGTCGCCGAGCACCTCCTGAGTGTTGCAGTTCCAGAGAATCTCGATGTTCTCGGTGTTTCTTACACGCTCCTGCATAGCCTCAGATGCGCGAAGTACATCTCTGCGTACGATCATATATACCTTCTTGCAAAGTCCTGCAAGATAAGTAGCCTCCTCACAAGCTGTGTCGCCACCGCCGACTACAGCAACAGTCTTCTTTCTGTAGAAGAAGCCGTCACAGGTAGCGCAGGCAGAAACGCCAAGGCCACGGTACTTGATCTCCGAAGGAAGACCGAGATACTTTGCAGTTGCACCTGTCGCGATGATGAGTGTCTCTGCATATACTTCCTTTGATCCGTCGATGACGATCTTGAAAGGTCTCTTTGAAAGGTCTGCCTCAGTGACTGCTCCAGTACGGATATCGGCTCCGAGGCGAACCGCCTGAGCCTTCATTGTGTCCATAAGGAGCTGACCTGAAATGCCGTTTTCGAATCCCGGGTAGTTCTCGATGTCAGTGGTAGTGGTAAGCTGACCACCTGGCTGAATACCCTCATATACTACTGGTGCGAGGTCGGCTCTTGAAGCATAGATGGCAGAAGTGTAACCTGCCGGACCGCCTCCGATAATAAGACATTTAACTGTTTCCATTTTTATACGTATTGCGCAATCTGCAAATATAACATTTTTTTCAGACTTTCATCAGATGAGGCTTAGCCATTCTGTAAAACCATCCCAACAGGAAGTCAGGAAGGATGATGACGATAGGCAGGAAGATCTTGTTCAGAAGTCCCGGCATTGTACCCTTGCGTCTACGGAACATAGCATTGAGCGCTCTTTCTGTAGCCTTTTCCGGAGTGATCATCACAGTAAGGCAGCGAGCCAGTTTGCGGAGGCTGTCCTTCAACGGAATGAGAGGTGTATCCACAGCGCCAAAATACGCATTAGTGATGCTTACCCCTGTCTTCTGACACTCGATCCTGAGCTCACGTGAATAACCTTTGACGAATCTCTTGGTATTACCGTACATACCGATACCAGGCCAGCTCATCCAGGCAGCAAGGGACGAGATATTCAGCATATATCCGTGTCCCCTCTCCTTCATTCCTACCACATACTTTCTTGAAAGGAGCATAGGTGTTACCATATGCACCATCATAATGATCTTGAGCATTCTCTCGGAAGTCTCGGCAATGCCCTGGCAGTACATCACGCCTGCGTTGTTCACAAGCACGTCCACCACACAGCCTGCAGCCTCTGTAGCATCAAACACCCTGTCGGCCGCATCGATCACAGACAGATCCTGTGCGATCTGCATTATCCTGAAACGTTCCTTCTGCTCAGACGAAATCGAGTGTGCTCCAGACACTGCGCTGTTGACAATGGCTGCGGTCTCCTCCAGGCCGGCAGCGTTGATGTCCACAATAATGAGGTTGTAGCCCATCAAGGCAAGTTTTTCAGCATATACGCGTCCCATACCTGAAGCGGCTCCGGTGATAAGGGCGTATGATCTGAAATGGTTAAAAATCTTCTTCATAATTCCATTCAATTCTAAGCGGGCGCAAAAATACCACTTTTTGCCGGATTTCGCACATTTATTGAAAATAAATGAGATTTCCATAGATTAGAATCTTTCAAATTTATTTTGACTTTTCATCCAATTGAAATATATTTGCACCTCTAAAGCGAATATTATGAACACTCACAAATGCCCTACACTTGAAGAATTCAAGGACATTCTGAAGAAACACTCACTGAAGGCCACTCCTCAACGTCTGGCCGTGCACGAGGCTATGATGTCTCTAGGACACGCCAGCGCAGATATGGTGACAGATGCGATCAAGGAGAACAGTTCCGCGAAAGTTACAGTGGCATCGGTCTATAACATCCTGACACAGATGGCGATGCTTGGTGTATACCACTATAGACTGAGCTCGAACAACAAGATGTACTTCGATGTGAACACATTCAAGCACATCCACTTCTATGATCACGACAACCATACTTTCAGAGACGTAATCGACGACGAACTTGTAAAACTCATCGAGTCTCATCTGAGCAGAAAGAGAGTCAAGGGATACAAGATCGAGAGCTTCGACATCCAGCTCATCGGTCGCCCAACACGTAAGAAATATACAGTATAACTATGAGAATCCTGACAAAAGCAATTACTTACATCGCACTTGGCCTTGCCTGCCTCATCAGTGCATCCTGCCAGAAGGACAACACAATCCTTTACTACAGCACCACAATGGGAAACGTCGTTGACGGCCGATTCGTATCAGACGAAGGTAACGTCTTCAACGTAGTGGAGCAGAGCTGCCAGGGTCAGCTTGACACAATGCACAGAGCCATAGTTCTCTGCGACATATTGAACAAGACTGTCGGAGGAGCTGAAAATGAGTACGACATCAGACTCCACGGAATCGGATATGTTCTCACAAAAGAGATCGTTCCGTCAAGCACACTTACAGAAGCCGACGCAGCTAAACTCGTCGAAGACCCTATCCGTCTTGAGCAGGCCTGGATTTCAGGAGGTTACCTCAACGTCTACATTATGTTCCCTGTAAAGATCGGAAGCACTACAGCGCATATGATCAATCTTGTAGAGGTGGAAGACGACAATGCAGAAGAATACGCATTTTCACTCAGACACAATGCTTCAGGCGAGACTCTTACAGAAGAGAACGCAGCCCTGTATCAGTTGGGTGGAGCTTATGTAAGCTTCCCGCTCAGTTCCTACATCAAGGAGGACAGCGCAAAGATCGCCATCACATACAAGTGGCATAAGGAAGTCGGCAACGGACTCAGCACTGAAACAGAGTACAAGACCATCAACGGAGATTACGTCAGAGAGGGTCACGACAATGTTCCGAAAACAATTAATGTATTAAATTCACTAGTGTCCAATAAAATTTAAAACTTAAACTCAAATTGAAGTTGAACAGTCTCATCATCCGTATCCTCGATAGTTTCGGAGCCTTTGAAAAGGTCTCTGATGGAGGTCTTGTCGGTCAGGACTCTGCTCAGTACCCG
>JAFYXE010000028.1 GCA_017546275.1 Bacteroidales bacterium | reverse complement strand
AGTTGAGGGAGACAAGAATTAAGGGTGACCGGAAATCCGATCACCCTCTTAGGTTTAGGTTTTTTTAGTGCAGATACGATAATTTTTTTGTTGTGATGTGTGTTAAGAGTCCGTATCGTCTAGCAGTTCATACCTCCGCAGCAGTTGATCACCTGTCCGGTGACATATTCCGCCATATCGCTGGCAAGGAAGAGTGCCACATTCGCCACGTCCTCCGGTGTGCCGCCTCTACGCAGTGGAATCTGCTTTTCCCATTCCTGGCGTACATTTTCAGGAATAGCTTCGGTCATATCTGTCGCGATGAATCCAGGTGCAATGCAGTTTGCACGGATGCCACGTGGTCCCATCTCCTTGGCAATCGACTTTGCCAGTCCGATCAGTCCGGCCTTCGAAGCCGAATAGTTGCACTGACCGGCATTGCCTGAAATGCCTACGACAGACGACATATTTATAATGCTTCCGCATCTTTGTCTTGCCATTATCGGTGTGCAGGCGTGAATGAAGTTGAATGCCGACTTCAGGTTGGTGTCGATCACGGCGTCCCACTGCGCCTCATCCATCCTCATCATCAGTCCGTCCTTTGTTATACCCGCGTTGTTCACAAGTATGTCAATGCGTCCGAACACTGCCTTCACATCCTCCACTACATTATGGGCGTCTTCAAATGAAGCTGCGTCAGAAGCATATGCCTTTGCCTGTACCCCGAAGGATTCGATCTCTGCGACGAGGGTCTGTGCCGCTTCGTGCTGTGATCTGTAGGTGAAGGCCACATTCGCTCCTTCCTCGGCAAACTTCAGGGCTATCGCCCTTCCGATGCCTCGTGTCGCTCCCGTTACAAGAGCTGTCTTTCCAGTCAAGATTCCCATAACAGATATTGAATGAACAGTGCAAAATTACCTTTCTCAATCACAATGCCAAAAATATTTCGGGCCTAAATGGCTAAAACGGGGTCCTTGTGGTGAAAATACCGCTTTTGTGGTCAAAAAAAACTATCTTTGCGCCCGAATCAATCAAAAACAGACATTATTTATGGCAAGCGAAATCAGAAATCCGCAGCTTTGGCAGGACGGCCGACTCAAAATTGACTGGGTAAGACATCATATGCCCCTTTTGAACGGACTCGAGGAAGAGTTCCGTCAGACACTCCCTTTCAAGGGTCTCAAAGTGGCACTTTCAGTACACCTTGAAGCTAAGACAGCATACCTCTGTGAGGTGCTCGCAGCAGGTGGAGCAGAGATGTATGTGACAGGAAGCAACCCGCTTTCTACCCAGGACGACATTGCGGCAGCCCTCGTTGAGGCAGGATTGAACGTGTTCGCCTGGTATGATGCCACTCCAGAGGAGTATGAGGCACACATCAGAAGAGTCCTCGAGGTAGGACCGAACGTCATCATCGACGACGGCGGTGACCTCGTGAACCTTATGCACACAGAATACACAGACCTCATCCCTAACGTGATCGGAGGTTGCGAGGAGACTACAACAGGTATCCTCCGTCTTGTTCAGCTCAACAAGGCAAAGGCTCTCAAGTTCCCTATGATGCTTGTGAACAACGCTGACTGCAAGCACCTCTTCGACAACAGATACGGTACAGGCCAGTCTGTATGGGACGGCATCAACCGCACAACCAACCTCATCGTAGCAGGTAAGAACGTAGTCGTAGCAGGTTACGGCTGGTGCGGAAAGGGCGTTGCTATGCGCGCCAAGGGTCTCGGTGCCGAGGTAATCGTGACTGAGGTTGATCCTATCAAGGCTATGGAGGCTGTGATGGACGGTTTCAAGGTAATGAAGATGGAGCAGGCTGCACAGCTCGGAGACATCTTCGTTACAGTTACAGGCTGTGACGGTGTGATCACCAAGGACCATTTCCTCAAGATGAAGGACGGAGCAATCTGCTGCAACGCAGGTCACTTCGACTGCGAGGTGGATGTCGCTGGTCTCAAGGCTATCGCAAAGGAGGTCAAGCCGGCACGTAAGAATATCGTAGGCTACACTCTCGAGAACGGCAACAGAGTATACATCATCGCTGAAGGCCGCCTCGTGAACCTCGCTGCAGGTGACGGTCATCCGGCAGAGATTATGGATATGTCATTCGCAATCCAGGCACTCAGTGCAAAGTATCTCGTCGAGAACCGCGACAGCATCAGCCGTGAGCCAGGTGCGATGGTGAACGACGTTCCTCTCGCAATCGACCAGGAGGTCGCTGCCCGCAAGCTTGCATACTGGGGATGTGAAATCGACACCCTCACTCCAGAGCAGCACCGCTACCTCTTCGGAGAATAGTATATACTTATTATATATAGCAACAACACCAAATTAAAACCGTGCTCCCTCTCTGGTCGAATCCAGAATAGGTTAACGACACCTGGTTTTATAAATTGTTGACTGTTAAATAGATACAAAAGGCACTGTCGTTAACCCTACCTTTAAAACAGGGGTTAACGACAGTGCCTTTTATAAGTTATTGGTAATCAGCTGATTGAAAATGAGGGTGTCTTAAACCCCATCCTACCATAGGAACTAGAAATATTTCCTCTCGTTTCTATCGAGGGCAATGAAGATGAAGATCAGGATGGTGAACGCCCAGAGGGATGAGCCGCCGTAGCTTACAAGCGGAAGCGGAATACCGATCACCGGCATAAGACCGATCGTCATACCGATATTGATGAAAAGATGCATAAAGATGCAGCAGGCGACGCAGTAGCCGTATATACGTGTGAAAGCCTCCCTGCTGCGTTCGGCATTCTTGACTATCCTCCAGATGAGCAGCACATAAAGAAGTATCACAGCCGTGCATCCGACGAAGCCCCACTCCTCTCCGACAGTACAGAAGATGAAGTCGGTACTCTGCTCTGGCACGAAACCGTATGTGGTCTGGGTTCCGTTGAGGTATCCCTTTCCGAACACTCCGCCAGATCCGATCGCGATCTTGGACTGGTTCACATTATATCCCACACCAGAAGGGTCCTCCTTCATACCGAGAAGCACCTCGATACGCTTTCTCTGGTGGTCCTGAAGCACATTGTTGAAGATGAAGTCGGCCGAGAACACAAGCAGAGTTCCTCCCACCATAGCGACAAGCGCCAGTTGTGAAAACATATTCCTCTGCCTGAACGCCCTGTATGCTCCCACAGGAAGAAGACATCCCAACACTGCAAGAAGAATATACAGAGGTTTGATCTTGCTGAATATGGAAACGTTCTCGACAACTGTCTCGACGGCGCCCTCGACTACCTCCTCCGGTGTTCCCGCAAGGCTTCCGAGAATGCTAGGGACAAATGCCATCAGAACGATTGCAGGCACGCCGATAAGCAGCCACCATTTGAACCTTCCGGAATACAGGCATATGCACATAGAGCCCACTCCAGCCATCACAAGAATGGCCGTGAACGGCGACGCCGTCAGAGTAAGGATGAACAGCAGAATAGCCATACCCACCATAAAGATGAGCCATCCCGACAGGCCCTCCCTATAGAGCATAAAGATGAATCCGATATACACCAGCGCCGATCCTGTCTCACTCTGCATCACGATGATGCCCATAGGTACGAGAATGATCAACGCAGTGAGAATGAAGTCCTTCATCCTGCCGATCCTGTAGCCCAGCTGGCTCATTACCGTCGCCAGCATAAGCGACGTGGATATCTTCGATATCTCGGCAGGCTGGAATCTGATTGGTCCGAACTCAAACCAGGACCGGGATCCCTTCACCTCGATTCCCAGGAAGATCACCGCCACAAGAAGCAGCAATGTAAACAGGTATATCGGAAGTGAAAATCCTTCGTACACCCTCGGACTCAGCACAAAAAGGATGATGCCCGCCAGACCGAACGATGTCATAATCCACACGAACTGCTTTCCGCTGCGGCATCCCCAGTCAAAGATCGATGACGGCTCTGATGACTGCACCGAAGCGTAGATGTTGGCCCAGCCGATAAGAATCAGAAGCAGGTAATATATCACCAGCTTCCAATCGATGGTCTTTGCCAATCCTCTTCCTCTATGTCCTCCAAGTTCGCGCATTTACTTCTTTACTTTTACCCTGTCCATAAGGTTTGCATCAAGCATCCTCTTCTCAAGTCCCTTTCTGTCCTCTCCGATTTCTCCGTTGAGGTACATCTCTGTGAGAAGCGATGCGATAGGAGCCGCATATGAGTTTCCGAATCCTCCGTTCTCCACATAAGCCGCCACAGCGATCTTAGGATCATCCTTCGGCGCAAAGCAGATGAACACCGAGTGGTCGTGTCCGTGCGGGTTCTGTGCGGTTCCGGTCTTTCCACAGATGTCAAGACCTTCCACCGCCGCGATGCTGGCCGTACCGCCTGAACCGAATCCGCTGTTCACAGCCCTGTACATACCGCCCACGACCTTAGGGAAGTGAGTCGTATCCACCATCGTGTAGTGCTTCTCCTTGTACTTAGGATCGATCTCCACATTCTCGGAGTCCTTGATGATGTGCGGGATGTAATAATGTCCGCGGTTTGCGATTGTGGCGCAGAGGTTGGCAAGATGGAGCGGCGTACATCCGATCTCGCCCTGTCCGATCGACAGCGAGATGACGGTCGTCGCCTTCCAGCCGCCCTTGCGATAATATCTGTTGTAATATTTCGAATCAGGAATGAATCCTCCGAGTTCAGATGGGAAGTCGCTGCCGAGCTTCTGTCCGAATCCGAAGCTCATCACGTACTCTCTCCAGGTGTCCATAGCGTCATCGATGCACGCATATTTAGGATTCTCGAGAATGCCTCTCAGCACATAGCAGTAATAGGCATTGCAGGACATCATTATCGATTCCTCAAAGTTGACAGGGGACTTGTGCGCGTGGCATCCGAGCTTGCTCTTTCCGAAATGGTATCCCATACTGCAAGGGTACGTAGTTCCCGGAGTGAACACACCCTCCTGAAGTCCTATCAGACCGTTGACCAGTTTGAATACCGATCCTGGAGGATAAGGCGCCTGCACAGTTCTGTTGAACATCGGCTTGTACGGGTTCGAAAGTATCTCATTGTAATGCTGTCCGAAGTCAGCAAGCATATCCACATCGATACCCGGACTCGAAACCATTGTCAGGATCTCTCCGGTAGAAGGCTCGATTGCGATCAGACTGCCGACCTTGTTGTTCATCAGCATCTGTCCGTAATGCTGCAGCTCCGCATCGATGGTAGTCATAATGTCGTCGCCAGGAACCGCTTCCTTGTCGTCCTCGCCGTTGTTGTATCGTGATTCGATCCTGTTCTTCGAGTTTCTGAGCCAGATGTTGTAGCCCTTCTCTCCTCGCAGTTCCTTCTCGCGGGCCGCCTCGATGCCGGTCATTCCGGCATAGTCGCCGGCCTTGTATTCTCCCGGGTGCTGCTCCATATATTTCGCATTCACCTCGGACACATAGCCGAGCAGGTTGCCTCCCGCATTGAACGGATACTCGCGGATGCTTCGCGGCTGGCCCCTGAATCCGGGGAACTTGTAAGCCACCTCCGCGAACTTCATATAAGTGTGCTGAGGAATCTTCTTGAACATCACCACAGACTGGTAGCCGATCCTTCTGCGGTTGTTGTAGTACTCCTTCATCTTCTCCCTGATCACGTCAGGATCCACATCAAGGACAGAGGCAAGGGCCAATGTGTCGAAGGCTGTCACCTCCTTGGGAGTGACCATAAGGTCGTAAGCCACCTTGTTGCCCACGATGATATCCCCGTTGCGGTCGAGGATGATGCCACGGGTAGGGTAGATGGTGGAATACACCATCGTGTTGTTTTCAGCGCTGAGCTTGTATTTGTCTTCGACTATCTGGATGTTGAAAAGCTTGACGATGAGAATCGCCGCAGCAGTACATAGTCCGATGAGAAGTTTGTTCTCCCTGTTAAGCTTCATCGTCTTCCCCTCCTACTTTCTTTCATCCGGAGTGAGGATGTCGGTGACTATGAGGGCAAGGATGTAGTTGCATACGAGAGAGACTCCCAGCCTTGTGAAGTTGAACCAGGCCGGTCTGGTGCCCGCACCGTCAAGAATGACGTAGAGTCCCAGATATATCGCGATGCTGAGTATGAGTGCCGCTGAAATCTTGGCGACACCGTTCTTTCTGAACGAGAATCTGTCGCCTCTGGAGATGATGTCTTCGCCAAGGAATACACGCACCATTCCTGTCCTGAGCGCCGCCACAGGAAGGATGGCTGCAGTGTTGAGGCCGATGAGACCCTCCGAAAGCCAGTCCACCGCCAGGCCGCTGGCGAAGGCTATGAGCATACATCCTATCGTGCTGACGCTGACAGGGATACAGAACACCATAGCAGGAAGCATAGACAGCATCACATATGGACCGAGCTGGGCATAGTTGCACAGGATCACCTGTGCGATGACCAGCAGAGTATAGAGTATTCCGAAATGTTGATTTACCTTCATTGCTCCTCCTCCAGTCTCTTCATTTCAACCTGTCCCTTGTT
>JAFYXE010000027.1 GCA_017546275.1 Bacteroidales bacterium | reverse complement strand
TTTTAGGACTACAATCCTACCAGGCTATTGAACAACGGAACGATCACTGCCGTAAGGATTCCCATCAGGGCTATTGAAAGGCCGCTTATCGCTCCTTCAACCGCCCCCATTTCTATAGCTCTGGCCGTACCCAGTCCATGTGAGGAGCAGCCCATTGCCAGGCCTTTAGCTACAGGATCCTTGATGCCGAAAAGCTTCAGCGCGAGAGGACCTACAAGCGCACCGATGAACCCTGAGATTATAACTGAGACTGCTGCAAGAGAAACATCACCACCCGCCGATCTGGTAATATCCATAGCTATCGGTGTCGTAACCGATTTCGCTTCGAGAGCCTTGACAAAAAACTCATCCAATCCAAGAACCGGACACAGCAGATATACAGAAACAACTCCTATAATGCTGCCAGCCACTACGGCAGACATGATACCAGCAATATTTTCCCTGATTGTCTGTCTGTGCCTGTACAGAAGGTATCCGAGTGAGACGACGCTCGGTCCTAACATGAAGTCGATGACAGAATTTGACTGGATATAGAATTCAGGAGATATGTCAAACAACTTGATTACTGCGATGATTACCGGTATGCTGATGACAAAGGGATGAAGAAGAGCAATGCCGGACTTTCTCCTGAGCCATACGCCGAGAAGATATGCTCCTATCGTCAGAAGAAGCATCGCCGGGATATTATTGAATATTTCATGCACCATCATTTTCTCCTCCTTATTCTATCCGTAAGTTGTTTGGTCCAGCCGCTGACAGCCATGACCAACAAGGCAGTGATGGTCAACAGTGCCACCCAGGCTAGAAAATGCATCTTGATCAGTCCCCACATTTCAAGGATGCCTATCAAAGCAGGAATGAAAAAGATGGCCATATTGTCGGTAAGGAAAAGCGCTACATCACGCACGGAATCCTCCTTGACGATACCTGCCATCAATGAAAGAAACAGAATTATCATTCCCAGAACGCTGCCGGGAATGAATTCACCTGTGCAGAATGATATCACATTACCTATGATCAGGTGAAGCAGAATAATAAATAAGCCTTTGAAAACTTTCACGACAAACTGTTTTACAGGAGCTTTGTGATCTCGTCCTGATATTTACGGGATATCGGGATGGACGATCTTGATGTAAGAAGGATTGATGAAATAAGACCTATTTTGGCTAATGTCCTGTTCATCTTATTAGGTTGCTTAAATCAGGGGCAAAGGTATAGATTATTTGTCAAACGCCCCTGAAAACACGCTATTTCTCCCCTATTATTGTCATTCTCCCCATCAGAAAGAAGCTTTGTCTCAATCATAATCCAATTGCTGTATTTTCACATGCAAAATTAATCATTTGATTATATGATTAGATTGATTACCTTTGATGGCTTATACCAAACAATTTATAAACTAAAACATTTAAAATGCAAACTATCAGACAAGTGTTCTACCTGTTAAGCTGTGTCCTGCTTCTGACAGCAGTCCAACTGCCGGCAAGTGCTGAGACTGCACCTGATGAGAAAATCATCTCGGGAAAGGTCAGTGATGAATCAGGACTGCCGCTTATGGGTGTTGTGGTGGCTGTAGAAGGAACCACCAATGGAACCATTACTGATGAGAGTGGAGCTTTTCAGATGGAGGTTCCTGCAGAATCATCACTTATGGTATCGTGCATGGGTTATCAGACCCAGATTGTTTCTGTAGCTGGACAAGACTATTTCAACATAGTCCTGCTTACTGACAACGAACTTCTTGATGAGGTAGTTGTTACCGCTCTCGGTATCAAACGCTCCGAGAAGGCTTTGAGCTACAATGTCCAGAA
Organism: Bacteroidales bacterium; assembly: GCA_017546275.1. Classification (GTDB taxonomy): domain Bacteria; phylum Bacteroidota; class Bacteroidia; order Bacteroidales; family UBA932; genus Cryptobacteroides. Next base: position 15,525 of record JAFYXE010000027.1, on the reverse strand, counting down.
GTTTGATGGCGAGGAGATTACAACTGTCAAGAACGCCAACTTCATCAACTCGCTCAACGGTAAGATAGCCGGTGTAAACATCAATAAGAGTGCTTCCGGAGTCGGAGGAGCTGCTAGAGTAGTCCTCAGAGGTGCCAAGTCACTTGAGGGAGACAATAACGCTCTTTACGTTGTGGATGGTATTCCGTTATTCAATACCAACATGGGTACAGACAGCGGCATCATGGGTGAGGGAAGAGCCGGTACCGAGGGTATCGCTGACTTCAACCCGGAGGATATCGAGAGCATCTCCGTGCTCAGTGGACCTTCGGCAGCGGCGCTCTATGGTAGCAGCGCAGCGAACGGAGTCATCCTCATCACCACGAAGAAAGGTCAGGAGGGCAAGCTCTCTGTTCAGTTCTCGTCATCAACAGAGTTTACAAGAGCTTATATGACTCCAGAATTCCAGAATACCTATGGAAACAAGAAGGAAATGTATGAGAGCTGGGGCGACAAGCTCGCTGTCCATTCTTCATATGATCCTAAGAAGGACTTCTTCAATACAGGTCACAATCTGGTGAACTCACTTACGCTCAATACCGGTAACAAGAGGAACCAGACATTCGTTTCCCTTTCTTCTACAAACTCTACAGGTATTGTTCCTAATAATTCATATGACAGATACAACTTCACTGTAAGGAACACATCGTCGTTCCTCAATGATAAGATGCATCTTGATCTTGGAGCATCATATATCAAGCAGTTTGACAAGAATATGGTGTCGCAGGGACAGTACTGGAACCCTGTAATGGCTGCATACCTCTTCCCGAGAGGAGAGAACTTCAATGCTATCAAGACTTTCGAGCATTTCGATGACGGTCGTAAGCTTCCAGTGCAGTACTGGCCGGTATCTGAGCCGACATATGCATCTCAGAACCCTTATTGGACTGCGTACAGGAATGTAGCCCAGAATGACAAGGATCGCTATATGTTCAATGTGGGTCTTACTTATGAGATTCTCGACTGGCTCAATGTGTCTGCACGTTATAGAATGGATAATACCCATATCAACTTCGAGCGCAGGATCTACGCTTCGTCAGACCAGAAGTTCGCTGAGGGAACAAAGGGCCACTTCGGCTACAGCAACTATACTGACCATCAGGAGTATGCTGACGCCATGCTTAATGTCAACAAGACTTTCGGTGACTTCAACCTGATGGCAAACGTCGGTTGGAACTACTCTAACTATTGGGCTCTCGAGCGTGGTTACAAGGGAACGCTCCTTGGAGTGCCAAACAAGTTCGCAGCATCAAACATCGACCCATCCAACGGACGTATTTCAGAGTCAGGAGGAGACAGCCGCGTGCGTAATCATGCGATCTTCGCGAGCGTTGAACTGGGCTGGAAGAACATTCTCTTCCTCACTATGACAGGAAGAAATGATTGGAACTCACGTCTGGTAAACACTGCGGAGGAATCATTCTTCTACCCTTCAGTCGGTCTTTCTGCTGTAATAAGCGAAATGTTCAAGGACCGTCCTGAATTCCTCTCATATCTCAAGGTAAGAGGATCATACACTGAAGTGGGTGCTCCTGTGTCACGTTCGGGTCTTACTCCAGGTACGGTTACAACCCCTATCGTCGGAGGTTCACTGGCACCTACAGGAATCTATCCTTTTACAGACTTCAAGGCTGAGAGGACACGCTCATACGAGTTCGGTATGAACATGAGACTCTGGAACAGCTTCAGAGTTGACCTGACTTACTACCATTCGAACACATATAACCAGACTTTCCTCGGTAACCTTCCTCAGTACACCGGTTACAAGCAGATCTATCTTCAGGCTGGTAACGTGGAAAACAGGGGATGGGAGGTTGCAGTAGGATATGATGAGTCATTCGCATCCGGATTCACGCTCTCATCTACCGTTACATTCTCGCGTAACGTAAACACTATCAGGGAGATGGTCAATGATTACAAGACTGATCTCATGGAAGAGTCAATCAATATCCCGGAGGTGTTCAAGGATGGTGGCCGTGTTATCCTCAAGGAGGGGGGCAGCATCCACGACATCTATGCTACAACATTCCTCAAGAAGGACCACCAGGGTTATGTTGATGTGAAGAGTGACGGTACATACGGACTTGAGAAAGGTGAGCCTGTATATCTTGGCAAGACAACTCCAGACTTCAACCTCGGTTGGAACAACAGCCTCTCATATAAGGGCGTATCCCTCGGATTTCTCCTCACAGGAAGATTCGGTGGTGTCGTGACATCATCTACTGAGGCTCTCCTGGACCGCTTCGGAGTGTCAAAGCGATCTGCAGAGGCTCGTGATAACGGTGGCGTCATGCTGAAGGGTCAAGGCAGGACAGATGCCAAGACATACTATCAGCTGATAGGAACAGGTGGATATGAGACATCTGGATATTATGTATATGATGCTACCAACATCCGTATACAGGAGGTAACACTCAGCTATACAATGCCGAACAAGTGGTTCAATGATGTCCTCAAGGATGTGACGTTGTCCCTTATCGCAAACAACCCTCTCATGATTTACTGCAAGGCTCCGTTCGACCCTGAACTTACTCCATCGACCGGAACATACGGACAGGGTAACGATTATTTCATGCAGCCTAGTGTAAGGGGATTCGGCTTCGCAGTCAAGTTCAAATTCTAAAAGTATGAAACACCTATATATATTGATGGCAGCTGCAGTGATGCTTGGCATTACTGGCTGCAATTACGAAGAGATCAATACCAATCCGTTTGAGATGACCGAGGAGGAGGGAATGATGGATGGTATCGCGACAGGAGGACTTATCACGGCAATGCAAAGAGCGGTCATTCCAGTCGGAACTCAGGCTGATGATACAGATATCATCAATCAGTACCAGATTGCATACCACCTTTCGGCTGATACCTGGGCCGGATACTTCGGCCAGAACAACTCATGGAACGGCGGTAACAACAATACTTCATATTATCTTGTGGATTCTTGGATTTCAAGCACTTATTCAAGCTCATACACAGATCTTCTTGATTCGTGGAAGAAGCTCAAGGCAAATGCTGAGGCCAATGATACACCTGAGGTCTTCGCGCTTGCGCAGATCCTGAAGATTTCTGCATGGCACAAGACTCTTGAGTCATTTGGTCCGATGCCATACCTCCAGGCTGACAAGTCAATGCTCAATATTCCATTTGATTCTGAACAGGCTATCTATCAGGCGATGCTTCAGGAGCTTGAAGAGGCTGTGTCTGTTCTGACAGCAAAGGCTCAAAATGGCATTTCAGTGATGAGCGCGTACGATGCCGTATATGCAGGTGACGCATCGAAGTGGGTAAAATATGCCAATTCCCTGATGCTCAGACTTGCAGTCCGCGTACGATTTGCAGACAATGCTCTTGCAAAAGAATATGCCCTCAAGGCTGTAACCCATTCTATCGGAGTTATGACAGCTAAGGATGATGCGGCACAGATGAGCACAGGAGCAGGCATGGTCTTCCGCAACAATATCGAGTGGCTTTCTGAACAGTATAATGAGACACGTATGGGAGCATCGATCTATTCATACCTGATGGGTTACAAGGACCCTCGTCTGAGCGCTTATTTCAAGCCGGTTGCTGACGATTGCAGATATGGAGTCGAGGCTTTTGATGGCAAGCAGTATCAGGCTGTACCTCAGGGACACACATATGGACAGAATGATGTCTATAAGGGTTTCTCGAAGCCAAATATCGCAAGCAGTACTCCAACATACTGGATGAGAGCGTCTGAGGTCTACTTCCTCAGGGCTGAGGCTGCACTCGCGTGGGGCAGTTCGTTCGGAGTAGATTCAGAACTCTACAAGCAGGGTATCGAGATGTCGTTCCAGGAAAACGGTATCACAGCATCTGTAGACTCATATATGTCCTCACGACTTGCGCCAACAGGATATTCGGTAAGCGGCTCATATGCATGTACTTATTCAGCACCTTGCAGCACAACAGCCCAGTATACAGGATCTGACGAGCAGAGACTTGAGAAGATCATGATCCAGAAGTGGATTGCCCTTTATCCTAACGGACAAGAGGCATGGACCGAGTGGAGAAGAACAGGTTATCCAGCACTGCACGTCGTTGATGTGAACAGAGGACAGAGCCAGGGTGTTACCGATGCATCCAAGGGTGTACGCAGAATGATTTATCCGATCAGTTTCACACAGTCGGCAGACGGAATGGAACTATACAACTCGGCTCTCCAGCTTCTTGGTGGTGAGGATAAGTCTTCAACTCGTCTATGGTGGGATTGTAAATAATTGAAAATATGAAAGTCAAATATATAGTATACGCATTTGCCCTCATCTTCTCGATGTCCTCTTGTGTGGAGGTTGAAAATATCGAGATCGATCATATCGGTGGCTACAATACCATGGATAATGAGAATAGTGAGGAATATTACAAGGAATTGAGGGCCTGGAAGGAGACCGCACGCAACTATGGTCGTCCCGTAGCCTTCGGCTGGTACTCAAACTGGGCTCCGTCAGGTGTTATGAGAAAGGGATATCTTTCTTCAATGCCTGACAGCATAGACATCGTATCTATGTGGAGCGGAACTCCAGGAAGATATGAAATCACTGAGGCTCAGAAGCGCGACAAGGAGTTCGTGCAGAAGGTTAAAGGTACAAAGCTTCTCGAAGTGAGCCTTATGTCCCATATCGGAAAGGGAAGAACTCCGGCATCGATTTATCTCCCTATCGAGAAGCAGGCCGAGGAGGAAGGATGGAGCGACAGCAAACTTGCTGAGGCAAAGAAACTTGCACGTTGGGATTTCTGGGGATTCACCTCGCATAACCTTAATGATAAGGAGAACCTGCATTCTGCTCTTGCCAATTATGCCAAGGCTCTGTGCGACACTCTTTACGTGAGCGAGTGGGATGGTTTTGATATCGACTGGGAGCCGGGTGCTGGATTCAACGATGCAGACGGAACAATCGACATTGTCTTTCTTATCAAGGAAATGGGTAAGTACATCGGACCTAAGAGTGATCCGGAGGGCAAGGGACATAAGCTTCTCTGCGTGGACGGTGAGATTTCGTCACTTCCTGCAGAACTTGATGAGTATGTAGACTATTGGATCCGTCAGACATACGGACAGTCAAGACCAAGTTTCAACGTTCCAGGTAACAGGACCGAGAAGGTCATCATTACCGAGAATTTTGAGTCATACGCGACTTCTGGAGGACACCTTCTTGAGCAGGCTGCCCTGATGCCGCAGACAGGATACAAGGGTGGTGTAGGTGCATATCGTTTTGACAATGATTACGATAATGCTCCTGACTACAAGTGGATGAGGAAGGCCATCCAGATCAATCAGCAGGTGTTTAATCAGTGGAAGGAACAACAGAATTCACAGCAGAACTAGAACTTATGGATATGAGATATAATAAATTTGTGCTCGTGCTCGCTGCAGCAGCTCTCCTCTGTGGATGTAACCCCACAGAAGAGGAACTTCTGGAGCCAAAGGTCTTCTTTGAAGAGTCTGAGCTTAGAATGGAGGTTGATGATCAGACCTCTTTGACATATGATCTTCAGGCAAGGGTTTCCAATAAGGTTGATAAGCCGGTGACCGTGACTTACGAATTCGGTGACGCATTGATGGTTGATGCCTATAATGCCAAGAATGGTACCGCCTATGAGGCTCTTGACGTGTCAAAGGCATCTTTCAGCAAGAATCTTTCCTATATCTTTGCCGGTCAGGTATATTCGACAAAGGTACAGGTGACCGTGAATGATCTGTCAGGAATCGAAGATGGTAAGTTCTATGTCCTTCCTATCAAGATCACTTCGTCTACACTTCCTGTCATTGAAGGAATCGACGTGATGTATCTTGTCATTACAAAGCCGGTTCGCATTACAACAGTGACAAACTTCACAAGCAGCTACATCAAGGTGCCTATCCCTGCAGGCAGGGTTTACAAGTCGGTGACTTATGAGGCCCTCATCAATATGAGCTATATGGGAAGCAACAACACGATTATGGGAACTGAGGGCGTCCTTATCCTTCGAATCGGTGATACAGCTCTTCCTGACGGTCATAATGACTGGCTCCAGATTGCTGGAACAAAGCAGTATCATTCAACTAATGCATTTGTGACCGACACCTGGTATCATGTTGCATTCACTTATGATCAGCCATCAGGACTTACTGCTCTATATATCAATGGTGTGAAGGCAGCTGAGTCAACTTGGGACACTCCTGAGTTCGCTTCTCTGGGTGAGTCCGCAGGTGGATTCTTTATAGGAAAGGTGGCAGGCTTTATGTGGGGTGAGCGTCCTTTCTATGGATCGATGAGTGAGGTCAGACTCTGGAGCGTTGCAAGAACAGAGAACCAGATCCGTCAGAACATGATCAATGTTGATCCTACATCGGAAGGTCTCGACTTCTACTACAAGCTCAACGGAACTGACCAGTTCAAGGGCGAGGACAACCTCTGGTATGTACGAGATATGTCCGGCAACGAACTTCACGGTCTTGTAAATGGAGGTAACTATGCTCTCAATACAAGCAACCTTTCAACTCCGGTAGCAATCAACTAGCATTGCTGGCATAAACAATAATAGAGCGACATTCATCGCTCTATTATTGTTTTGTGGTGTCGCATAACTAGTTGATTACCATTACTTTCCTATATCCTCCCTGCTCCCTTTTGACGGCACGGATATGTGGTTATCTGGTTTATTGTCAGGCGATTGTGCGCCACCGTTTTGGAATGTCCTGGGCTCGGTTGACGAGCTGCCGGTTCCGGCCGGCGACGAGCCTAAATGCGAGGAGCTCCCGGACGATGTTTCCGACCTCACTCCTGCCGGATTTGCATCAGACTGGAAAAGTCCGTATCTTGTGTCGTCGCTTCCTTCGGCATACTCGACAATGGTCCGTATGTCTCAGACAAATACAGAAAATAGATACTTATGAGAAAATCATTCATTCTTGGCCTTATGGCTCTGGCGGCATTGGGATGCAACAGCGTCGATGCGCCTGCACCTTTCGGAGTCGTTCCTACCGCTCAGCAGGTGGAATGGCAGAAGATGGAATACAATATGTTCGTGCACTTCGGACCTAACACATTCTCAGGAGCGGAATGGGGCAGCGGACGAGAGAGCGCCGACATATTCAACCCTACCGCCCTGGATTGCAGACAGTGGGTCGCAATCGCAAAGGCTGCCGGTATGAAGGGAATCATCATCACTGGAAAGCACCACGACGGATTCTGCCTCTGGCCTAATCCTGTAAGCCGCCATACAGTGGCGCAGAGCAGCTGGAGAGACGGCCAGGGCGATGTCCTGAAGGAACTGTCCGACGCCTGCCGCGAATACGATATGGGATTCGGAATCTATATCTCCCCTTGGGACAGACACGATCCTCATTACGGTACAGACGAATACAACAATGTGTTCGTGCAGACATTGGAGCACGCACTTGGCAACTACGGTCCTGTGTTCGAGCAATGGTTCGACGGTGCCTGCGGCGAGGGTCCGAACGGCAAGGTGCAGGTGTATGACTGGCCTCTTTTCAACTCTACAGTGTACAAGATGCAGCCTGACGCCATCATCTTCAGCAACAGTGGTCCCGGCTGCCGTTGGGTAGGCAACGAGAGAGGTATGGCAGGAAGTACCTGCTGGAGTACAATCAATGTCAACGAAGATTTCACTGGTCCTGAACTCTCCCGTCAGGAACTCAACGAGGGTATCCAGGGAGGCAATACCTGGGCTGCGGCAGAGAGCGACGTATCCATCCGTCCGGGCTGGTTCTGGAGGGCGAGCGAGAACGACCAGGTTAAGTCGTTGCAGCACCTTCTGAAGATATATTACGAGAGCGTGGGACACAATTCCCTCCTCCTTCTCAATGTTCCGCCAGACACAAGAGGACTCATCCACGAGGCTGACTCCACACGTCTTATGGAGCTCCGCGCTGCCATAGACGAGATCTTCAGTGTGGACCTTGCAGCGGGCGCAGCTGTCGAGGCGACCAACGTAAGAGGCGGTTCAAAGCGTTTCAGTGCATCCAATCTCCTCGACCAGGACTACGACAAGTACTGGGCTACAGACGACAATGTGACTACGGCTTCATTCACCGTCACTCTTCCGGAAGAGCGCACATTCAACCGCGTTCAGCTCCAGGAGTACATCCCGCTCGGCCAGCGCGTGTCGGCATTCTCGATCGAAGCGCTTTCGGCTGACGGCGCGTGGACAACCATCGCCGAGGAGACCACCATCGGCCACAAGCGCATCGTCCACACTCCTGTGACCACAACCACTGCAGTCCGTGTCAACATCCTTGCGGCAGAAGCCTGCCCAGTCCTCAACGGCTTCTCCCTCTTCCACGACACCATCTACTCCGCAGAATAACCCCAATTTTGCGTGAAATGTAACACTTTCACAGACAATACCTTACAAGAAGTGCGTGCTCCCCTTTGGCCAGCACGCACTTTCTGTTACCAGCTGATTATCAACCGTTTGTATTTCACGCTAATTAAAGGCCACGGGCGCGGGCGAGGGCAGCCGGATCCGGATCGGCGCCACGGAAGCGGCGGTAAAGATCCATAGGCTCGTCGCTGCCGCCCATCTCGAGGACGTTGCGGCGGAACGACATCGCTGTCTCGCTGTCGAAGATGCCCTTCTCCATAAAGAGCTCGAACGCATCCTTGTCAAGGACCTCAGCCCAAAGGTAGCTGTAGTATCCTGCACTGTATCCGCCACTGAAGATGTGTGCGAAGTATGTTGTGCGGTAGCGTGGAATGATTTCGTCGATAAGGCCCATCTCAGCGCAAGCTGCCGCCTCGAATGACTCCACGAAAGATTCCTCGGCTGCGCTCGGAATGACAGAAAGCATATGCCACTTGAGGTCAAGGATGGCAGCTGCAGCGAGCTCTGTAGTCATAAAGCCCTGGTTGAAGTTGCCTGCAGCCTCTACCTTTGCCACGAGTTCAGCCGGGATGATCTCGCCTGTCTCATAGTGACGTGCATATGTAGCAAGCACCTCCGGCTGGAACGCCCAGTTCTCCATAATCTGTGATGGAAGCTCAACGAAATCGCGTGCAACTGATGTACCTGCAACGCTCTTATATGTACACTGGCTCAACAAACCGTGAAGCGCGTGTCCGTACTCGTGGAAGAGTGTCTCCACCTGGTCGAGAGTAAGGAGTGAAGGCTTGCCGTCAACAGGCTTAGCGAAGTTGCCGACGTTCACGATGACAGGACGGATCTCTACGCCGTCAACGATCTCCTGGTTCACGAAGTTGTTCATCCAGGCACCGCCTCTCTTTGTGCTGCGTGGGAAGTAGTCTGTGAGGATCACACCGATGAGTGAACCGTCAGCGTCCATCACCTTGAATCCCTCTACATCAGCGTGGTATGTAGGGATGTTCTCAAGCTTCTCATACTGAAGGCCCCAGAGCTTTGTTGTGAGGTCGAACACACCCTGACGCACGTTCTCCATCTGGAAGTAAGGCTTTGTCTGCTCCTCGTCGAGAGCGTACTTTGCCATACGCACCTTCTCAGTGTAGTATGCCCAGTCCCAAGGCTCGATCTTGGTACCCTCAGGGAGAAGACCTGCAGCGATGTCAGCGTCCATAATCTCCTGCATATCCACAATCTCCTCCTTTGCCTTGTTCACAGCCGGAGCGATGATGCCTGCGAGGAATGTATCCACTGTCTCAGGGTTGCCTGCCATCTTGTCCTCGAGGATCATCTGTGCAGGGTTCTCGTATCCAAGGAGGTTAGCCTTCTCGATACGGAGAGCCATCATCTTCATAATGAGGTCCTTTGTGTCGTTCTCGTTGCCGTTGTTGCCACGTGAAGCATATGCCTTGAACATCTTCTCGCGAAGATCGCGGTCAGCAGTTGCAGCCATTGCTCCGCCGTACTCAGAGATAGCCACGCCGAACTCCTCTGCGAAAGCGTTGTTCTCTGCAAGGAGTCTGTTGCCGAATGTGTTCGAGAGAGAAGAAAGTTCCATATTGATCTCACGCATACGTGCCTGCTCAGCCTCGCCGAGAGCCACACCGCTGCTTACGAAGCCGTTGTAGAGCTTCTTGAGAGCCATCTTCTGCTCCTGAGTGAGACCGAGGTTCTCCATATCGTTGTAGAGCACCTCAACCTTCGCAAAGAAATCCGGATTCATAGAGATGTTGTCCGAATGAACAGAAAGCATAGGAAGGATCTGCTCCACGATCTTCTGGAGAGAGTCTGTTCCGTCTGTCTCTGAAAGGTTGAAGAGGACACCGATCACGCGGTCGAGGATCGCACCTGACTTCTCATAGGCAGCGACCACATTCTCGAATGTAGGCTCCTCTGTGTTTGCGATGATCGCATCGATCTCTGCCTGCTGCTGAGCGATACCTGCCTCAACTGCAGGGATGTAATGCTTCTCCTTGACTGCACCGAAGTCAGGAATTCCGTAAGGGGTGTTCCACTCGCTGAGGAGCGGATTCTGATTGTTGCAAGCTACTGCTGACATAATGACTGTAGCACCTAAAATTAACTTTTTCATTTATCTATAGTTCTTTGTTGTTTTCGTCATACCAAGGTGAGCCGTCCGCCTTTCTCACGCCGCCGAGGTCGATGAGGGTGAACTGCATATCGGACTCGAACTTCGTCAGGATACCTGTGAAAGACACTGTCTCCCTGCCTTCAAGCACCGGCTTCGGAATGTTCACATCCGACCACTTCGCATAGCCGCTCGAACGCACCTGAAGATACCTTCTCACGCCGGTGAGGCCCGGCATCTCGAAGTACTGGTTCATAGTGTAAGGCTGTGGCTTGATGAGATGCTTGCGCTCGCCCACTGTCACACCGTCGTTCATCACCACATTGTCGAAGTCGCCATTGTCGACGTGCTCCTTGAAAAGGCTCTCAGAGAGTGCCCAGGAAGTGATTCCCCAGTTGGTTCCGTCCTCGTCATCAAGGAAGAAACGGTTCTCGTTCGACTTCTTGTCAGACTCCTTCACGATGTTAGGGTCGATGTATCCGATGAGGAATACAAGGTTTGCATACTTGCAGCCTTCGATAGTCACGAGGGTTCCGAGATACTTCTCATTGTACACCTCGTTGCCGGCGATGGTCACAGGTTTCACGAGTTCCTCCTCTGTCGCCATACGTCCCTTGAACACGTGGTTGTCGATGATGGCAGAGTGCTCGAAATAAGCAGTCTCGTACTCGCCTGTCTCGTCCTTGTAGCCGATCTGGATCATTCCTTCATAGCTTCCCACTGTGAGGTCTGTGCAGTCCACATACACCCACTGGCCGAGTTTGTAGTCGTTGTAGAGACCGTTCTTTCCGATCTTGATCTCGATACCGCCTGTCTCGTCCTGGATATAGAAGCTCTTGTATACGTTTCCGGTCTGGTCGGAAGTCACGATCTGTCCTTTGATGACGCAGTGCTTTGTGATGTCGTAAGGCTTGTTGCCGTTGTCGACATACATCTGCTTCACATCGGCGATCGGCGTGAACCTTCCGAAGTCTTCATCTGTATAAATCTGCTGCTCCTGTGGATCAGGATACTTTCCGGTGAACACCGGCTGGAACTCTTCGCATCCGGCGAAGAGCGCCGCAGCAGCCAATATTACTGTGTATATTCTTTTCATTTTAGAATCGGAAATAGAGGTTCAACATATAGTTAATTCCCTGCATATAGAAATACTTCGAATCGAAGCGATAGTATCTCTCAGCACTTTCGCTGTCGATAAGACGTGTCTGCTCGTAACCTCCTGTCTTCACCCACTTGTTGTTGGTGATGTTCTGAAGGTTGAGAGAGAAACCGAAGTTATACTTGCGGTCGATGTACCACGACTTGCCGACGCTGAGATTGAGAAGGAATACAGGGTCGAACTTCTCCTGAGCCGCCATATACTCCACCTCGACAGGTGTGAAGATTCCGTCAGGACCGTTCACTGCAAGGTCGGTTCTGTAAAGCGGGTTCATATCAAGATATGAGTTTGCAAAATACTGTGCATCAATCTCGAAGAACCAGTACGAATTGGTTCTGTAGTTGAATCCGAGGTCTGCAGCAAGCTGAGGAGTAGAAGGTACATAGTGCTTCTGGTTCTTCTCCACAACATAGTTTCCGTCTGCGTCTGTCTCGTATGTAACGTCACCGAAACCGTCTGTATACTTCTTGTAGATCGGGTGACTTGCCCAGTAAGGAACAGGCTGGTTGTCCACGATCACCTCTGCACTGTTGTCGATGGTCTGGGTCATACGCGGAGTCGAAGTGTAGATGTACTCGCCCCAGCTGAGTGCTCCCTCTACAGAGAGTCCCTGAACCGGAAGAGGCACCTTGAAACCGAGCTCGATACCCATATGGCGCTGATCGATGCCGCTCATCGCGAAGTTGGTGAACGAGTTCTGCGAGTCATCGTAGAAGCTCATCATATCGGTCTGATCCATAATCTTGGTGTAGTAACCGGTCACGCGGACATTGTATCCGTTGTTGCTGTACTGGTAATTGAGGTCAGCCGAAACGGTCTTCATAGTCTCGAGGTTAGGAACGAGAGAGTTCCTTGTACGAGGAGAGATGAATGACTGCGCGAATGTAGGAGCATCATTGAAATAGCCTCCGTTCGCATAGATTCTGTGACCTCCTGCAATGTGGTACTGAAGGCCGAGTTTAGCCGAATAAGTAAAGAAGTCAGAAACCGCAGACTTGCCCTTCGAACTGATAGGAACAAGCTCTCCGTTCACTGTCTCATATGTGGTAAGACTCTTTCCATCTACAATGAACTCGGTACCGTCGTCGTTGAGACCAGGGAAGAGACCCTTTCTCACGAGACCTTCTCTCCAGAATGTCTCATAGCCTGCCTGAAGGGCGAGGTTCGCCTTGAAGGCGCCGAGATCGAGTGCACCGTTAGCCCACAGCTCAGCCTTGCGTACGTTTGCATAATAGTCATATCCGTACTTGTCGCCTCTGTGAAGCACCTGGGCAGTACCGTTTGCAAGATAGTATTCGAGGTCGTTCTGAACCATAGCCTGATTTGTAGCGAAATCACGCTCGGCGAACTGGTCGATGTTCATATAGTAATCACCTCCGAGAAGGTCATCCAGTTTCTTGTAGTACTCTGTGCGGTTCCATTTGTAGTTGAAACCTCCGGTAAGAGTGAATGCTCTGCTTGCGTTCCACTTCACGTTTGCACCTACATTGATGTCATTCTGATCCACGCGGCGCTCCTCGATCACATACTTCGAGCGGCTATCGCCGTTCGCATCGATGCTATTCCAGTTCACGTTGTAGAGACGGTCCCAGTTAAGGTGAGCATACTCAGGGATGTTCTCCTCCCAGGCATACTGTGCCCAAGCCGCCTTCTCGCCGTTCTGACGTCCGTAGTCAGGATCATCCATCCAGTAGTAACTAGGAAGGTTACGGTAATAGTCCGGACGTGGATCCGGTGCATCATACCAGTCAAGGGCGGTATATCCGTTCTTTCCTGTTCTCCAAAGCAAAGTAGCAGATGCCTCGAGGTTATCGGAAGGAGTGGCGGTATATTTCAGGATGGTCACAGGCTCGAAGGTCTTGCGGACACGCGCATTGCGCACCTTGCCGTTCTGGTAACCCCAGTTGCTGTTGTACATATTGTCGCCCATCATATCGTACACCTCCTGTGTAGAAGCGTTCTGCGCACCTCTCTGGCCTGGAGCCGCGAAGGTCACGAGACCTACCTTATGGATATCGCCGAACTTCTTCTCCACACCCGCATAATATGCGAAGTTGCGATAGTAAACGCCTTTCACCCAGTCGTTTCCACCCACGCGGGCAGATACGTTCACTGCATAAGACCAACCGTTGTCAAGCTCGCCGGAAGCATATGTAGCCATAAGGCGGAGGCGGTAGAGGGCGCTGTTTGTCAGCGCGCTGAAGCGCCAGCCTGTGCGGACTGTAGAAGGCATAGCGTGGATGTTGGTCACACCGTTGTAGCCTCCGAATCCATAGTCCGACACCTCATTGCCCACAGTTGTCTCCTTCGCTCTTGTAGCCTCGTTGAGACCGCTCCAGAGAGAGAACGGAGAGTAGCCTGTGATGGCGTCGTTCATTCTGATGCCGCTGAGGTATACATCCTGCGACTCGCTGGTATAACCTCTGTTCTTGAAACGGATGTTGCTGAATCCGAAGCTGGCGATGTTAGTGAACGGGTCGTTGGAATCGAAGAGGATCGAAGGAGAGTCCTCGAATCCCGAGTCATCCATATCGAACTCCGCAAAGTTGGAATCGTCCACCTCAGTCACGACCTGCTCCACGATCATTCCGACGAAGATGAGGTCCTTCACATAACCTTCCACGGTAACGTTCACATTGGCATCCAGGAAGCCCGGAGCCTTGATCGTCATATCATAGATACCGTTCTCGAGTCCCTCTACGAGGAATTTTCCTTCGGCATCCGATGTCACCGCAGCAACTGTCTCGCCACTCTGGGAGAAAGTCATCACGGCTCCGGCAATCGGCGCTCTGCCGGCACGGTTTACAACCGTACCCTTCACGCCGCCCCACTCACTCTTCTGTGCGAAGAGGGCTGTAGCGCAAAGCACTGCCGCAATTGTCAGTAATAGTTTCTTTATCATATTCTTACTTTATAATCACGATATAAGTCGGATAGTGGTCGCTGTAGCCACCGATGAAAGCACCGTTCGAGAAGGTTCTGAACGGAGTGCCCTTGTACTGTCCCGACTGGTTGGTAAGGAACTTCGCGTTGAAGATACGTCCGTAGTAGCCCTTCTTGTGGAGCTGACGAAGGCCGAACGTGCCCTCCTGAGGATGAGCAAGAGCATTGTTGACTAGAAGAAGGTCGTAGATGCTCCATACGCCCTGATATGCAAGCGAACCGAAGCCGGCCTTGAGCATAGAAGTGAAAGGAGAGAAGAAGTCTACGTCAGTCACATCCTCCTTGAACTCCCTTCCGTGGAGGTATTCCGCCATTGAAGGATCCGTAGGATTGTCGTTCATATCACCCATACATACGATCTTGATTCCCGGATACTTCTCCTGCATCGCCATAGCGTGATTGTACATAATCTCGCCGCCGCGGTCACGGAGCTGGTTGCCTCCCTTCTTTCCGCCGGAACGTGAAGGAAGGTGGGCTACATATATCGCAAAGTGCTCACCGTCAATGAGTCCGTGCACCATCAGGATGTCGCGCGTCCTGAAATAGTCACGCTCCTCCTTGCTCTGGATCCACTCGATCGAGCTTCCCTCGAATGTGAACGGAATCGACTCGCTGTCAAGGAAGGTGAACACCTCAGGCTTATAAAGCAAAGCCACGTCCACACCACGTCTGTCAGGTCCGTCATAATGCACGATCTGGTAGTTCGCCTCTGCGATCTGAGGATCCATCACGAGATCCTCAAGCACGAGACGGTTCTCGATCTCCGACACTCCGAGCAGAGCGTGCCAGGCACCGTTCTCCTCCTTCATAGCCTTGATCACCTTGGCCATATTCTGAAGCTTCTTCTGATACTTGGCCTCGGTCCACTTGTTCTTTCCTTCGGGAAGGAACTCAGAATCATTTTTCACAGGGT
>JAFYXE010000026.1 GCA_017546275.1 Bacteroidales bacterium | reverse complement strand
CTGAATGTGCCTGTAGTCAACAACTGGGTATGGGATGCAAGACCGGAGATCGTCATCGAGGCTGAGAACATCAACGCTGTCGCTATGGAGGCTGCAGTGAAGGTGACCATCTCGACCGACAAGGGCGAGGCTGTAGAGGTGATCGAGTTCACCGATGAGATTCCTGCAAAGGGAAAGAAGAACATCAATGTGACTACCACAAAGGACCTTGCGCCCGGTTTCTACAAGGCTAAGTGTATGGTCAACAAGAAGACTCCGAGCAACTTCACATTCGGAATCTCTCCATATGACGTGGTGTCTGCTCCTGATATGCAGGCGGATTTCGACGAGTACTGGGCAAATGCAAAGAACAGCCTTCCCGTACTTGTTGAGGGTGAGACAGTCACTCTTCTCGAGGTTACCCCTCAGAGCAGCGCAAGCGCCAAGGTATACCTTGTGGAGATGCAGTCGGCTCCGAACAGTCCGGACGGAGAGCCTGTGATCGTGCGTGGCTTCTATGTGGAGCCTCAGGACGGAGGAAAGCATCCGGTGATTATGCACTTCTTCGGATGGGATGACCGTGGCGGAAGCGTGACCGTGCCTTCTGGCGGAAACGGCGACTATGCAGAGTTCTACCTTTCTACCCGCGGACAGTATCACAACAACCGCGCAGCTGCCTATGAGAAGAAGGACACCTGGATCGCAGAGCACGGCGAGTGGACCGCAGCAGACCCTTGCGAGTATGCTTCGATCCTCAATCCTAAGGACAAATACAACTGGTTCGGCTTCAACTTCGGAGACAAGGACGGCTTCTACTACCGTGGCGCTTTCCTTGACTGCGTGCAGGCTGTGCGCTTTATGGCATCACGCTCCGTATGCGATATGACCAACCTCTTTGCAGAGGGTTCAAGCCAGGGCGGTGCGCTTTCGTATGTGTGCGCAGCTCTCAGCGACTATCCGTTCACCGCGATTGCCTGCAACGTGGCTTTCCTCGGCGACTATCCTGACTATTTCGACATCGTGTCGTGGCCAGGAAATGTGGCGAAGGACAACCAGGGTTCGATGACTGACGAGGAGATGTACGCATTCCTTTCGTACTACGACACCAAGAATCTTGCGACAAAGATCTCTTGCGCCGTGCTCGCCAGCAGCGGTCTCCAGGACGGCACCTGCCCTCCTCATACCAACTTCGCTGCCTTCAACAACCTCAACACTGAGGACAAGGAAATGATCATCGACCCTAAGATGGGCCACTCATATCCGTCAGGCTGGTCTACAAAGCAGTCAAAGTTCTTCAAAGAGAGAATAAAATAACACTGATTCAGGAAAAAATAGGTATTTTTGTATAATCTAAACATAACCATAAGATGACACTCATTAAGTCAATTTCAGGTATCCGCGGTACAATCGGCGGTGCACCGGGCGAGGGACTTTCGCCACTTGATATCGTAAAGTTCAGCTATGCATACTGCGAGAAGATGCGCGAGCGCAGACCAAAGCCTGCGGGAGAGCGCTATAAGGTTGTTGTAGGAAAGGACGCACGTCTTTCCGGCGATATGGTAGAGCAGCTCGTATGCGGTACTCTCGTCGCTTGCGGAGTGGATGTAGTGAAGGCTGGCCTTTGCTCTACTCCTACTACAGAGATGGCGGTTGTATTCGAAGAGGCAGACGGAGGTATCATCCTCACAGCTTCGCATAACCCTAAGCAGTGGAATGCCCTCAAGCTTCTCAACGAGAAGGGTGAGTTCCTCAATGCGGCTGAAGGTGCTGCCGTTCTTGCTTGCGCAGAGGCAGAAGACTTCAATTTTGCACAGGTTGACGACCTTGGTGTCATCGAGGAGAAGGATTTTACAGACGCACATCTTGATGCGGTTCTCGAGCTTCCTACAGTTGACGTAGAGGCTGTACGTGCAGCAGGTTTCAAGGTTGCCCTTGACGCTGTGAACTCTGTCGGCGGCATCATTATGCCACGCCTTCTCGAGCGTATGGGTGTAGATTGTGTTTGCGTAAACTGCGATCCTACAGGTGAGTTCGCTCACAACCCTGAGCCGCTTCCTTCTAACCTTGTAGAACTCAGCGAGGCTGTAGTTGCAAACGGCGCTGACTTCGGTATCTCTGTCGACCCTGACGTTGACCGTCTTGCTCTCATCTGCGAGGACGGAAAGCCATTCGGCGAGGAGTATACTCTCGTGAGCGTCGCTGACTATCTCCTTTCAAGAATCTATAACGAGGCTCTCGAGACTGGCAAATCTATCGAGGAAGTTGCTGCTCCATATCAGATGGTGACATCTTCAAACCTCTCTTCATCACGCGCTCTTCGCGACGTTACTGAGCAGTACGGTGGTGAGTATTGCACTGCTGCTGTAGGTGAGGTTAACGTTACTACAAAGATGCGTGAGGCTGGTGCCCTTATCGGCGGTGAGGGTAACGGCGGTGTGATCTATCCTGCACTCCACTACGGTCGTGACGCTATGGTCGGCGTAGCTCTCTTCCTTACGAACCTCGCATACAAGAAGATGAAGGTGTCTGAGCTTCGTGCAACATATCCTGAGTATGTGATTGCAAAGAACAAGATCGAGCTCTCTGACAGCGCTCTCATCGACAAGATCCTCGAGGAGGTCAAGACTGTATATGCTGCCGAGGATATCAACACTATCGACGGTGTGAAGATCTCGTTCGAGGCTAAGAAGGAGTGGGTACACCTCCGTCGTTCAAACACAGAGCCAATCATCCGTATCTACGCTGAGGCTGCTACAGCCGAGGCAGCGGATGCTCTCGCACAGCAGATTATTGACATTGCAAATAAAATCATCGGATAATATGAAACCAACATTATTAGTTCTTGCTGCAGGTATGGGCAGCCGCTACGGCGGACTCAAGCAGCTTGATAAACTCGGCCCTTCAGGCGAGACAATCATCGACTATTCAATCTATGATGCAATCCAGGCCGGCTTCGGCAAGGTGGTGTACATCGTTCGCGAGTACTTCCTTGAGGATATGAAGAAGGCCGTATATGAGAAGTACGGAAATATGAAGTGCATCGACGGCACTCCGCTCGAGTTCGACTTCGTATGCCAGGAGCTCCACAAGATCCCTGCAGGATTCGAGGTGAGCCCTGAAAGAGAGAAGCCTTGGGGTACAGCTCACGCTATCCTTATGGCTAAGGACGTCATCAAGGAGCCTTTCGCTGTCATCAACGGTGACGACTACTACGGAAAGGATTCTTTCAAAGTCCTTGGTGAGTGGCTCAAGAACCACGAGAACACTACAGGCGAGTACGCTCTCGTAGGTTTCGAGCTTGAGAACACTCTTTCCGAGTCTGGTTCAGTTTCACGCGGTGTAGGAGCTGCTGATGAGGCAGGATTTGTGACAAGCGTAGTCGAGCATCATAAGATTGCTAAAGCTGAGGATGGTGTTATCTATGGTGACAACAGTACAACAGGCGAACACGTTGCTCTTGAGCCAAAGGCGCTCTGCTCTATGAATATGTGGGGATTCACTCCTGACTATTTCGAGAAGAGCGAGGGAATCTTCAAGGCATTCCTTGCTGAGAGAAGCACTGAGCTCAAGTCAGAGTTCTACATCCCATTTGTAATCGACAGCTTCATCAAGAACGGCGAGGGCAGATGCCAGATGCTCCAGACTACTTCACGCTGGTTCGGCGTTACCTTCCAGGAGGACCGTCCGGGCGTAGTGGCAAAGTTCCAGGAGTTCGCTGACCAGGGTATTTATCCTACACCTCTTTATTAAGAACTGATGACTATGGCAAAGAAAGTATTGGTTTCCGGCGGTGCCGGATATATCGGCAGCCACGTGACTGTCGAGCTCATCGCAGCAGGTTATGATGTTGTTGTGGCGGACAATATGTCAAACTGCGACATCACAGGCTTCGAGGGCGTAAAGAAGATCACTGGCAGAGAGGACATCCCTTTCTATGAGATCGACTGCTGCGACTATGCATCTGTGGACAGACTCTTTACAGAGCACAAGATCGACGCTGTAATCCACTTCGCTGCATTCAAGGCAGTAGGTGAGTCGGTGTCAGAGCCTATCAAGTACTACTACAACAACCTCGTGTCATTCCTCAACATCCTTGAGGTTGCAAAGAAGCACGGCGGTTGCAACGTTCTCTTCTCTTCTTCTGCTACAGTATACGGCGAGTCGAAGGTGCTCCCTGTTACAGAACAGACTCCACGTATGCCTGCGATGTCTCCTTACGGAAACACAAAGACAATGTGCGAGGATATCCTTCGTGACGTAGTATATGCTACCTCTACTCAGGATGCAGTTATCAATGGTATCGCTCTCAGATACTTCAACCCTATCGGAGCACACCCTTCCGCACTCATCGGAGAACTTCCAAGAGGTGTTCCTAACAACCTCGTTCCATACATCACTCAGACTGCCATCGGCAAGAGAGAGTGCCTCAGCATCTTCGGCAACGACTATCCTACTGAGGACGGTACCTGCCTCCGCGACTTCATCGACGTGACTGACCTTGCAAAGGCACACGTTGCGGCTGTCGCAAGAATGTTCGAGGGCAGAATGAAGAAGGGTTACGAGATCTTCAACGTCGGAACAGGCTGTCCGGTTTCAGTATTGGAACTTGTGACAAAGTTCGAGAAGGCCAGCGGTGTCAAGCTCAACTACAAGTTCGTTCCAAGACGTGAGGGCGATGTTATGGCTCTTTGGGCTGACCCTACATTCGCAAACGAGGAGCTCGGCTGGAAGGCAGAGCGCACTGTAGAGGAGACTCTCGCATCTGCTTGGGCGTGGGAGAAACATCTTGCTGAAAACAACAAATAAACTGAAATAACAATGAAAAAACTAATGGCTTTTGCAGCTGCGGCTGCTATGATCGCGTTCTCTGCTTGCGAGAAGAACGGAAATGAAGGTGGAAACAACAATGGCGGTTCTGACGAGCCGGAGGTCGAGTCTAATGCTGCTATCCAGATTGACGGTGACTATTCTGATTGGGAAGCTCTTGAGGGAGTAGCTGTGGCTACCTGCCCTGCTGACGATGTTCTTTATGAGCAGTTCAAGGTTTTCAAGGCTTATGCTGACGAGGAGTTCATCCATATCTACTGCGAGTTCCAGCCAGAGGAGACTCTCGTATTCGTTCCTTACTTTGACCTTGACAACGATCCTGCAACAGGAAACAACTCTAAGTGGAGCGGCGCAGGTTATGAGGCAAAGGCAGAAGGTGGCGTGTTCGAAGAAATCGAGACAGAAGACGGTACCGTTCAGGGTGCTGCTCAGAAGTGGGATCCTGCGTTCTACCAATATACAGACTCTGGCACAGAGAAGGTTCTTGATGCAGGTATGGCTGTGATTTCAAGCGTTCCTGCTCCTTACAAGAACGGCAACTGGGCATTTGAGGCATCTATCCTCCGCGAGGTTGTTCTCGAGGCATATGGCATCGCTGACGCAACTCAGTTCACTATGGGTATGTATCAGTATGACCTCAACTGGTCTTGCATCGGCCAGCTTCCTTGCAAGACTTTCGCACAGAAAGAGGCAGGCGAGCTCGAGCCAATGCTTACAATCACTCTTCCATAATCTCGTTCTGTCATTTCGTCCCTACATTGTCATTTCTTTCACTATCGTTCAAGCGACTTCGTCGATAACGACCGACCGTAGGGAGTGGAGAAATCTAATACAATAAACAATACTATCAATGAATATGAATTTACGTTATCTTTTGCTTGGACTTATTGTTCCGGCAATGATGATCGGCTGTGAGAAGCCTGACACACCGCAGGAAGATCCGACTCCGGACCCACCGGTTAATACTCCAGTAACTCCTACACCAGATCCGGAACCTGAGGTGGTGCTTGCTCCTGAAATCAAGAGCGGCGACTGCGTCCTCGCTCCTAACCACTATGCTGAGGAGTTCGTAAAGAACGTTACTTATCCAGACCGTGATTACTCATACTCAGTTGTTCTCGACTACCACGGTGGTTACAACGGACAGCTCGCAGAGGGTGAGTCAGTAAACAACGACAAGTCAAGCGAGTACACTATCAGATGGGAAGCTAACGAGGCTGAGGGTAAGCTTGTACTCGAACTTTCTGAGCAGGAGACCGGCTGGTCAATGACAAAGGAGATTACTGCCGGTTCGAACTATGTGGATGTTAACAACCTTACTCCAAACGTTCACTACACTTACAAGGTGTCTTCAATCGACAACGGTACAGTGATGACAGAGGGTAACTTCAGCACATACGGTCATATCCGTCAGGTGTTCTTCAAGACCCGCGTACGCAACGGTCGTGATATGGGTGGCTGGATGACTTACGGCGGCAAGATGGTGAAGTATCACAAGATCTACCGTACAGGACGTTGGGAGAGCAGCACAATGGCTAACAGCGGCAAGAAGGCTATGATCGCTGAGGGTATCAAGGCTCAGCTCGACCTCCGCAACACTAGCGACGTTCTCAGCGCTCCGGCAATCGAAGGTATGGATTTCTGCGCACCTCTCATCGAGACAGGTGGAGACTCTATGCTCAAGGCTGAGTAGGGTGACAAGACACGTCAGTGCATGCAGTTCATTATCGACTGCGTGAAGGCTGACAAGCCGGTGGTTTACCACTGCTCACTCG
>JAFYXE010000025.1 GCA_017546275.1 Bacteroidales bacterium | reverse complement strand
TCAAGTTACTGTCAACTTGAAATCCAGCGAAAGCTGACTAGTTTGCGCGTGCAGGGGCTGGCTGTGCTGGCTTAGCAGCGGCTGGCTCAACGCCGGCGAGTTTCGCAAACTCTGCCTCAGTGATGGTCTTACAGTTACCGTTGAATGTAGCGCCGAGCTCTACAGCGAGTCTGCGAACATTCAGGTTACCGTTTACTGTACATCCCTCCTTGAGAGTAAGGGTATCCTTGACAAAGAGATTGCCCTCTACCTTACCCCAGAGATCTACATTCTCGCAAATGATATCACCCTTTACGACAGCTGTATCACCGAGGACAACGCGGCCCTTAGATACAACCTTGCCTTCGAAAGTTCCGTCAATACGGATGTCAGTAGGTGAAGTGATCTCACCCTTGATGACTGTTCCGGCTGAAATGCGGCTGATGGAATTTACGTTTACCATAGGTTCTGATTTTGCCATATTGTTAATATTTGATTAAGCCTGTGGCTTGCCGTGGCAGTTCTTGAACTTCTTTCCTGAACCGCAAGGGCAAGGGTCATTACGACCGATCTGTTTTTCTACGTGAACAGGCATCTTGCTCTTAGGCTCGCCGCCGTTGGTAACAAGGTCTGTTCTGCTTGTGTTCATCTGACTCATATCCGGCTTGCGTGGCTGGGCAGGAGCCTGAGCTGTCTGGTTTGCATCCCTGAGAGGAATGAACGCTCTGAGGAGGAATGCCACCACGTCCTTGTTGAGTTCCTCAAGCATCTGGCTGAAGAGGTTGAAGCTCTCGAACTTGTAGATGAGGAGCGGATCCTTCTGTTCGTATGTAGCGTTCTGCACTGACTGCTTGAGGTCGTCCATATCGCGGAGATGCTCCTTCCAGCAGTCGTCGATGCGGTAGAGAGTGATGCTCTTGCTGATAGCACGGAGAAGCTCACGTCCCTCAGACTCGACAGCCTTCTTGATATTGAGCATAATAGGATATACCTTGCGTCCGTCAGATACAGGAATGCGGATCATCGCATCCTCTGGCATTGCTGCATTCTTCTCAGCGATATCCTTGAGGATAGGCATTGTTCTCTGAGCGATCACATCCATACGGCGACGCTGAGTCACGATCATATTCTCGTGGAGCTTGTCGGCGATAGCCTTAGGATCTGCCTTAGAGTAGAACTCCTCGTCGAAGCCAGGCTCGATTGAGAGTGATGACATCACATACTCAGCGAACTCCTCATATGGCATTCCCTCCGCTCTGTCAGCGATGATAAGCGCAAGGTCCTGCATCATATTCATAACGTCGATCTCGACTCTCTCACCTGAAAGGGCGTTGCGTCTCTTGGTGTAGATAACCTCACGCTGAGAGTTCATAACGTCATCATACTCAAGGAGTCTCTTACGGATACCGAAGTTGTTCTCCTCCACCTTCTTCTGAGCTCTCTCCACAGCGTTGTTGAGCATAGGAGCCTCAAGAACGTCTGACTCTGCCATACCCATCTTGTCGACTACAGAAGCGATCTTCTCACCGCCGAAGAGGCGCATAAGCTTATCCTCGAGGGAGATGAAGAAGATAGATGAACCTGGGTCACCCTGACGTCCTGAACGTCCACGGAGCTGACGGTCAACTCGACGGCTGTCGTGTCTTTCAGTACCGATGATGGCGAGACCGCCTGCGTTCTTCACTTCCTCAGGAAGCTTGATATCGGTACCACGACCTGCCATATTTGTAGCGATGGTCACTGTGCTTGGCTCACCTGCGTGCTTGACCACCTCAGCCTCACGTGCGTGCTGCTTGGCGTTGAGCACCTGGTGCTGGATGCCACGGAGACGGAGCATACGGCTGAGGAGCTCTGAAGTCTCGACGTCAGTTGTACCGACGAGGACCGGTCTTCCCTCCTTTGTAAGCTCTACTACCTTTGCGATGACTGCATCGTACTTAGCCTTCTTTGTTCTATAGATAAGGTCATTCTGGTCGATACGTGCGATCGGTCTGTTGGTAGGGATCACAACTACATCGAGCTTGTAGATTGACCAGAACTCTCCTGCCTCAGTCTCCGCAGTACCTGTCATACCTGAAAGCTTGTGGTACATACGGAAGTAGTTCTGGAGGGTGATGGTTGCGAACGTCTGTGTCGCAGCCTCAACCTTCACGTTCTCCTTGGCTTCGACTGCCTGGTGGAGACCGTCGCTCCAACGGCGACCTTCCATAATACGTCCGGTCTGCTCATCTACAATCTTGATCTTTCCATCCTGGATGATATAGTCGATCTCCTTGTCGAACATTGTGTATGCCTTGAGGAGCTGGTTTACAGTGTGTACACGCTCAGACTTGATAGCGAAGTCAGCATAGATCTCATCCTTCTTGATCTGCTTCTCCTCGAGAGAGAGTGAAGCATCCTTCTGAACCTCTGCTACAGATGCACCTACGTCTGGAAGGACGAAGAATGATGTATCAGAAAGGTTTGCAGTGATGAGATCGCGACCCTTGTCTGTCATATCCACAGAGTGCTGCTTCTCATTGATGACGAAGTAAAGCTCGTCAGTGATGAAAGGCATCTCGCGCTCGTTGTCCTGTATATAGTAGTTCTCAACCTTCTGGAGAAGCTGCTTCATACCTGGCTCGCTGAGGAACTTGATGAGCGGCTTGTACTTAGGATATCCCTTGTATGCTCTGAAAAGGAGAACACCACCGTCCTTCTCGTTGCCCTCGGCGATAAGCTTCTTGGCCTCGTTGAGAAGGGATGTGATGAGAGTCTTCTGAGTAGAGTAAAGACGCTCTACAAGCGGCTTGAACTCCACGAACTGCTGGTCCTCACCTTTTGGAACAGGACCTGAGATGATGAGTGGAGTACGTGCGTCGTCGATGAGCACAGAGTCGACCTCATCGACAATCGCGAAGTGGTGCTTGCGCTGAACGAGGTCGCCCATAGCCACCGCCATATTGTCGCGGAGGTAGTCGAAACCGAACTCGTTGTTTGTACCGAAGGTGATGTTGCACGCATATGCCTTTCTGCGGGCCTCGCTGTTAGGCTGATGCTTGTCGATGCAGTCTACCGAGAGACCGTGGAACATATAGAGAGGTCCCATCCACTCTGAGTCACGCTTAGAGAGGTAGTCGTTGACAGTAACGACGTGAACACCCTTGCCTGCGAGTGCATTGAGGAATACAGGGAGAGTAGCCACGAGAGTCTTACCCTCACCGGTAGCCATCTCGGCGATCTTACCCTGATGGAGAACGATACCTCCGATGAGCTGTACATCATAGTGTACCATATCCCAGGTGATCTCGTTACCGCCGGCCATCCAGTGGTTCTGCCAGAGTGCATACTCGCCTTCGATAGACACGAACTCCTTGTATGTGCTGAGGTCACGGTCGAACTGGGTAGCCTTTACCTTCACAACAGGGTTCTCCTTGAATCGACGTGCTGTCGACTTCATAATGGCGAATGCCTCCGGAAGTATCTCCTCGAGTACCTTTTCAATGGTCTCGTCAACTTTCTTAACAAGTTTGTCTGACTCGGTAGCGAGAGACTCCTTCTCCTTGAGAGGAAGCTCCTTCTCGAGCTCTACCTTGATCTCAGCGATCCTCTTCTCGTCAGCTGCGATAGCCGCCTGGATCTTCGCCTTGAGTTCGTCACACTTTGCTCTAAGTTCGTCGTCTGAAAGTCTGTCAATAGTTTCGTATGCAGCAAGGACCTTGTTGAGCACAGGTCTGAGCTGCTTCATATCTCGGTCTGCCTTTGTACCGAAAATCTTCTTGAAAACGTCTGTAAATGACATATTAGGTTATTTTTATTATCAGTAAAAAAGGTTGTCTGCGCACCCACGGCACAAACAACCTACAAAAATAGTGAAAAATAGTCATTTAGCAAAATTCAGACGTCCGAGTCTGCCAATTTGGCACTAGAATCTGACACCTGCTGTCAATGTGAACTGGCCACGCTTCATATTGAAGTCGTTTGCCACCTCTCCCTTGTATCTGTTCACAAGACCCCAGTCATATCCGAGCCTCACCTCGAGAACGTCAAAGAAGTCAGCTCCGACCGAAGCGCCGAGAAGCACATCGAATCTTCTGATCTTTCCCTCAGGAAGCATACCGTTGGCAGCCATCCAAGAGCCCACATCGATAGTCTCTGAACCTGATGCCACCTTTGACTTTGCGTTATAGTAATTATATGACGCTGAAGCAGTTCCCAAGCTTGTCTTTGCACGGTACTCCATCTTTGAAGAAAGTCCCATAAGGAATGAAGGACCGAACTCGGCAGCAAGGCCGATGTTGTATGTCAAAGGATAGGTATACTTGATCTTGACAGGGATGTCGAGATAGTGCTCTGTCCAGTCTCCGACCATACGTGTCACAAGAGCAGGTCTTGTCTTAGGATCATCCTTCTTGTGGTCATTCTGATAGATGTAGTTCACACCTGCCTGGAAATAGAGGGTACGTGGAACAAGCATAAAGTCCTTTGTCACTCCGATAACGAAACCGTCAAGTCCTGCAGACCTTTCCTTCTCGTCAGTAGCCCACTCAGTAGTCTTGTATGAAGAATGAACGTAGCCGAAGTTAAGTCCGAAGCCCTGAACCGCAGGATTCTGCGGACGGAATGAAGGACGATGGTGCATATGATTCTGTGCTGACAATCCATACGATGCGATCATCATCAAAGCCGCAACAGCTATTGCAATACGATGTTTCATAGTGTCAAATTTTATTTATCTGTCCTTGTACATATTCTCATAGTAGGCCATATAATCGCCTGATGTAACCCTGTCCATCCACTCCTGGTGGTCGAGATACCACTTCACGGTCTTCTCGATGCCCTCCTCGAACTGGAGCGAAGGCTCCCAGCCGAGTTCCTCGTGGAGTTTGGTTGAATCGATGGCATATCTGAGGTCGTGGCCGGCACGGTCCTTCACATATGTGATGAGGCCGAGGCTGTGACCCTCCGGATTGCCGAGGAGACGGTCAACCACCGAGATCATCACCTTGATGAGGTCAATGTTCTTCCACTCGTTGAATCCGCCGATGTTGTATGTGTCTCCGTCCTTTCCGTTGTGGAAGATCACGTCGATAGCACGGGCGTGGTCCTCAACATAAAGCCAGTCACGCACATTCTCACCCTTACCGTATACAGGAAGAGGTCTTCCGTGACGTATATTATTGATGAACAACGGGATAAGCTTTTCAGGGAACTGATATGGACCGTAGTTGTTCGAGCAGTTCGAGATCACTGTAGGAAGGCCGTATGTGTCGTGGAATGCTCTTACGAAATGGTCTGAAGATGCCTTTGATGCGCTGTATGGGCTATGCGGATCGTACTTAGTCTTCTCAGTGAAGAATGTGCCGTCCATCTGAAGGGCACCGTACACCTCGTCGGTGCTGACGTGGTAGAATCTGTATGCCCTGCCCTCTTCCTTCCACTGCTCCTTTGCAGCCTGAAGGAGGCTGAGGGTACCCATAACGTTGGTGCGAGCGAAAGTGAAAGGATCCTTGATGGATCTGTCCACGTGGCTTTCTGCCGCGAGGTGGATGACTCCGTCGATGTCGTACTCGGCAAAGATCTGCGCCATTCTTTCATAGTCGCAGATGTCAGCCTTCACGAACACATAGTTAGGGCGGTCCTCAACATCTTTGAGGTTTTCAAGGTTGCCCGCATATGTCAGGACATCAAGGTTTACGATCCTGTATTCAGGATATCTGTTCACAAACAGTCTGACGAGATTGCTTCCGATGAAGCCCGCGCCTCCTGTTATGAGGATATTTCTTTTGAACTGTTCCATATCTGTATTATGAATTCATATATTCTTTTACTGCAAGTCTGAGCGACTCCTTCCAATGAGGGATCTCAAGTCCGAATGTCTCACGCACTTTCTTCTTTTCAAGAACGGAATAGTGCGGACGGGCTGCCGGTGTCGGGAATTCCTCTGTCCTGCAAGGCATTACGTTGCAGGTGTGCCCCAGAAGGTCGTTGATTTCCTTTGTGAAATCGTACCACGAGCATACGCCCTCATTTGTATAATGGTAAAGACCTGTGCGGTCGAGTTTATTCTCCTCGATTATATGCGACAGAAGGAAGGCAAGATCCGCCGCATTCGTCGGAGTGCCCACCTGGTCATAGACCACCTTTAGCATAGGCTTGGATGCTGTAAGGTCTGCCATAGTCAGGAAGAAGTTCCTTCCGGTGAGGCTATAGAGCCAGGCTGTCCTGAATATCATATATCTGCATCCGGACTCCTCGACTGCCTTTTCGCCGGAAAGCTTCGTCCTTCCGTATGCGCTCAACGGGCCGGTCTGGCTCTCCTCGTTGTACGGGAGATAGCC
>JAFYXE010000024.1 GCA_017546275.1 Bacteroidales bacterium | reverse complement strand
TGCACAGCCTTCGACTTCGCAGCTCCTTCCTGTACCGGATAACTCGAATCCGTTGAGCATTTCTCTCGGTAATCCGAACCTGAATCCTTACTTCAACCACAGCGTACGAGGTATGTTCGGATACACCAACAAGGAGACATTCACATCGGTTCACGTACGTTTCGGAGCTAGCCTCGTAGAGGATGCGATCACAAACGCACAGTGGTATGACCCTGCTGGAGTGCAGTATTCTATCCCTGTGAACGGTCCTGGAGCAGGCTCTGGTGATATGAGAATTATGGTCAACTCTCCATTCGGAAAGACAGGCCTCTCTATCTTCTCGATGACATTTGCGCGCTACAACCAGTCGTCTTCATTCATCGGAAGAGGTACTCTCAATTCGGAGCAGTATTATGACGCTGAGAATGCAACCTTCGATTATGTGAACTTCCACAAGGACTATCCAAGCCTTGCAGACAGCGATGACTTCATAAACAACAAGACTCAGACTATGAGCTTCACCCAGAGACTCCGTCTCACATACAGAAACGATTTCGTTGAGTTGACAGTGGGTGGACGTACAAGAGTGAACAAGTCTTGGTATACAATGGAGAACAGTAATCTCGCAGCGACCTGGAACAACCAGGTGGACGGCTCGATGAACTGGACCATCCCTGGAGGAATCAACCTCATCGCTGATGTAGACTATAACTGGTATAACGGTTACACTACTCCACAGGAGGACGAGATCATCGTCAATGCAGAGATCACAAAACTCCTCTTCAAGAACAAGTGTACAATCGCCCTCAAGGCATACGATATCCTCGGACAGTCTAAGAACCTCTCGGTTTCAGACTCGGCCAACTACCACCTTGAGACAAGAAACAACACTCTTGGCCGCTACATCATCCTTTCGTTCACTTACCGTTTCGGTAACTTCGGAGGCGCAGGCGGCGGACATCGTGGTCCTGGTGGCCCAATGGGCGGCCCGATGGGCGGAGGCTTCAGACGATAAGCCTATTTCTTGGTGATGAATCTGACAGCCAATGCCAGAAGCAGAAGCCAGAAAATGAAATTGCAGACGCGGCCAGTGATGTCGCCCTGCCTTACAAAGAATGTGATGTCCTCACGAAGAGGAATCTGACTATTGATGACAGCCGGCTCCCACCAAGGGGTCGGCTGAATTATTTCGCCCGCAGGACTGATGACTGCACTGATGCCGGTGTTGGCGCAGCGGGCGATGGCGCGGCGGGTCTCGATCGCGCGGAGTGACGCGTAGCTGAGATGCTGTCTGTAGCCAGGGGTGTTGCCCCACCAGGCGTCGTTGGTGATGATGGTCATCGCTTTGGCACCCTCGTGGATGTATCCGGTGTAATATTCACCGTATACGGATTCATAGCAGACAGCGCAGCCTACAGGAATGTTCTCTCCTTCTGTGTCTCTGACTGTCAGAAGGCTGATGCCGTCCTGGCCTACGCAACGTCCCATAACTCCGCCGAGTTTGTCGTCAAGACGGCATAAGATTCTTGGATATGGGGTGTGCTCTACAGCTACTACGAGCTTGCTCTTGTGGAAGATTTCTGTTCTTGCGGAACCGTCGACCATCAGCGCAGAGTTGTGTGACTCGAGCCAGAGTCCATCCTTGATGCTGCGGGCTGTATATGACGGTCTCTCGTCTGTATAGATGTAGTCGTATGCAGACGCTCCGAAGAGCATATTGACGTTAGGATAGTCCTTGAGGAGATTGGTGAAGCGTCTCCAGGTGCGGCTTCTGTCATACTGTCCCACAATGATGTCTCCTGTAAATGTCTCAGGCGCGACGATTAGAAGGGGAGAGGCAGTGGAGTCGTTCTTTCTGTACGCGAGCTGCTTGCGGATCTGGCCTTCAAGGATTGCGTTCTGCTCGTCCTGGCTCATTGCCTGGAACTTGTTGTAAGGGTCGATGTTAGGCTGTACGATGAGCACTTCGAGCATCTCGTCCGATTCCATAGAGTTCCTGTATTCCTTGCCAATTGCTGCGGATGCAATGAAAGGCGCGATGAAAAGGGCTGCAATGCCTGTCGCTGCAACAGTCTTTGCCTTCCAGTTCCACTGGAATATGCTTCCGTCCGAGAGAGATACAAGTATTCCGAAGATGCTGAGGTTGCATAGCCATATCCACAATGATCCGCCGAGTGCACCGGTGAACTCATACCACTGGATGGCCCAAGTGGTTCTTGCGAATGAGTTGCCGAGCACGAGCCAAGGCCACGAGATCTCTGCATCAAAGTAGAATTTTTCCCAGGCTATCCAGGTGACCATCAGGAAGATATACGGAAGTGAACCGCTGAATTTCTTCTTGCTGAGGCGGAAGAGTCCGAAGACTACGGACATCTGCAAAGCGTTTGCGAATATGGCGAAAAGTCCGCCTCCGACAGTCGCGTTGCACACCCAGAATGTTGTGATTGCGTTCCAAAGTACAAATGCACTGTAGTGGTATATCCAGACTCTCTTCTTTTCAAGGAGAGTTGCGATCCTGTCCATACAAAGCAACGGAAGTATTCCGAATAATGCTATGAATCCGGTGTTTGGCACCAGAAATGGAATAGACATCAGTATGGCGAAAAGAGAGACAAGCCCCCACAGCAATATGTTTTCTTTTTTCATTATTGATAGAACTATATACAACTGACAAAGATATAAATAAAATTACTACCTTTGTTTGTTTACTTGATATACATAGAAGGGAAAATGATTGTTGATATGCTCAAAGGATTCCTTGTAGGAATGTGTGCGTCAGCCCCGATAGGGCCGATAGCCATCCTCGTTGTGCAGAAGTCCTTGAGCAGGGGACATAAGGCTGGCTTTGTTTCCGGTCTCGGTGCAAGTGTGATCGACACTTTCTATGCGTCGATAGCGATCTTCGCCCTCGCTTTCGCTCAAAGATTCCTTGAGGAACATCAGGTGATGATTCTGATTGTGGGGGGAGTCGTATTGTCCATCCTCGGACTTTCGATGGCTCTCAAGAACCCTTTCAGAAAGATGAAGTCGGATTCCGATTCGTCGGTTTCTCCTAAGGACTTCGGCAGGGCAGTGGCGATGGCTCTTTCTAATCCGGGAGCGATATTCGTGATGCTCACGCTTTTTGCATTCTTCGGTCTGGCAAACGATGCTCCGCACAACTGGAGCGTCACTCCTATCATCCTTTCGGTGAGTGCGGGATCCGTAACCTACTGGTTCCTGATTTCCTGGATGCTCAGCCGTTTCCGCAACAGGTTCAAGATGAATACGATACTGTGGATCAGCAGGATCACAGGCGCAATAATAGTAATAATAGGCATCGCTCTGTTCGGACAGGGCCTCTTCAAGGTCATCTTCCACGGAATGCCGATACAGTAACCGCTATGGAAAAATCTAAAGTGTATTTCACAGATCTCAGGACAGTTCCTGGAAACGATCTGCTCACAAAGCTTGAAAGACTTGTAAGAAAGGCAGGAATTGCAGACATCGACTTCGATGGAAAGTTCACTGCAATCAAGATTCATTTCGGTGAGCCAGGCAATATGGCTTACATCCGTCCTAACTATGCGGCACGCGTAGTGGATGTGATCCGTTCT
Source organism: Bacteroidales bacterium (assembly GCA_017546275.1). Taxonomy (GTDB): domain Bacteria; phylum Bacteroidota; class Bacteroidia; order Bacteroidales; family UBA932; genus Cryptobacteroides. The sequence continues at coordinate 6,535 of JAFYXE010000024.1, read as the reverse complement.
TTGGGTGGAAAACCCTTCCTGACTGATGCGAATACTCTTTATTCAGGCGGACGTTCCAATGCTGTGGATCACCTGAATGCAGCTATGGAGAACGGATTCAACAGAATCGGTGCACACGCAGATGTCATCATTGCCGACGGTCTCAAGGGTACAGACTACAAGGAGGTTCCTTGCGGCGGCAAGTTCTGTCCTGCTCCAAAGATCGGTGCAGCTATCGCTGACGCTGACATCGTGATTTCTATGAGCCACTTCAAGGGCCACGAGCAGAGCGGTTTCGGTGGAGCGCTCAAGAACCTCGGAATGGGTTCTGCAAGCGTAGGAGGAAAGCTCGAGCTTCACTCGTCTTCTCAGCCTTGCATCGATGAGGCAAACTGTATCGGATGCCGCATCTGCGAGAAGTACTGCCGTCACGATGCCGTGAAGGTGGTGGACAAGAAGGCTGTGATCGACTATGACAAGTGCGTTGGTTGCGGACAGTGCGTGGCTGTATGCCAGAAGTCTGCAGCAGTTGTGAAGGACTATGACACATCCGAGTCTCTCAACAGAAAGATTGCCGAGTATGCTCTCGCGGTAGTGAAGGGCAAGCCGTCGTTCCATATCAGCTTCATTATGAACGTGTCGCCTAACTGCGACTGCTGGAATCACAATGACGCAGCCATCATCCCGGATCTCGGTATCGCTGCATCTTTCGACCCTGTGGCGCTTGACTGTGCTTGTGCAGATCTCGTGAAGGCTGCTCCTAGCCTTATGGGCAATGCGATTTCAGACAAGGAACATCAGCACAGCTCTGAGTGTGGCTGCGGTCATCATCATCATCATCAGGGAGATGACAAGTTCCGTCTCGTGCACCCTGATACAAACTGGGAAGCAGGTGTGGAGTATGGCGAGGAGATCGGACTCGGATGCCGTGCTTATGAACTGATTAAGGTTAAATAATTATAATGGCTAAGAAGGAAACAACAAAGAAGAAAGGCTTTTTCGCCCATTGGATCGTGCGCAATCTTATGATTGCCGGTATCATCGCCATCGTGCTGCTTTTGGGAGCGATGATATTCCTCAATGTGGTGACACAGCATAATGATGAGATTGAAGTACCTGATTTCAGAGGTATGACAGTGGCTGAGGCGCAGATCGTTGCTGAGAAAGCAGGAATGCGTGTCGAGGTTGCTGATTCGGTATATTCGAAGAGGAACAGAGGATGCGTCCGTGGACATAATCCTCAGCCTGGTACGATGGTTAAGCAGGGAAGACGTATTCTCCTTACTGTAAACGCGGTTAATGCCAAGAAGGTGGCTATGCCTGACCTCGTGGGCTATTCAAGCCGTCAGGCTGCTGCGGAGCTCAGCACACGAGGCCTTGTCCTCGGTAGACTCATCTACAAGGAGGATATGGCGACAAACAACGTGCTTAGCCAGCAGTACAAGGGGCAGCCTGTTGCGCCTGGAAGACTCCTTGAGGCCGAGTCGGTTGTGGATCTCGTGGTGGGTCTCAACGACAATGACAACGAGACTCTCGTACCTAATGTAACAGGAAGAACAGCAGAGGATGCAATCAGATCGATTCACGATCACTATCTCAATGTGAGGACAGTGAAGTATGACAGCAGCGTCCAGACATATGAAGACAGCCTCGCAGCTGTAGTGTACAGACAGAATCCTGAGGCTTCTGATCTCTCAGTAGTTCTCGGAACGGATGTGTCTATCTATTTGAAGGTGGAAAAAGAATCAGAGGAGGAGTAAAGGATGAATCCGGCAGACAGAATATTTGATTTTGATGATAATGTAGAGGATTTCGTTCCTTCGGGTCCTTGTGACGAGGCGGCATACGAAGATGAGCAGCAGGAGATGTTCGAGCATTACCGCTTCGATATCTCGTCAGGTCAGGTGCCTATGCGTGTGGACAAGTATCTCGCTACGCATATGGAAATGACATCGCGCCATCGTATCCAGCTTGCAATCAAGGCAGAATATATCCGTGTAAATGACAAGATCGTGAAGGCGAACTATGTTGTGCGTCCGGGTGACGTAGTCAAGTTCGTTATGCCATATCAGAGACGTGGTATGGAGATCCTTCCGGAGAACATTCCGTTGAACATTGTGCACGAGGATGATGACGTCCTTGTGCTCAATAAAGAGGCGGGAATGGTGGTCCATCCTGGTCACGGTCACTTCAGCGGCACGCTCGTAAATGCCCTGGCACACCATCTCGGACTTTCGCAAGGCCCAGATGCTGAGGATGAAAGAATGGGAGTCCTCGTGCACAGAATCGATAAGGATACATCAGGTCTCCTTGTGGTGGCCAAGAACGATGAGGCTCAGCTCGACCTCGCCAAGCAGTTCTTCGTTCACTCTATAGAAAGAAGATATGTCGCTATCGTATGGGGCAACCTCAAGGATGATGAGGGTACAATCATCGGAAACATCGGACGTGACCCTAACGACAGGATGAGATTCAAGGTCTTCCCTGATGGCGATCACGGAAAGCACGCAGTCACACACTATCGTGTGCTCGAGCGTTTCGGTTATGTTACAGTGGTTGAGTGTCGCCTTGAGACAGGTAGAACACACCAGATCCGTGTACACTTCAACTGGATCGGACACCCACTCTTCAATGACGAGAGATACGACGGTTCAGAGATCAGAAAAGGAACCATCTATGCGAAGTACCGTCAGTTCATCGAGAACTGCTTCAAGCTGCTTCCGCGTCAGGCTCTGCACGCCAAGACTCTCGGATTCGTGCATCCTCGCACAAAACAGATGGTGCGTTTCGATTCACAGCTGCCTGCGGATATGCAGTCGCTGATCGACAAATGGAGAAAATACTCAGAGAATATGAGCCAGTTCCTTGAGCAGGAATAAAAAAGTGGGAAGCTAATCCAGCTTCCCACCTTTTTCATCGTAGAATTCATTCTGCAAGACTGTGAAGTCTGTCGACTCGATGACTTCAATCTTACATCTGTACTTCTTTTTCCATCTTCCTACAATCGAGGTGAAGAGGCCTCTCGTGAGGTAAGCTCCAAGAATCGGGTTGACCTTGAGTGTGAGGCTTGTCATCTTCTTTTCGAGTGCATAATATGCAAGTCTTCTTTCGATCGCCTCATCGATTACAACACTTGATGCTATCTTTCCTGTGCCGTTGCATACCGGACACACTTCCGTGGTGTTGATCTCGGTAGCCGGACGTACTCTTTGCCTAGTGATCTGCATAAGACCGAACTTTGTGAGCGGTAATACGTTGTGCTTCGCTCTGTCAGTCTCCATCAGCTCGACCATCTTCTTGTAGAGGGCATTCTTATGTTCGTTTGACTCCATATCGATGAAGTCGACGATCACGATGCCTCCCATATCTCTGAGTCTGAGCTGTCTTGCAATCTCTTCGGCTGCAAAGCAGTTGACGTCGAATGTGTTCTGCTCCTGTTCCTTGTTCTTGGAACGTGTGCCGCTGTTCACATCAATTACGTGCAATGCTTCGGTGTGCTCGATCACAAGGTATGCGCCCTGTTTGATAGGGACCACTTTTCCGAATGAACTCTTGATCTGTCTGGTGACCTCGAAATGGTCGAAGATAGGAGTCTTCTCTTTGTAAAGCTTTACAATCTTCTCCTGCTCAGGCGAGATCAATGAGATGTACTTGCGGGTCTCCTCATAGATGTTCTCATTGTTCACGTAAACGTTTGTGAATGAGTCGTTGAGCAGATCCCTGAGGATTGTGGTGGTCTTGCTGTACTCTGTAAAGAGCAGCTGCACTCCCTTGGATTTTGCCAGTTTCTTCCACGAGTTCTCCCACTTTTCAACGAGCGACATTACTTCTGCATCAAGGATTGCAGCGTTCTTACCTTCAGCTGCTGTGCGGATGATCGCTCCGTAATTTCTTGGGAGAATACTTTTTACAAGTGTCTCAAGTCGTCTTTTCTCTTCTTTTGAAGAGATCTTCTGGGATACGCTCACCTTCTCTGCGAAGGGGAGTAGTACGATGTTTCGTCCTGCTAATGAAATCTCTGCAGTCAGTCTTGATCCTTTTGTCGAAATCGGCTCTTTGACGATCTGGACTATGATCATCTGTCCTGGGCTGAGCACGTTTTCAATTCTGCCGTCCTTCTCGAGGATTCTTGCAGGTTTGATGTGCTTGTAGATGCCTTTTGCATCTGTGTTCGGGTTGATTCTCTTGACGAATTCATCAAAAGCCTCAAAGTAAAGTCCCAGATCCAGATAGTGGACAAATGCCTCCTTTTCGTCTCCGATGTCGACAAAGGCAGCGTTCAGGGCCGGAAGAATCTTCTTCACTTTTCCGAGATATACATCTCCAACTGAAAAGCTGTGACCCAGGCTGGACTCTTTGTTCAGCTCGATGAGCCTGTGGTTTTCCATCAGTGCTATCGAGACTTCAGTTGAACTTACGTCAACAATCAGATCTTTTACAGACTCCATCAGGATTTACTTTTTAAAACTAAAGAGGCCGACCCACCAGGTCAGCCTCTCTTTAGCAGACTGCTAAAATGGCAGACACTGCGCGAAGATTACTTTCTCTTCTTGTGTCTGTTCTTGCGAAGACGCTTCTTACGCTTGTGCGTCGCCATCTTGTGCCTTTTATGCTTCTTTCCGTTTGGCATAGTTAAAAGGATTAATATGAATGATAATTAATAAATTACTTTACCTCGTTAACAAAGACCTTAGCTGGCTTGAATGCAGGGATGTTGTGAGCCGGAATAGTCATTGTTGTGTTCTTAGTGATGTTTCTTGCAGCTTTCTCTGCTCTGTGCTTGATGATGAAACTACCGAAACCACGAAGGTATACAGGGTTGCCCTTTGCGAGAGAGCCCTTAACGCTCTCCATAAAAGACTCTACAACGATCTGTACAGTTGCCTTCTCGATGCCGGTTGCTTTTGCAACTTCATTTACGATTTCTGCCTTTGTCATAACTATTTATATTTAATTCGATTACTATTTAGCGATTTAGCTCGCAAAAGTAGTCTTATTTTTTCAATTAACCAAATCGCTTGGACAAAAATCTGCTAAAAAGTGCTGACTGACATAACTTTTATATTCGTTGGACTGCCGTGTATGACAAAAATGCTGTGGCATAAAGATTGACCATATATATGATGAATTTATAATATGGGATAATACTGCCATTTTGGCAGATGATGACTAATATATACTTATGAAAGACATAATGAATGACATTTTATCAGCAGCCGGCGCTGAGGTGAGCATCATCCCTGTAGTACAGGGTGAGGGTATGATGAAGGTGGATCAGGCGCAACTTCCGGATTATCTGCCGATTCTTGCATTGAGGAACGCGGTCCTCTTTCCGGGAACCGTTTTCCCGATCACCATCGGTAGAGAGAAGTCCATCAGGCTGATTGAGGATGCGGAGAACAATAATGCCTTTATCGGTGCGGTGCCTCAGAACGACCTTTCTGTCGAGGATCCGCGCAAGGAAGACCTTTATGCATACGGTACTGTAGCCAAGATCGTCAAGACTCTCGAGATGCCAGACGGTACAATCACGGCTATCCTCCAGGGTTTCAAACGCTTTGAGCTCGAGTCTATTACGGATTATGATCCGTATATGCTCGGCCGCGTAAACTATCTTGAGGATGTGGTTCCTGAAGTAGATACCAAGGTGAGGATGGTAGCAGAGACTCTCAAGGAGAAGGCTACATCTGTCATCAAGTCCTCTTCGTTTGTGCCACGTGAGGCTGCAAATGCCCTTAAAGGTATTGACAATTTCGAGTTCCTCGTGAACTTCATCGCTACTACTGTAGAGGTGGAGAACTATATGGACAAGGTGGAACTCCTTCAGTATGCGGACCTTAGGGCACGAGCTATGAAGCTGCTTTCTGTCCTTGACACTCAGGTCGAGCTCCAGAAGATCAAGCAGGAGATCAATCAGAAGGTAAAGACAGAAATCGATCAGCAACAGAGGGAGTACTTCCTTAACAATCAGCTCAAGACCATCCAGGAAGAGCTCGGAATGGATGATGTGGAGGAGTTCTCGCAGCTTCGCGCCCGTGCGGAAGAGAAGCTGTGGCCTGCAGCAGTGCAGACTATCTTCGAAAAGGAGATGGCAAAACTTGAAAGATACAACCCAAGTTCGCCTGACTACAGCATCCAGTACAACTATATCCAGTTTATGCTCGACCTTCCTTGGGGGGAGATCTCAAACGACAATCTCGACCTCAAGAACGTACAGAAGGTTCTTGACGAGGACCACTACGGACTCGAGAAGGTGAAGGAAAGAATCATCGAGTACCTTGCGGTGCTGAAACTCAAGGGTGATATGAAGTCTCCGATCCTCTGTCTCTATGGCCCTCCGGGCGTAGGAAAGACAAGTCTTGGAAAGTCTGTCGCAAGAGCTCTCGGACGTAAATATGTCCGCATCGCTCTCGGCGGTCTCCACGACGAGTCTGAGATCAGAGGTCACAGAAAGACATATGTCGGAGCGCTCCCAGGACGTATTCTCAACGGCATCAACCGTGCTGGTACATCAAACCCTGTGATTGTGCTTGATGAGGTGGACAAGCTCACAAAG
>JAFYXE010000023.1 GCA_017546275.1 Bacteroidales bacterium | reverse complement strand
TTCTGACGGTACGTACGACCACTTCAAATATGCGTTCGACCTCAGCAGGAACGGATGGACATCAAGCCAGTTGGCCGGATCCATCCTCTGCAAAGTCCGCGTAGTCCTTGCGTTCTAGGATGACAGCATAAGAAAAGCGGTTCAGAGAAATCTGACCGCTTTTTATTATTGCTGTGCGATGTAGTCGTTGTAGTCTTCCATTGAGCGGAGGATGACGTCTTTTGCTACGTCTGGACCGTAGATGCTGATGAACTTCATTCGCTCTGTGTGCTCGCCTGGAATGTCCTTGTAGGTGCTGAAGTAGTGGATGAGTCTGCGGATGATAGCAGGTGGCACCTGCTCGATGTCGGTTATCATTCCGTATACAGCGTCACTCATAAGGACTGCGATGATCTTGTCGTCCGCCTGGTTGTGGTCCAGGAGTCTAAGTCCTCCGATAGGACGTGCCCTTGCGATGATGTCTCCGTGGGTAACGTCTTTCTCTGTAAGAATACAGATATCCAGTGGGTCACCGTCACCTTCTACGTCTGTTCTGACAAGAGCCTTGTTTGTAAGCTCTGCCATCTTAGGACCGCAATAGGTTCTTGGAAGGAATCCGTATAGAGATGGGACGATATTGGAGAATTTCTGAGGTCTGTCGATTGTAAGATAGCCTGTCTCCTTGTCCACTTCGTATTTTACTGTGTCAGTAGGCACGATTTCGATGAATGCCCTTACTTCCTCCGGAACCTTGTCGCCGATGCTGATTCCGTGCCAAGGATGGGCTTTGTGCGCTTTGCTGTAGTTCATTTCGACTTCTTTTTTAGAACGTACAAATTTAAAAAGATTTCTCGACTTCGCTCTTAATGACATAAAAAATCTTTATTAGAGATTAAAAAACTTATGCTATGTTCTCTCCTACGATTCTTGCCGCTATTCCTACAAGTTCCTCGCAAGGACGTTTCTTGTAGTACTCAGGAGTGCGGTCAGACGGCTCGGGTGATTCCTTTGGAGCAGGAGTGCAGCTTCCCATAGGCACGAGTCCGAGGAGTTCTTTGCATACGATCGATCCGTTCATATCCCTGAATTCACCGGCCATCTTCTGAACGAGTGCATAGTTTGCTGTACGCCAGTCTTTCACCGAAGGGTCTGATGCGGGTCTGATGAGTCCGGCAAGCATAACCATTCCGCTCACAGCTCCGCAGACTTCCCTCATTCGTCCCATTCCTCCTCCGAAGCCTGAAGATATTGCTGCTGCAGTCTCTTCCTCAAGTCCGAACAGGTCGCTGTAGGCAAGAACAACGGCCTGGCAGCAGTTGTATCCTCCTTCCTTGAATAGTCTCTTGGCCTTTTCTACTCTCTCTTCTATATTGAACTCTTTCATATTACATTCTGGTTATCTTGATTACGTTTCTGAGGTTGCGGATCTGTGATGTCACCTTGTCAAGTTCGAGACTGCTTGGCACTGCGATCTTCATAGTGATTTCGTATGTGCCCTGACGGTCGTTCTCGACCACGTTGAACATTCTGATGGATGCTCTGAACGAGTTCACAATGTCCATAATCTCGTTGATCACATATGGCTCGAGGGCGGCTGTGATTCTCAGGCCTGTCTGGAAGTTTCCGCTGCTTGGGTTCTCACTCCATTTTACCTTCTGGATTCGATATGGATACATATCCATCAGTCGGGCTGCATTAGGGCAGGACATACGGTGGATCTTGATGCCTTCTGTTCTTGTCACAAAGCCGAATACGTCATCTCCGAACACAGGGTTGCAGCATCTTGCCATACGGTAGTCGATGCCCTTGACATTCTTCGCGTCGATTACAAGGATGTCGTCGCTTCCTTTCTCCTGTACAAAGGCTTTCGGCTTTGCCTCAGGCTCTGCAGGGGTAGGGGTGTTGTTCGCTCCCTGAGTCAGTTCGATGATCATCTCCTTGACTGTGGATACATCCAGGGTCTCGTCGCCGATGGCTGCATAGAAGGCGTTGATCGTCTTGTACTGCATCTTCTTGAGGAGTGCTGCAGTGAGTTCGTCATCAAGCTCCATCTTCCAGTTCTTCAGACGGCGGCTAAGCAACTCCTTGCCGTCCGCCGCTTTCGCGAATTCGCCTTCGCTCAGCTTCTGACGGATCTTGTTCCTTGCCTTGCTGGTAACGACCACGTTCATCCAGTCCTGTGACGGTTTCTGGTTCTTGCTGGACATAATGTCCACAACATCACCGGTGGTCAGCTTGTCGGAGATGCGTACGGCCTTGCCGTTGATTCGGCCTCCGGTACATCTGAGACCGAGGTTTGTATGGATGTCGAATGCAAAGTCCAATACTGTCGCGCCTGCAGGCAGCTTGCGAAGCTCGCCTGAAGGAGTGAATACGAATACGTCCTGCGAAGGTGTTGCGAGGATCTCATCCTCATAATATGCCGCCATAGGGTCGCCTTCCGATCCGATAGGGGTCTCGAGGGCTCGACGTACTGCTGTCAGCCACTTGTCCAGTGTAGCCTCGTGGCGGATGCCCTTGTATGACCAGTGCGATGCAAGACCGCTCTCGGCCATATCATCCATTCTCTTTGTGCGGATCTGTACCTCAAGAGGACTTCCTTCCCTGTTCTTTACTGTGATGTGAAGTGACTCATATCCATTAGGCTTCGGATTGGAGATCCAGTCGCGAAGACGTTTGGTGTCAGACTCATACTCCTCTGTCACATAAGAGAATACCTTCCAACAGAGTGCGTGCTCGACTGCTCTGTCCTCTTCGCAGTCGATGATGAATCTGATGGCGAATACGTCGTACACACCTTCGAACGGCACCTTCTGCTTCTGCATCTTCTTGTAGATCGAAAGGGCAGTCTTTGTGCGGACCTTAAGCTTGTAGTTGATGCCCTCATCGATGAGCTTCTGCTTGAGAGGCTCGATGAACTGCTTCATCAGCTTCTCCCTGTCGCCTTCGGTGCTCTTGAGCTTGTTTGTGATGGCTCTGTACTGCTCAGGCTCGGCGTGACGGAAGTAGATGTCCTCCATCTCGCTCTTGATGTTGTAAAGACCGAGCTGGTGGGCAAGCGGAATGTACAGCATCATTGTCTCCAGAACCTTCCTCTCGCGTGAAAGCTTCGGGAACATATCAAGCGATCGCATAACCTCAAGGCGGTCAGCGATCTTAAGGACTGTTACGCGCGGATCTCGTGAGTAAGACACGATGAGTCTCTTGTAGTTCTCGGCCTCGAGCCTTGTGTCCTTGGGCTTGATGGCAGATATCTTGTTCAGGCCGTCAATTATCGTGTATATATCCTTGCTGAACTTCGCAGACGTGATGTCTGTCTCCGGAACAAACCTTGTTGCCTCGTGGAGATAGACTGCAGCGATACATTCCGCAGAAAGTCCGATCTCCTCGTATGCGATCTTTGCGACTGCATCCGGATGCTCGATGAAAGGATTTCCATTGCTTCGCTTATGCTCCTTAAGAGCCTCTGCTGCAATGTTGTATGCTGTGCGGATCATATTCCTTCCGCTTTCGTCAAATCGAGGATAAAGTTCGTCAAAACGGTCCATAAGCATTCGATTTTGAAATTATTGCTTCCACACCTTCAGGTACTGCTGAAGTGCCCACATCTCGTCACGGTACTTGGCTGCCGCGTTGAAATCGAGGTCGGCTGCAGCCTTTTCCATATTTTTCTTTGCCTGATCCACTGCCTTTTCCACCTGTGACCTTGACATAGAACGGATCACCGGATCCTGAAGCACTGCAGCCAGGTCGGCCTGGAGATATCCGTCCACATAGGCCGAATTGCTCTCGCGCTTCGAGTCGTGACCCAGTCCCACGCTGATCTTTCCTGTTCCGAGGTCGCTCGGACTCGGGATATAGGTAGGGTGGTCGTATGAGTTCGCTGCACTGACCTTTCCGCCGCCGTAGTTTCCGGTCTCTTCAAGAAGCACATTCTTCTTGATGCCGACCTGTTGAGGCGTGATGCCGTGCAACTTGTTGTATTCCATCTGTTTGGTTCGTCTGCGGTCGGTCTCGTAGATGGTCTGCTGCATCGAATCCGTAATCGTGTCAGCATACATAATCACCAGGCCGTTCACATTTCGGGCTGCTCTACCCGCTGTCTGCGTGAGAGCTCTTCCGCTTCGCAGGAAGCCCTCCTTGTCTGCGTCAAGGATCGCCACCAGTGAAACAGTAGGGATGTCGAGACCTTCTCTCAAGAGGTTGACTCCGACCAGCACATCGAACAGACCTTTCTTGAAGTCTTCGATGATTTCCACACGTTCCATTGTGTCTACATCGGAGTGGATGTAACGGCAGCGGACCCCAACCCTTGTGAAGTATCTTTCAAGTTCCTCAGCCATACGTTTGGTGAGGGTAGTGACAAGCACTCTTTCATCCAGTTCCGCACGTTTCTGGATCTCTTCCAGAAGGTCGTCCACCTGGTTCTCTGTAGGACGTACCTCGATAGGCGGATCAAGGAGGCCGGTAGGCCTTACAACCTGCTCTACCACAAGGCCTTCCGACTTATCCAGCTCGTAGTCGGCCGGTGTTGCACTCACGAACACCTTCTGTCCGGTGATAGCCTCGAACTCGTCGAATTTGAGCGGACGGTTGTCGGCTGCTGCGGGAAGGCGGAAACCATAGTCCACAAGTACAGATTTACGTGAGTGATCGCCTCCGTACATAGCACGTATCTGAGGCAGCGTCACGTGACTCTCATCGATGAAAGTGATGAAATCCTTAGGGAAATAATCGATGAGGCAGAACGGTCTCATTCCTTCTGTGCGGCCGTCGAAATAGCGAGAGTAGTTTTCGATTCCAGGACAGTATCCCATCTCCTTGATGAACTCGAGGTCGTACTCTACGCGCTGCTGCAATCGCTTGGCCTCCAGATGTTTGCCTATGCTCTTGAAGTATTCGCACTGGGCGTGCATATCATCCTGGATCTGGCTGATTGCCTTGGCGCTTCGTTCCTTGGTGGTCACGAAGTTGCCGGCAGGATATATCGATATCTCGTCGAGAGTGTCGATGAAGGCTCCGGTCATCGGATCGATGATGGAGATCTGGTCCACCTCGTCACCGAAGAACTCGATTCTGACCGCGTTCTGACCGTATCCGATGCATATGTCCACAGTGTCTCCGCGTACTCTGAATGTACCGCGCTTGAATTCGGTTTCAGTGCGGCAGTAGAGGGCGTCGACAAGCTGATAAAGCAGGCGGCTCATACTGCGTTCCTCGCCGCGTTTCACGACGACGGTCTGCTCGTGGAAGTCGGCAGGGTTACCGATGCCGTAGAGGCAGGAAACGCTGGATATCACGATGACGTCGCGGCGGCCGGAAAGGAGTGAAGAAGCTGCACTGAGACGCAGTTTCTCGATCTCGTCGTTGATGCTGAGATCCTTCTCGATATATGTGTCGGTTACAGGCAGATATGCCTCCGGCTGGTAGTAGTCGTAGTATGATACGAAATATTCGACAGCGTTGTTCGGGAAAAAAGACTTGAACTCGCCGTAAAGCTGTGCGGCGAGGGTCTTGTTGTGGCTCAGGATCAAGGCAGGGCGCTGCAGCTTCTCAATGACGTTGGCCATCGTGAATGTCTTGCCGGAACCGGTCACACCCAACAATGTGACAGCGTCAACGCCCTGATTCAGAGCGCTGCAGATACCTTTGATCGCTGACGGCTGGTCGCCCGAAGGCTTGTATTCGCTGTCTATTTTGAACTTCATATCTTGTCTCTATTCATTAGATTCCCACGCTTCGCTTGCAATGACGTGCATAGTACGTCATTGCGAGTCTACGAAGTAGCCGTGGCAATCTTCTATGCAAATATAATGAATCTAATTCATTCCTCTTTCAGAAAAATGATTATCTTTGCGTGGTTTTGAACACAACGTTTTATAAAACAATAGTACTATTATGGTTTATTCACACGAAGTGCAGCAGATGTGCTGCGTAAAGAAGGGCCCTAACCACGGTCCAGCTCCAATTCCTGAGGAAGGAAAGTGGGTAAAATCAAAGCAGATTACTG
>JAFYXE010000022.1 GCA_017546275.1 Bacteroidales bacterium | reverse complement strand
GTCCTCTGGAAGGTTCTCCGGAATGTCAGTGTCGAGGAGGTAGAGCTCTGTACGGCCTACGTCAACTCTCCAAAGACGTGCGTTGAGTGTACGACCAGGGAATGCAACGCTGATAGATACCCAGTTACCGTTCTCGTCACGTACTGGAGTTGCAGGGATCTTGTTGAAGTCCTGAGCAACGTCCTCAGCAACCTGCTCACCGTGAGCGGTAAGCTTCTGGTTGAAGTAACCGAAACGGTAGAGAAGACCTACAGCTACGAGGTTTGTGTTCATATCAGATGTCTCCTTGATGTAGTCACCGGCGAGGATACCGAGACCACCTGAGTAGATCTTGAGTGATGTGTCAAGACCGTACTCCATACAGAAGTATGCTACTGAAGGAGTTGTGCGCTCTGCCTTGAGAGCCATATAAGTGTTGAACTCGTCCATCACGACCTTGAGGTCAGAGAGGAACTTGGTGTCCTTCTCAAGCTGCTGATATCTCTTGCGGCTGACCTTATCGAGCATAGCGATAGGGTTCTTGCCTGACATCTCCCACGCCTGAGGATCTACTGATGCAAAGAGGTTCTTTGCAGACTCGTTCCAGCACCACCAAAGGTTCTTGGAAAGTATCTCGAGATCTTTAAGAGACTCTGGAAGGTGACGTGTTACGATCACGCTGTTCCAGGTCGGCTGATTTACTTCAAATTTTCTGTATTCCATATTTCGTTCGTTCCTTGTCGACGGATACACTCCGCCAACTGATATTAATTTTTCTAATGCTTTTGAATATGCTTCCTTGTAGTAGACGATATTGTTCTCCCAGAGAGCGATATCAGATACCTCCTTGGCATTCTGCATATACTTTCTTCTGCTGTCCTTGCGGAGAGCGGCGATCTCCATCACGCGCTGAGCAACTCCCTCAACCACCTCGTGGTAGTTAGAGTCGCTTCTGTCAAGCACTGTGATGCCTGGATGCTTCTTGCCATAGTGTGTACGTACCCAGAGGCCGAAACCTGCGAGAGTTGTTGTGAGGGTAGGAACCCTGAACGCGAGACTCTCGAGCGGAGTGTATCCCCAAGGCTCGTAGTAAGATGGGAAAAGGGTAAGGTCGAGACCTGAAAGGAGGTCATAGTACGACATATTGAAGATACCGTCGTTTCCGTTGAGGTATGAAGGGATGAAGTATACCTTGACCTTGTCACCTACAGCATTTCCGAGCTGAACCTCGTTGAGACGTCTTGTGACGTTGTCATACTCAGGGTTCATCAGATAGTGCGAAGTTCTGGTCACATACTCTGATCCGTTGCCTGCGAGCTTTGCAACAAGCTGCTTGTCAGGACCGTTGTGGCCTGAAGGGATCATAATGAATGCGTGTACACACTTGCCCTTGAAATCTGTACGGTTGAGCTTGTCGAGAGCATCGATGAATACGTCGATACCTTTGTTCTTCCACTCGTAACGGCCACCGATACCAACGAGAACGGCGTTCTCAGGCACCTCCTCACCGCACATAGCGGAAGCGACAGCCATAAGTTTCTGTCTTGCCTTTCCGCGAAGTTCTTCATATTCGAGGTCAGTTGCTGGAGTGAAGCTCGGCTCAAATCCGTTAGGTGTGACCACGTCCACCGCTCTTCCGAGGAACTGGCGGCATTCCTGTGCTGTGATGTCACTCACTGTAGTGAAGATGTCACTGTTCTGGGCAGCCTTCTTCTCGAGTGAATGTCTGGCAACCACATTGAAGTGTCTTGCCTTCTCATCCGCATTGTAATTGAGGAGACCGTCATAGAGTGGCAGGTAGTTTCCTGCTATGCATCTTCCGATCACAGTAGCGTGTGTTGTGAACACAGTCGCGATCGGCACATTTACCGACTTGAGATAGAGGAGACCGGTTCCGGTCATCCACTCGTGGAACTGAGCGACAATCTTGTCTGATGAGTCAAGGTTGAACTTGTAGAAGCTCTCGATGACTCTTCCGGCTGCGTAGCCGAAGAGAGCTGACTCCCTGTAGTCCCAGTTTCCTGTCAAAGAATCCACGCCGAATCTCTTCCAGAATTCGGTAAGGATCTCATTCTGACGTGTAAGGAACTGCTTGAAATCCACGAGGATCGCTGTAGGCTTGCCTGGAACGTTCCATCTTCCGACACGGACTCTGAGTCCTTCAGAAGCGGCCTGCTCCTTCCAAGCTCTGTACAGAGTTGGATCCTCAATGAAATCAGGGTTGCTCTCGGTGTCCATCCACACATCAGGTCCCACCATAATGTGGCGCCTGCTGAACTCACTCTTGAGATAAAGGGACTTGGTAGCGATCACCGTGTAGATGCCGCCCACCTTGTTACACACTTCCCAACTAACTTCAAACAGATAATCCGGTTTGATAATGTCTGTTTTCATTTGTTAAATAAATTTACTTAGTTACCCCGGCCAGAGTCCTTGATTATCGGAATCCGCCCGGGGAAAAATATGCTTTGCTATATTATTTCTCTACTCGGCCTTCGGCCTCGCTCGAAATGACAGATAGCTATTTCTTAGTAGTCTTCTTAGCCGCTGGCTTCTTTGCCTTTGGCTCTGCTTTCGCCTTAGTCTTAGGCTCTGCCTTTGCCTTTACGGCCTTCTTTGCAGGAGCCTTCTTTGGTTTTGCGGGTGCAAAGTTAACATCTGAAACGGAAATTGCATCATCAACTCGCAAAATAAAATCACTTAAAACGTTCATATAGTTGATAAACGCCTCATATGGAGTATCATACGGGTTGAAATATTTGTGAACAGCTCCGTCTGAGAAGAACTTTGTACACATATAATAGAAGTGGTCGCTCTCCTGGAGGTGACCGAAGTCAGCCCAAAGTGCCTCGTCATCGAGGAGACCGAGCTTCTCTACCTGCTCGTAGAGCTTGTTGAAAGCGTCGTTCTGGAGCTCGTTACCAAGCCAAGCTGTAACGTCACGCTCCTCGTCTGCCCAAGAGATAGGATCCATAACGTCGAGCTCGCCGACAGGACGATGCTTCTTTGTAGCCTGTGAAGGAGTTACGAACTCGAACTCACCGTCAGCGAGTACGATGCCTGGGAGGGCTCTCATAAACTCGAAGATGCCGCTTGAAGCCTTCTGGTGCTCACCGAATGTCTCATAATCCATAAAGAGGTTGATGATGTCCTCGTTCTGAGCAGCAGCCTTAAGCCATCCGAGATACTTCTCGCCTGTGAGCGGCCAGTCTGACCATCCTCTGTCTGAGAAGCGGAATGCGATATCGTCGCTGAGACCTGCATTCTTGAGGAGGAGCTTGAGGTTAGGAGCTGTTGCACCGTTGTATACGAAGTTAGGGCTCTTCCAACCGAGAACGTGCTTAGCACCCTCAGTAAGCATAGTCTTGAATCCCATATCGTACACCATCTCACCGATAGCGTCAGAATAGATGAGCTCTGTATTGCGGAAAGCCTTAGGAGTCACACCGAAGTAGTGCTCGATAGCAGCTTTGTGCTTCTCGACCTGATGCTTGAACTCAGCCTCTGAAGAAAGAGCTGCAAGCGAGTGGTAATAAGTCTCTGAAAGGAACTCTACGCTGCCTGTCTGAGCAAGCTTGCGGAAGCTCTCGATAACCTCTGGAGCATATCTGTCAAACTGCTCGAGAACTGTACCTGAGATTGAGAACGCTACCTTGAACGCACCCTTGTTAGCCTCGATGAGCTCAAGGAGAAGGGCATTCATAGGGAGATAGCACTTCTGAGCTACGCGACGGAGGATTGTTCTGTTAGCGAAATCGTCATAGTAATGAGAATCCTTTCCGATGTCAAAGAATCTGTATAGTCTCAACCTTGCTGGCTGGTGTACCTGAAAATACAGACATAAACTCTTTTTCATAATATAGTGTTTTTTTATTTATTCTTGTCAATTACTTCCTGATAAATACCCTTGATCTTGGCAGCAACATCATTCCACTTGATGCTGTTTACCTCGTCATATCCGCAACGTGCAGCGAGCTGAGCGATTGCCGGATACTGGAGAAGACCGTAAATCTGGTCTGCCATTGCGTCCACATCCCAGAAGTCCACCTTGAGGGCGTACTTGAGGATCTCGGCACAACCTGACTGCTTAGAGATGATAGAAGGCACATTTGTCTGCATAGCCTCGAGTGGTGAGATACCGAAAGGCTCTGAGATTGATGGCATTACGTATACATCCGACAAAGCGAACATCTTGTGCACCTCCTTTCCGCGGAGGAAGCCTGTGAAGTGGAATCTGTCTGAGATACCGAGGCGTGCGACGTGGCGGATACACCTGTTGAGCATATCACCGCTACCTGCCATCACGAAACGGACATCCTTGCACCTCTTGAGGACCTTTGCGGCAGCCTCGATGAAGTACTCAGGTCCCTTCTGATAAGTCACGCGGCCGAGGAAGGTAACAACCTTCTCCTTCACGTTTCTCTCGACCTCGAGCTTCTCGCGACCGGTGAAGTCAACGGCGTTGTGTACCGCAACCACCTTGTCAGGGTCAATACCATATCTGTTGATACAGATGTTTCTTGTAAGTTCACTCACGGCCATCACCTTGTCCGCAGCCATCATACCCTTTGTCTCAAGGTCAACTACGCGTGTATCGACCTGATCGTCGCTTGCGCGGTCGTATGATGTAGCGTGCATATGCACTACGAGCGGCTTGCCTGTAAGCTGCTTTGCAGCGATACCTGCGAGGTATGTGAGCCAGTCGTGAGCGTGAATGACATCGAACTGATCCTTATACTGGAGAGCGATTGTAGCACCTACCATTGCGTAGCGTGCAACCTCCTCCATAAGGTTGGCACCGTATTTTCCAGAGAACTTGTACTTCTGGCCGTACTGAACGCGGAAACTCTTTACCTGTCTCTTGCGCTCTTCCTCGACCATCTTTGTGAAGTCCTGAGGATCTACGTATGGAACCATATTGGTTCCGATGTGTACGAACTGTACTTTTCCGAGGAACTCGTCAACTGTTGCAGTAACGGTATCCACTGCCACATCACTGGCATTGATGATCTTTACAGCGCTCTCATCCTCGTCACCCGAAGCTGAAGGCATAACGAAAAGAACGTCAACGTCATTGTAGGCAAGACCTTTGGTCATACCGTAGCAAGCTGTTCCGAGACCTCCCGCAATATGAGGAGGGAACTCCCATCCGAACATCAGAACTCTCATTACTTATCCTCCTTCTTATATTGTTTCATTACATATGCTATGTGCAGCAACGCTGCTGTACTCATCGCAGAAGCGATAGCACCGTGCGGCTCGTGTGGAGGGTCTCCGTCGTAAAGCTCAGAGAATGCACCTACACCGTGCTTGCTGATGTCCTCGAAGAATCCCTCAACGAGATACTTGGCTCTTCCGTAGAATGTCTCGCCCATCATTCTGAAGCAGAGATCGATGTACGGAGCGAGGAGGTCAGGGAATGCACAGCCCTGGTGGTAAGCGAGGTCACGGTCGATCTGTGAACCCTCGTATACGCCTCTGTAAGCCTCGTTTCTTGGAGAGAGCGATCTGAGACCTCTCTTGGTGAGGAGCTCGTCATTGATTGTCATTACAACCTCTGAGATAACTTCGTCATCAAGCGGACAGTACTCGAGGTATGCAGGAACGAGCATATTAGGTCTTACGCCCTGGTCAAGAGGACCGTTTCCTACATAGTCAACGAGATAGCCCCACTCAGGCTTCCAGAATGTAGGCTGGAAGTTCTCCTTCACGAGGTCACGGACTGGAGTCCAGCGCTCAACGAATGCGCTCTTCTTAGGTCCGTACTTGTTCTCCATATCGATAGCGAAGCAGAGTGCGTTGTACCAGTATGCGTTTGTCTCCACCTGGTAACCTGCTCTTTCAGTTACAGGGCGGCCGTAAACGTATGCGTTCATCCAAGAGAGCGCAACGCCGTCCATCTGAGCCCAGAGGAGTCCGTTAGGATGCATAGTGATCTCCTTTCTGCAGCCTGGGCCGTAGCTCTCGATGATGCCCTTGAGCACATCTGCATACTTCTTCCAGATCTGCTTCTCCTTTCCGCTGAAGCGGATATACTGCTGGATTGTCTCTGTCAGTCTGAGAGGAGCCTCGCACTGAGTTGTACGATGATAGAGTCTGTCCTGCTCCTCAGCGATGAGAGTATCGAGGATCTTCTCAAACTCCTCGCAGTCACCGTTTGCATACAATGTGAGGCCTGGAAGAGTAGCCACAGTCTCTCTGAGGAGACCGGTCTCAAGCCAAGAATAACCTGCATTGATGCGGGCCTTGCTGCCGTCGTGGATCTTGAAGAGGTTTGCATTGTGCACAAGGAGGTCCTTGTATGTCTCTACCGAATCCATCTTCTTGAGAGTATCGGTGAACTTTCTCTTGAGTCCCTTTGTGTTTACCTCGTTTACAGATGCCGAGAACACCACTGAGTCGCCTGGCTTCATCTCGAGTGAGAATGCACCCGGAACGAAGAGATCCTCTCTGCAGTCGAAGCCGCGACGGTACTCGTCTGAGTAAGTCACTCCGCTGTACCAGTATGGCTGATACTTGAATGACGGCTGGCCTGTCATCTGCATATTGAGATATGGGAAGCCGTTGTAGAGACGGAATGCAACACCGCCATCCACCTCGTCATAGCCGGTGTAAGCCTCCGGATTCTGACTTGTAAGGCTGTGGATGCTTCTGAAAGCGAGGAAAGGCTTCAGCATAAGCGTAAGCTTTGACGGAGCCTCGAGCAAGTCGTATCTGATGAGAACCTGATCTGTGTCAGGAACCATCATAATAGTCTTGGTGAACAGGATACCTCCGACCTTATAGGTCACTACCGGCACAGGGTCAGCATCGAAGTCCACGATGTACTTATGTCCCTTTGGATCATAAGTGTCGCCATAGCAGTGGATTCCGAGGTTGAACTGCTTGCCTCTGAGGACCAGACTTTCATCCAGTGCAGAAAGCAGCATATACTTTCCGCCACCCAGCTCATCAACAGGAACGGCGAGAAGTCCGTGATAACGCCTGGTATTGCAGGTCACGATAGACGTGTTGCAATAGGCACCTGTCTTATTCGCAGCGATGATCTCACGCTTGAGCGAATACTCCAGATTCACAAGCTCGGACTTGTTGAATTTAAGAAAAGCCATAAAATACGTATTTAGTTAACTTTTAGTCAATCTTCTTCAATACAATCGCGCATCGGGTCGGCAGATAAAGTGACAGTGAAGCGTCGTATTTGCCGTTACCGTTCTCGCTCTTGACAGGTACACTAAAATGCACCTCTCCAGTCTTTACTCTGGAGAAGCCGTCAAATTCGTTTTCGTCTGTATTCAATACAGCCTCATACTTTCCGGCAGGTACGGCGAAGCCGTAATCCGTAAATGAGGCAGTGGGGTTGAAGTTGAGTGCAAAGATACAATTTTTTCTTTTGAAAATAAGTATCTTTTTCTCTTCATCCTGCACAAAAAGTTCAGGAGCCTCGTCAAGGATGGATTCCTGGCGGGCCATTTCAATCATAGCCTTGTCGAAATTCCTGAGATATCTGTATCTGAGATAGTCAGGCTCGGCGAGGGACCACTGTCTTCTTGCGTGCTTGTATGACCATCCGTTTCCTTCGCGAGGGAAGTCGATCCATTCCGGATGACCGAACTCGTTACCCATAAATGTCAGGTAACCGTTTCCGCAGGTCGCCATAGTAACAAGGCGTATCATCTTGTGGAGAGCCATACCTCTGTCTACGACAGGAGACTGCGACTCCTTGTTCATCGATGTGTACATATCCGCATCCATCAGACGGAAGGCGATTGTCTTGTCGCCCACCATTGCCTGATCGTGGCACTCGGCGTAGCTGATGGTCTTCTCGTCCTCACGCTTGTTGGTGAGCTGCCACCACATCTCTCCCATACTCCAGTGGTCGTCAGAGAGTTCCTTGATCCACTTGATCCAGTTGTCGGCCACTCCCATACTCATACGGAAATCGAAGCCCACGCCACCGATGGCGATAGGAGCTGCGAGACCGGCCATACCGCTCACGTCCTCAGCGATTGTGAACGCATCCGGATTCATCTCGTGGATGAGGATGTTGGCGAGGGCGAGATATGCGACCGCATTCTCATCCACACCCTGGTTGAAGTAGTTGTCATAACCGACGAAAGCCTTCTCCAGACCGTGATCCCAATAGAGCATACTGGTCACGCCGTCGAAGCGGAAACCGTCGATATGGTATTCCTCCATCCAGTATTTGCAGTTTGAAAGGAGGAAGTATTTTGTCTCGTTCTTGCCGTAGTCGAAGCAGCGCGATCCCCAAGCCGGATGATGGCCCTGCCAACCGTCGTAGAAGTACATAGTCTCAGTTCCGTCGAACAGTCCGAGGCCTTCAGCCTCATTGTCAACTGAATGAGAATGAACGATATCCATCACGACAGCGATGCCGTATCCGTGCGCGTCGTCCACGAGGGCCTTGAACTCCTCAGGAGTACCGAAACGCGAGCTGACAGCGAAGAAATTCGACACCTGATAGCCGAACGATCCGTAGTAAGGATGCTCCTGGAGGGCCATAATCTGGATGGTGTCGTATCCGAGGTCTGCGATCTTAGGAAGCACGTTGAGGCGGAACTCCTCGAATGTACCCACCTTCTCCTCCTCTGCCGCCATACCGATGTGACACTCGTAGATGAGAGGATTGCTGCGCTTGCCAGGCTTTCCGTTGCGCCACTCGTACGGCTGCGGATCCCACACCTGAGCGCAGAACTGCTTTGTCATAGGGTCCTGGACCGCTCTGGTAAGGTATGCAGGAAGTCGTTCAGCACCACCGCCTTTCCACTCTATATAGAGCTTGTAGAGGGTGCCGTGGTCGAGGAACATCGGAGGAAGGACGATCTCCCAGTTGCCGCCGCCGATAGGCTTGAGCGCATAGGCCTCTGTCCTCTTCCAGTTGTTGAACTCACCGATGATGTAGATCTTGGTAGCATTCGGCGCCCACTCACGGAAAACCCAGTTTCCCTTCTGGTCGCGATGCAGACCGTAGTAGATATGATTGTTCATTCCCTTGCTCAAGGAACCGTCCACAGACAGCTTCTCCTTGAGGTCAAGAATCATCTCGTTTCTTTTGTCGATTGCTTCCTTGTATGGCAACAGCCACTCGTCGGAATCATAGATCATCGTCTTTTTCTTTGCGCACATAATTTATGTATCTTTTACTCCATAACTTCAAGCTTCTCGCGCACTCCCCTAAGGTATGCACGGCATCCGGCGATCAGTTCCTCTGACCTCCTGATGTATTTATCTATATCTCCGAGGCCTGTTTCAGGATCCTCGACTTTAGCCGCTATCGCTTCAAGCTCCGCGACAGCAGCAGCATAGTCAAACTTTTCAGCCATTTCTTCTGATATTATCAACTGTACATTCAAGCGTTCCGTCCGCGAACAGCACCGCGACCTTGTCACCGGAACGTCGTCCCGAAGCGCCTTTCAGCACCACTCCGTCCGCATCCACCGCAAGCGCATATCCCCTCTCGAGAATCCTTCTCGGATCCGCACCCTGAATCCTCGCCTGAAGCACCTTCAGGGCCGATTCCATCAGCGCTATGCGGTTGGTGAAGGCAAGTTTCACACGGGTCTGATAAGAAGAAAGCCTTGCGTCCTCATCTTCATAGATGCCTATGAGAAAGTCCGCAAGAGCCGTAGGGGTCTTGACATATTCATATGCCACCATATCGCACACGTGGAAATCCTGGTCGTGGCCGATGGCAGTGAGCACCGGCAACGGATACTGGGCGATGACGGCGGACATTTCGTAGTCGTCGAAGCAGGCCAGGTCGAGCTTCGAACCGCCGCCTCGAAGCACCAGGACCGCATCATATTCCTCCCCTCCTTCGATGATTTCATCAAGGGCGGAGACAATGGACCGAGGGCACTCTGTTCCCTGCATAAGGGCAGGATAGAGAGTTATGTCGAACTTGAATCCGTAAGGGTTTTCGTCAATGTGCTTCCTGAAATCACGATAGCCTGCTGCATCCGGAGCGGACACCACGGCAAGCCTGTACGGCAGTGCCGGAAGCTCAAGCTGCTTCTGCAGATCCATAAGACCCTCCGAGGTCAGACGCTCAATCGTACGCTGTCTTTCAAGCTCCTTTGCACCCACAGAATATTCTGGATCTATATCATTGATTATCAATGAGAAGCCATATAACTGACTATAAGTGACCTGCACCTCCACAAGAATCAGCATTCCCTCGCTGATCGGGGAACCTGTAACGGACTCGAAATACGGCGCGATGAACCTGTATCTGGACGACCAGATGATGGCGTTCACCTTGGCTACAAGACCTGTCGCATCACTTTGGGACAGCTCCAGATAACAATGGCCTCCGTTACGCGCTTTTACAGCACTAACTTCGGCCCTGACCCACAGACGTTTAGGAAAAAGCGATTCTATCCCCTCCTTCAGCTTCGACTGGAACTCAAAAAGGTCAATAAATTCTTTTTCCATAGGGTTTACATTTGCATTGCAACAAATTTAGCAAATTTTCATTACAACCTCACTATTTCAAAAAGAAATAAAAGAAATTTTCATATCTTTGCGCACGTTTAAAAGAAAGGACTGACTTTATGAAGATTTCCGAAGCATTGTTTTCAGGCAGCAGCACCAGAATATCCGAGAAACCGAAGCAGAGATTTCCGGAATTCGCCTTCATCGGAAGGTCGAATGTGGGCAAGTCTTCCCTCATCAATATGCTCTGCAGAAACAAGAAGCTCGCAATGACTTCCAGCAAGCCTGGAAAGACCAGGCTCGTAAACCACTTTCTGATCAACAGGGAGTGGTATCTTGTTGACCTTCCGGGCTACGGCTATGCGAAAATGTCCGCTACAGCCAAGCAGAAGCTCGAGCAGGTTATCCGCAACTATCTGAATTTCTCTGAGGAGATGGTTATGCTCTTCGTCCTTATCGACTCGCGCCACGACATCGGCAAGGTGGATATGGACTTCCTCATCGAGCTCGGACAAGGCCAGATTCCTTTCGCCATCATCTTCACAAAGGGCGACAAGAGCGGTCCTAATGCGCTCGCTGCCCAGATCGAAAAGAACAAGCAGCAGATTCTCGAGCTCTGGGAAGAGATGCCTCCGACATTCATAAGTTCATCTGAAACCGGACTTGGAAGAGACGAGATCCTCGACTACATCGAGAATGTCCTCCAGAGTGTCAAAGAACAGAAACAGTAAATGTAACAAAAACCCTCATACAATGCACGACGAACACAAAATCAAAATCTTTACCTGCAAGGCGTCTAGAGCGTTTGCAGAGAAAGTAGCGACAAAACTTGGCCTTAAGGTAGGTGAATCGGATGTTCTTACATTCAGCGACGGAGAATTCCAGCCTTGCTACAACGAAAGCGTACGAGGCGCTACTGTATTCATCATCCAGTCCACATTCCCTCCAACAGAGAACCTCTTCGAGCTTCTTCTTATGATCGACGCAGCGAAGAGAGCTTCTGCCCACAAGGTGATTGCCGTTATGCCATACTTCGGCTGGGCAAGACAGGACCGCAAGGACAGACCTAGAGTTTCAATCGGAGCCAAGCTCGTTGCAAATATGCTCCACGCAGCAGGATGCGACCGTGTTATGACCTGCGACCTTCACGCAGACCAGATCCAGGGTTTCTTCGACTTCCCGGTTGACCACATCTACGCAAGCGCGGTGTTCCTCCCTTACCTCAAGGCGATGAACATCGAGAACCTCGCCATCGCAGCACCTGATATGGGTGGCGCAAAGAGAGCGAACGCTTACGCAAGATACCTCCAGTGTCCGGTGATCATCTGCCACAAGTCTCGTGAGAAGGCTAACGTTGTAGGTTCGATCACAGCCATCGGAGAGGTGGAAGGAAAGAACGTTGTCATTGTAGACGATATGATCGATACTGCAGGTACATTGGCAAAGGCTGCCAACGTCCTCAAGGAGATGGGAGCTACCAGCGTACGCGCTTGTGCGACACACGCTGTGCTTTCAGGTCCTGCTTATGACAGAATCGCAAACTCGGCTCTTGAGGAGGTTATCGTAGCCGACACTATTCCATTGAGCACTGATCCTGCCAAGGACAAGAGCAAGATCACTGTCCTCAGTATGACAAACATCTTCGCTGAGATCATCGACAAGGTATACAACTACGAGGAAATCAGCTCAAGCTTCATCAACTAATTCAGGATGGAGATACTGCTTGCATCAGTGGTCCTCGTTGCGCTCTGCGTATTCGGTCTCTGCTTCAACATCATCTTCAGGAAGGACGGCAAGTTCCCTGAGACTGAGATCGAGAACAACAAGGAGATGCGCAAGAGAGGCATAAAATGCGCAAAAGAGGATGAAATAAAGCTTTGGGGCAAGAAGAACCCGGACGGTACTCCACAGTGTTCGGACGGGGGATGTGCCTCTTGCGGATCCGATTGCAGATAATTACGTTCCCGGATAGGGATTAGCAATCTCGCCGTGAGGCGGGTAATATTAATTTAACTTATTTATTATGAGCTTATTAGCTATTGTAGGACGCCCTA
Organism: Bacteroidales bacterium; assembly: GCA_017546275.1. GTDB lineage: Bacteria > Bacteroidota > Bacteroidia > Bacteroidales > UBA932 > Cryptobacteroides. Next base: position 1,441 of record JAFYXE010000022.1, on the reverse strand, counting down.
ATGTAGGCAAGTCCACACTTTTTAACCGCTTGGTGGGAATGCGCCAGGCAATTGTAGATGAGACTGCCGGTGTGACAAGAGACAGACACTACGGCAGATGCGAATGGTGCGGCACAGAGTTCTCTGTTGTCGACACAGGTGGATACACTTCCAACTCTGACGACATCTTCGAGGAGGAGATCCGCAAGCAGGTTGTCCTCGCCATCGAGGAGGCTCACGTGGTTCTCTTTATGGTAGAGGCAGGCACAGGCATCACCGACTATGACGAGGAGATCGCTGACATCCTCAGACGCAGCGGAAAGCCGGTCGTGCTTGCTGTCAACAAGATCGACTCAGGAGAGAAGATGTACGACGCATTCCAGTTCTATTCATTGGGACTCGGAGAGGTGTACAGCATCTCGGCAGCCAACGGCGGCGGTACAGGAGACCTTCTTGACGCCATCATCAGAGAGCTTCCGGCTGAGGACCCTGACAAGGACGAGCGTCCGGACCTTCCTCACTTCACTATCGTAGGTAAGCCGAACGTAGGAAAGTCGTCACTCACCAACGCGCTTCTCGGAAAGGAAAGAAACATCGTGACTCCTATCGCAGGTACCACACGTGACTCTATCGCAACTCTGTACAACAAGTTCGGTCACGAGTTTATGCTCGTCGACACAGCAGGTATGCGTAAGAAGACCAAGGTACACGAAGACCTTGAGTTCTATTCTGTGATGAGATCCATCCGTGCCATCGAGCACTCTGACGTCTGCATCCTTATGATCGACGCACAGACCGGTATCGAGTCTCAGGATATGGCGATCTTCAACCTCATCCAGCGCAACAAGAAAGGCTGCGTAGTTGTTGTGAACAAGTGGGATACCATCGAGAAGGACAGCAACACTATGAAGGAATACACAATCGCCATCAAGGAGCGTCTTGCACCGTTCAACGACCTCCCTATCATCTTCACATCTGTGATCAACAAGCAGAGAATTATGGATGTGCTCGATGCAGCGGCTCACGTGTATGAGAACTACTCACGCAAGATCTCTACATCAAAGATCAATGAGGAGATGCTTCCTGAAATCGAGAACTACCCACCACCTGCTTGGAAGGGTAAGTACATCAAGATCAAGTACATCACTCAGCTCCCTACACGTTCTCCTTCATTCGCTTTCTTCTGCAACCTCCCGCAGTATATCCGCGAGCCATACAGAAGATTCCTCGAGAACAAGCTGAGATCGAAGTTCGACTTCCTCGGATGTCCGGTACACATCTATCTCAGACAGAAATAACAGAAAAAAAGGATGACCATTTCGGGAGGGCACTGAAAAAGGTGCCACTCTGTAAGGTGGCTGACATTTAAGTAAGAGAAGGATATCGAGATTTTCGGTATCCTTCTTCAATTTTTCGATTCTCAGAGAGTTGTTTTGGAGTTTCAGAGATATTATCTCTCTAT
>JAFYXE010000021.1 GCA_017546275.1 Bacteroidales bacterium | reverse complement strand
TCTCTCGGACGCGGAACCAACCTCAGCTCTATCCTCATCGCAGCAGCAACATTCGGAATTATGTATCTCCTCGGTATGGAGAACTGGTGGGGCTTCTCGCTTTCGGTTGTTGTAGGTCTTGCTGCTGGCGTGATCATCGGTCAGGCTACAGAGTACTATACTTCTCACTCTTATCGTCCTACGCAGAAGCTCGCAGAGTCTGCTGAGACAGGTCCTGCTACAGTAATCATCTCAGGTGTAGGTCTCGGTATGCTTTCTACAGCCATTCCTGTGATCACAATCGCAGTGGCTATCCTCCTTGCATATCTCTGTGCGAACGGTTTCGACCTTTCGTTCTCTGCTGACAGTCTTTCTACCGGTCTCTATGGTATCGGTATCGCTGCGGTAGGTATGCTCTCGACACTCGGCATCACTCTCGCAACTGACGCATACGGTCCAATCGCCGACAACGCCGGCGGTAACGCTCAGATGAGCGAACTCGATCCTGAGGTGCGCAAGCGTACAGATGTTCTCGATGCTCTCGGAAACACTACAGCAGCAACAGGAAAGGGCTTTGCCATCGGTTCTGCAGCTCTTACAGGACTTGCACTCCTCGCTTCATACATCGAGGAAATCAAGATCGGTCTCGATCATCTCGGAAAGCAGATCGTAGGTGTGTCAGGTGAACTCATTGATGCAGCTCAGGCTTCGATTCCAGATATTATGTCTTACTATCACGTGGATCTTATGAATCCTGTGGTTCTCGTGGGTGTGTTCATCGGTGCGATGATGTCGTTCCTCTTCTGCGGTCTCACTATGAACGCGGTGGGTCGTGCGGCTCAGAGTATGGTGACTGAGGTCCGCCGTCAGTTCCGCGAGATCAAGGGTATCCTTACAAAGGAGTCTACTCCTGACTATGCACGCTGTGTGGAGATCTCAACAAAGGGTGCTCAGCGTGAGATGCTTCTTCCTTCTCTCATCGCCATCATCGTTCCTGTGCTCATAGGTGTGATCCTCGGCCCTGCAGGTGTGATGGGTCTCCTCATCGGAGGTCTTGGCTCCGGTTTCGTACTCGCAGTGTTTATGTCCAACTCCGGCGGAGCTTGGGACAATGCCAAGAAGTATGTAGAGGAAGGCCACCTCGGCGGAAAGAACTCTGAGGCTCACAAGGCAACAGTTACAGGTGACACAGTGGGTGACCCGTTCAAGGATACATCTGGACCATCTCTCAACATCCTCATCAAGCTTATGAGTATGGTGTCTATCGTGATGGCTATGCTTACTGTTGCAATTCACTAGTTCTAAATCTTATGAAAACAATGCGCACTATTTTGGTATTGGCGGTGGCAGCGTTGTCGTCGATATCGCTTTCAGCACAGAGCTATCAGCGTGTGATCACCCGCGATGGTTCTCAGTATGAAGGCCAGTGGCCTAAGGGACGCGGAGTCCTCTACTCTTACAACGAAGGTCTTGTCTTCGGACAGTTTGAGAAAGGCAAGCCACACGGAAAATGTGTCTGCTACAAGCTCAACGGCGAGGTTTACTGGGGCGACTACAAGAAAGGAAAGCCGACAGGAAACGGTCGCATCTACAGAGATAACGGCATCGTCGTAGCCGGTGATTACAAGAACGGAAAATATCACGGAGTAGATACGCTTTACAGAAGCAACGGTTCAGTCCTTGTCGCAAAGTTCAAGAAAGGAAAGCTTGTTAATCGCGTGATGGACACAAAGGACGCGAAGGCTGTGGGCATTGCTGGCAAGCCTCGCTATCCGCAGATCGATTTCAGACGCAAGCACGAGGACTTCCTGAAGGAGCTTGAACTTGCCTGGGAAGAGAGAAACGACATCCTCAGGCAGTCTACCGGTTTCATTCATCCTAAGTTCCAGGGTGGCGGAGTTGATGATTTCGCTATCTGGGTTAACTCACAGGTGGTGTATCCTTCAGATATGAGACCAGGTCAGAACTCAAGGACAGTTCTGGTGGAGTTTACAGTGAAGGAGGATGGTTCGGTAGCTGACGTACACGCCATTTTCGGATCGGACAAGTCGCTCAATGAAGCTGCTGAACACGCTGTCAAGAAGTCTCCGAAGTGGGAGCCAGGCGAGCAGCAGGGTCAAAAGAGAAGCGTGAGACTTACAATCCCTGTAGTCTTCGGTATGTAGGCCTTGATTCGGCGTATTCTATGCCGACAAATTAATAAATTCTGCTATCTTTGCAAGTTCGGGTCGTTAGCGGTCCGCACATTGCAGGATAGCAGTTTTTATATGAGCAAAGACAAGGAAATATTAGACAGCATTGCAGACAAGGAGTATGAGCACGGCTTCGTCACAGAGGTGGAGCAGGAGTTCATCCCGAAGGGTCTCAATGAAGATATAATCAGGCTGATTTCAGCCAAGAAGCAGGAACCGGAGTGGATGCTCGAGTTCCGCCTGGAAGCCTTCCGCCGCTGGCAGAAGATGACGCTTCCTACCTGGGCGCATCTCGACATTCCTGAAATCGATTTTCAGGACATCATCTACTATGCGGCTCCGAAGAAGGCGGAGGATCGTCCGAAGGAGATCGATCCTGAGCTGGAGAAGACTTTCGACAAACTCGGAATTCCTCTTCACGAGCGCAAGGCTCTTGCCGGAGTTGCCGTGGATGCCGTATTCGATTCAGTTTCGGTGACAACAACTTTCCGTTCGGCTCTTGCAGAGAAGGGAATCATATTCTGTTCTTTCTCTGAGGCTGTACGTGAACATCCGGACCTTATCCGCAAGTATCTCGCATCGGTTGTGCCTGTGGGCGACAACTTCTATGCGGCATTGAACTCTGCCGTATTCAGCGACGGTTCGTTCGTATACATCCCTAAGGGCGTCCGCTGCCCTATGGAACTTTCAAGCTACTTCCGTATCAATGCGGCCGGCACCGGTCAGTTCGAAAGGACTCTCATCGTTGCAGACGAGGGATCGTATGTCAGCTATATGGAGGGATGTACAGCGCCTATGCGTGACGAGAACCAGCTTCACGCCGCAGTGGTGGAGATCATCGTGGAGAAGGATGCAGAGGTGAAGTATTCGACAGTGCAGAACTGGTATCCGGGAGACGCGGAAGGAAAGGGAGGTATCTTCAACTTCGTGACAAAGCGAGGCATCTGCAAGGGTGCGGGAAGCCACCTTTCGTGGACTCAGGTGGAGACAGGTTCGGCGATTACCTGGAAGTATCCTTCGACTATCCTTAAGGGAGACAATTCATCGTCTGAGTTCTATTCCGTGGCTGTGACCAACAATATGCAGCAGGCGGATACCGGAACCAAGATGATCCATATCGGAAAGAACACACGCAGCCGTATCGTCAGCAAGGGTATCTCGGCCGGACGTAGCCAGAACAGTTACCGCGGTCTGGTGAAGATGCTGCCGGGTGCGGACAATGCACGCAACTTCTCTCAGTGCGACAGCCTTCTGATCGGTGACAAGTGCGGTGCGCACACATTCCCTTACATCGAGAATGCGAACAAGACTGCTGTGGTGGAGCACGAGGCAACGACTTCGAAGATCAGTGAGGATCAGCTCTTCTACTGCAACCAGAGGGGAATCGGTCCGGAGGAGGCTGTGGGACTTATCGTGAACGGTTATGCCCGCGAGGTGCTTTCGAAACTTCCGATGGAGTTCGCTGTCGAGGCGCAGAAACTGCTTCAGGTATCATTGGAAGGATCGGTAGGATAGGATGAGTTTTTGGAACACTATAATATTTGAGTTGGGTGGAAAGCCGGTGCTGCTGATAGATCTTCTGTCTGCGGTGTTCGGTCTTACTACAGTGTTTCTGGCAGGACGCAACAGCAAGAAGAACTTCTATGTAGGTTACCTCTACACAGCGTTGCTGTTCTTCATCTTCTGGCAGAAGCATCTTTATGCGAACCTGATCCTTCAGCCGATATCTCTCGGCATCAACATTATGGGTCAGTACCGCTGGAGTCATCCGAAGAAGGGTGAGGAAAGCGGCTCGGGTGATGGAGGCCTGAAAGTGTCGATGCTTGATTGGAGAGGCAGAGCTCTCGTGCTGGCACTGATTCCGACGCTCGCATTGCTGTGGGGATGGCTTATGAGCCGACTTTTCCCTGCCAACCCGCTTCCATACCTGGACTGCTGTGTGACAGTTCTCATCCTGACAGCACAGACTTTGTCTGCATTGAAGAAGTGGGACTGCTGGATAGCGTGGCTCTTTGTCAATGTCGCAAATTTGACATTGTATTTGAAGGCCGGCCTGGTGTTTATGCCGATCGTCAGCTGTCTGTATCTGGTCAACGGCATCTGGTCGCTCTACACCTGGTACCGACTTTATAAAAAGAATGCATAGAAAAAACAATATAGCTTTATGGCAAACGATATATTATTGAAGATCGAGGGGCTCAGAGCCTCAGTTGAGGATAAGGAAATCTTGAAGGGAGTGGACCTGACCATCCGCAAGGGTGAGATCCACGCCGTTATGGGACCTAACGGAGCAGGAAAGAGTACTCTTTCAGCTGTGTTGGCAGGCAAGCCGCAGTTCACTGTGACTGCCGGCAGCATCGAATTCCTCGGACAGGACCTTCTGGCGATGTCACCTGAGGAGCGTGCCTGGGCAGGCATCTTCCTGTCTTTCCAGTATCCTGTGGAGATTCCTGGAGTGACCATCACCAACTTTATGAAGACCGCTGTGAACGCACATCGTGCAGGCAAGGGACTTGAGCCGCTCAAGGCCGGTGACTTCCTCAAACTGATGCGTGAGAAGATGGCTTTCGTGCAGATGAAGCCGGAGTTCGCAAAGCGCGAAGTGAACGTTGGTTTCTCTGGCGGTGAGAAGAAGCGTAACGAGATCTTCCAGATGGCTATGCTCGATCCTACTCTCGCGATTCTCGATGAGACCGACAGCGGACTCGACGTGGATGCTCTCCGCATCGTTGCAAACGGTGTGAACTCGCTTCACACTCCTGAGAAGGCTGCAATCGTCATCACTCACTATCAGAGACTTCTGGACTACATCGTTCCGGATGTCGTTCACGTCCTCAAGGATGGAAAGATCGTGAAGACTGCAGGCAAGGAGCTCGTTGCAGAAATCGAGGAGAAGGGATACGATAATATGTAGGAGATCCGGGTATGACTGAAGTGATAATCGTACAGGAAGGACAGCTGGTGCGCAGCGTTGAGGTCCAGCGTGACCAGAGGACAGATATGGTCCTGCTGGTGATGCCTGGCGTGAGCTGTGACATCAGGCTCGACCTTCGATTGAGCGGCGAAGGAGCGGAGGCGAATGTCTACGGAGCCTACGTCTGCGGTGGCGAGGAGAAGGTGAAGATATCTGTGGATATGCATCACGACGTGCCTCACTGCAACTCCCGCCAGCTTTTCAAGGGAATCGCCGGAGGTGCATCGAAGGTGGATTTCTACGGCAAGATCATCGTAGCGAAGGATGCACAGAGAACTGAGGCATATCAGGAGAACCACAATATCCTGCTTTCGGACGGTGCCAAGGTGGATACAAAGCCGCAGCTTGAGATCTATGCTGACGACGTGAAGTGCTCGCACGGAGCAACAATCGGACGTCTCAATGAGGAGGAGCAGTTCTATATGCGTTCCCGCGGTATCAGCCTTGAGGATGCGAAGGTGCTTCAGATGATCTCGTTCATCGCACCAGTCCTTGAGAACATCGAGGACGAGACTGAGCGCGAAGCTGTCGCATCAAAGTTTGAGGATGCCATCAGAAACATTGTCAAGAATACCTTATGCTAACAAACCCTAACGTCAAGATCAATCTCGGTCTGAACGTCCTTCGTAAAAGGGAGGACGGTTTCCACGACCTTGAGACTCTCTTTGTGCCTTATTTCGGTATCACAGATACATTGGAGATCGTTGTCGGAGATGACTATAGCCGTACATCCGCAGCCCTCTTCGCGAAGTATGGAGACAATGCTCCTGTTGCTGAGACCGAAGGAGTTTTCGGAGTGGAGACAGAGTACACTGATGCTCCGAGACTGGCTCAGGGAATGTCCGAGGACGGTAAACTGATGATAACCATCGCCCGTGCAGAAGGCGTGGACTGGGACCCGTTGAAGGATCTGACAGCAAAGGCTTATTACATTCTGGCAGAGGATTTCACTCTGCCTCCTGTGAAGATCTTCCTTGAGAAGACCTCACCGGTGGGCGCCGGACTCGGCGGAGGTTCAGCAGACGCTGCATTCGCGCTGAAGATGCTCAACGAGATGTGCTCGCTCGGTCTTTCCGAGCAGCAGCTTGCCTCTTATGCATCCCGCCTCGGAAGCGACTGTGCCTTCTTCATCTACAACCGTCCGATGATAGGCGAGGGAAGAGGTGAGATCTTGACCGAATATGAGATCGACCTTGCCGGTTATGATATCCAGGTGATCACTCCGGCAGGCATTGCGGTGTCTACCAAGGACGCCTACGGCGGCATAAGACCGGCACTTCCAGAGGTTCCTCTCAGAGAGGGTTTGGCTAGACCGGTGGAGCAGTGGGACGGTGTCTTGGTCAATGACTTTGAACACACAGTCTTTGCCAAGTATCCGGCATTGGAAGCCATCAAGAGATCGCTCTACGACAGCGGAGCAGTCTATGCGAGTATGTCTGGCTCAGGTTCGGCATTGTTTGCAATCTATAGAGCTTAGGCTGGATTGTGAAGGTCTTGTCTAAAATATCGGGGCGTTCGTCTAAATAATGACGGACGCCTCGCTTTTGTTTTTATGTTTGCATATGGATGATAAAAAGCAAAGATATGAAACGGATTATCATTACGACCATTGCTCTTATATCCGCTATGGCGGCATATGCTCAGGAACAGACCTCGGTTCTCGCTGACACTATCTCCCTGGACGGAAGCGCGGTGGTGGCGCAGAAGATTCTGGTGAAGATGGATGCCGATAGGGTTACATATAAGGTAGAGGACGACATTGATGCCAAGACAAGCACGGTGTTGGAGATGCTCCGGAAAGTGCCTATGGTATCTGTGGATGCTCAGGACAATATCACAGTCAATGGAAGTTCTAGCTTCCAGGTCTATGTTGACGGAATGCCGAATCAAATGCTTTCCGCTAACCCGTCCCAGATCCTTAAGATGATGCCTGCAACGGCTGTGAAGCATATCGAGGTCATCACGAATCCAGGAGCAAAGTATGATGCGGAAGGAGTCGGAGGTGTGATAAATCTGATCACAGGCCTGCAGAAGGAAGACGGCAAATCATTGGCCGAAGGACAATACGGAAGCGTCACCCTTCAGGGTTCCACAAAGGGTTATGGTGGTGGCATTTTCTATAGCATGCAGAAGGGGAAATGGGCTTTCAGCCTCACAGGAAACGCTTCCAACACATATGTGAATGGAGCGGAATCGACCATAGAGCGAATCCAGAAACTCCCAGGTGGTGACTTTGTCACTGCAACCAATGGTGTTGCTGATATTCAGACTCCGTTCTACAATGGAAGTCTCAATCTCAGCTATGAGATCGATTCTCTCAATCTTATAACAGTCGGAGCAGGCTATACCGGCACCAATGTCTCTACGGTCAGTGATTATCAGACAGAAATGAAATCCCCTCTGCTGGAATATGCATATGAAGGCACGATCAGTTCAAAGACTTTGGCGAACAGCATCACGGCTAATGTGGATTACCAACATTCGTGGGCATCGCAGCCGGACAGGTCATTGGTAGTCTCATATCAGTTCTCGGGAACCCCGACAGGCAGCGATATGGAGAATAGATTTGATGATGGCATTCTTCCTGATCGCAGAAACGACGGCTTTACCAATTCGGCAAGCCATATAGTCCAGGCGGACTTCTCGACTCCGTTGGGCTCAGATGCCGGTCATATGCTTGGTGCCGGAGCAAAGTTCACCGCCCGTCACAACTCTTCAGACCAGGACAGTTTCATATATGATGGCAATGACTATGCGTATGTACCTGAATCCAGTGTATTGTATGATTTCTATAACAATATAGGAGCTCTGTATGCCGAATATTCTGGTAAGTTCGGCCCTGTAGACATCAAGGCCGGTGCAAGGTATGAGCACACTTGGCAGAATGTGGCATATGAGCATACGCCTGAAATGAATTTCAAGCTGGACTATGGCAACCTGGTGCCTAATGCAAGTGTGCAGTACAACATAAGTATGGTCCAGAATATAGGACTGTCATATAATATGCGCATCAGCCGTCCGGGCATCACATATCTGAATCCATTCGTGGACAACATCAGCGATCCGTCGGCCATCAGCTATGGTAACCCAAACCTCAGACCGGAGACAGGACACAATGTAATCCTTACATATAACTATTTCAGTCCTAAGTGGATACTGAATATGTCACTGCGCCAAGGCTTTGTCCGCAATGGAATGTCATCGTATAGCTTCTATGACAATGGTCATATTATGAACACCACTTATGGCAACATAGTGAACAGCAGTACGACAGGTCTGAATGCATTCGTCATATGGATTCCGGGACAGAAGACCAGAGTGATACTGAACGGAAGCACGGGGTATTCATATTTCAGAAGCAAGGAACTCGATCAGAAGAACAGCGGATGGACATACACGGCTCTCCTGGGTCTTCAGCAGACACTTCCGTGGGATCTCAGGCTCAGTGCCAATACGATAGCATCCGGCAGAACTGTCACATTGCAGGGTTGGTCATCCGGCATAATGGTGGGAACATTGGGATTGACAAAGACTTTCCTGGATGACAGGCTCGGAGTCAGCCTAAGCGGCCTGACTCATCTGACCGGAGGACGTGGCATCATTGTAGAGGCTGTATCCGAAACAAAGGATTTTGTCAGTCGTACAGTCACCGGCATCCCTATCAGGATGGTTTCCATAAACATTACATTCTCATTCGGCAAGCAAGATAAGGTCAGTGTCAAGAAGACCAGAAAGACTATTGAGACGGACACGCAGCTAGAGTCAAAATCAATGACAGAGAGTGTTGGAACAGTGATGCAGATGTAATAAATTTGTAGAATGAGTCATAATAAGAAGATCAACATATATGTCAATACGGTTCAGATTCTTTTTGGACTGTCGGTCTTTCTGATGTTCTGTGTGGCGTTCTTTCTCCTTGCGGGAAGGAATGCCGGTTCGATGATGCCGATCATAGCTATGACGGCAAAAAGTGCAGTTCTCCCGGTTGCCATATATCTGCTGAACTATAGCCTGCTTGTTCCAAAGTTGTTTTTTCATAACCGAAAGCTTTGGTTCTTTTCGGCTGATATTGCGATAGTATTGCTTGCCGCAATCCTTCCGTTCTTTTTTATGCAGAAGCCTCATTCGGAAGAAGTGGAACAGTTGAGCCAGCAGCTTAATGGACTTAGTCTGAACGGACTCTTCCTAGGAGCTCTTATAATCAGGATTCTGCTTTATTCCTTTATGATCGCCTTGGCAGTAGGAATGCGATATATAGTAAGATGGTATGAGGAAAGAAAGAAGCTGGATGAGGAGAGGAGACGTAATGCAGAGGCAGAACTGAACTGGCTGAAGAATCAGCTGAACCCTCATTTTTTGTTCAATACATTGAACAACATATCATCATTGGTACAGATCGATGCCGACAAGGCTCAGGACAGCATCGCGCAGTTGAGCGACTTGCTGAGGTATGCGCTGTATGAAACCAATAATCAGAGAGTGAAGGTGGTGGATGAGGTGGCCTTTATGGAAAACTATATCGCTCTGATGTCGTTGAGGTGCAGTGAGAAGACTGCCGTTGATGTACATTTTGACGAGTTCGATCCGTCGTTGACGATATCTCCGCTTATGTTTATATCATTGGTGGAGAATGCGTTCAAGCACGGGGCTTCTGCCCACCACGATGCATTCGTGAAGGTGGATATGGGACTTGACGGGACAGATCTTGTGTTCTCGTGCGAAAATTCGCTCATCCCTAAGGAGACGAAGGATTATAGTGGGTCTGGCGTGGGTATTGAAAATCTGAGGAGAAGGTTGGAGCTGCTATATCAAGGAGAGTATTCATACAGATCTTTCGTCGATGGCGGCAGGTACGTAGCTATAGTAAGAATAAAGAATGCAGGATGCTATGAATAAGATGAGATGTGTCATAGTGGATGATGAGCCGTTAGCAGTGGAACTGATGGCCGGGTATGTCAGGAAGACACCTTCCTTGGAACTTGTCGGAACCTGTACCGACCCGGTATCCGCATTGTCAGAGATCAGGTCGACGCCTCCAGATCTGGTATTCGTGGACATCCAGATGCCGGATCTCAACGGTCTGGAACTCTCAAGGATGCTTCCAGAGCAAACTATGGTAGTGTTCACTACGGCTTTCAAGGAGTATGCATTTGAAAGCTATGAAGTAGATGCCGTGGATTATCTTCTTAAGCCTGTCAGGTATCAGAAATTCCTCGAGGCGGTGTCCAGGGCAGAGAAGAGGATACAGTCCTCTGGGGATGCCTCAAGGTATGAAGACTCACAGCGTGAGTCGGCTTTCTTCAAGGCTGAAGGCCGTCATCGTAACATCAGTTTTTCCGATATTCTCTACGTGTCGGCTATGAAGGACTATGTGATGTTGAGGCTGCGTGGTGAAGAGGAACCTTTGGTGACGCATCTGACTATGAAGGCTGTTGAGGAAATGTTGCCATCCTCGAGGTTTATGCGAGTGCATAGGTCCTACATTGTGGCTTTGGATAAGATCACCTCCATAGACGGCAACGGCGATATTATGCTAGGCAATGAACTCATACCTGTGTCTGACACATATCGCAAGGCTGTCTCTGACTTCCTTGCCGCTAATCTCTTTGTTTAAAAAAAAGAAAAAATTTAAAGAAAAAGAAAAATGTGACGAAAGAGCCGGATGTGTGACGAACACATTTGGCTCTTTTGTCTTATGCTTGTTTCTTTGAATCAAAAAAGATGAAAAGGAGCATTTTATGGATTGTGGGGTTGGCTGTGGCAGCATCCTGCGGGTTGAGGGAGATTGGAGGAGAAACCGGGTCTGAGGATATCTGGACAGGGCCGGGAGCGGGTATCGTGACGGACGGTTCCGGACCTATGCAGAAGACCGTATGGTATGTGACGGGTTTCGATTATCCGGCCGGATACGACTGGCGTTCAGACCAGGAGTCCGGGACGGTGAAATGCTCTCTGGTGGTCTATGCGAATGCTGTCCCTATGATGAAACTACCTGTGGGCAACGAGTATGAGGTAAGCGCGGATCCGGATATGCACAGGATGATAGGGAATGACCTCTATACTGATTATTCGACAGATTCCCTTACCGTAATACGGAAGAACGGAAAGCGCCTGTTCTGCTATCAAGGCAGGGAGATGATTGTCGCGATGCATACGGAAGGTGGAGATGTGTATACCCTTGGCCAGAACCGCAGCGGCAAGGGCTTCGCCTATCGCAAGAATGGGGAAGTGATCTACCGGCATTCTTCCGGCAGCCTGTTCACCTCCTCCGACGTTTTGCCGTCCACCTCATCGGACGGACAGGCTTTGGCACCGTCTGGTGGACTGGCGTTTGCGTTTTCGGAGCCGGTGCAGATGGCTTCCGGCGCACTCGAGCGCTATTATATCTATATGAACGGTTGTGTCTCGCAGATTGCGGTCAGGGAGGATGTCAAGAAGGTCTGGGATGTGAGGGTCTCTGCCGGAAGTGTGTCTTATATCGCTTCCCTTGTGGGAATCAGCACGCCGGTACTGGTCTATGACGACAATATGGTGAGTCTGGATATGCCGAATTCAACTGTGATGAAGTCCTGCAGGTTTGTGCCGGATCAGGATGATATGGTGATCGAGGGAGCTTTTGCCGTAAGCAGCGGCCTGCTGACGAGCGGACTTTGGAGAAACGGGGTGAGGGAGTGCATCTTTCCGACCGGAATGACTGCGAATTCGTTATGCTCCTGGGATGATGGTGTGTGTTGCGTCCTGACTCACTGCAGGACGGGAGAAATGAAGATATTCAGATGCGGTGAGATCTTCGCCGTACCGGATGGATACAGGATAATGGGTACACGACCCCTGTCCGTGATAGACGGAATACTGTATGTGGGGCTGACTCCTGTCGGAGGAGGTCAACCTGTCGTATGGAAAGATGGAGAAATAGAGCCGTTGAAACTATCCAACGGCTACATATCGTCGATTACCTCTTATCAGGCCTCCCAGGATACTGTGCGGGACTGATCCGGATTTACTGTGATGCTTACTTTGAGAGTCTCTTCAGGGAGAAGTTCCTCGATGTTCTCCGGCCACTCCATAATGCAGAGACAGCCGCTGTCGAGGTAGTCGTAGAGTCCGATCTCGATCGCTTCCTGAAGCTTGTTGATTCTGTAGAAGTCGAAGTGGTACATAGGGTCGCCGTCTGCCCTCATATATTCGTTTACGATGGCGAATGTAGGTGAGCCTACAGGGTCTGTCACTCCCAGCACTTTGCAGATTGCTGTAGTGAAAGTGGTCTTGCCTGAACCCATAGGGGCAAAGAATGCCACAAGTGTGTTGTCCCCGATCTTCTCGAGGAATTCCGCTGCTGCTCTTTCGAGGTCCTCGACCCCTCTGATGATGACTTCCTGTTTCATACTGCAAATATATGCAAAATCACTCAAAGATATTCTGCTTGTCAAGGAATCTGTAGCCAGCCGCCTCGGAGATATGTTCCGGCAGAATGTCCGGTATACCAGCCAGATCGGCAATGGTGCGCGCCAGCCTGATGATGCGCGAGCACGCACGGGCGGACAGCCCCATACGCTCGATGATGCGCTCCAGCAGTGACTTGCAGTCGGAGGACAGTGGGCAGAACATCTCGGTCTGCCGGTTGTTCATTGATGCATTGCAGAAGATGCCTTCCCCGGACTCTGCGAACCTCGCCCTTTGGATCTCTCGCGCCTTGAGGACTCTTGCTGCAATCTCTGCGCTGCTCTGCCCGGGTTTTCTGTTCACCAGCATCCTGGCGTCAACTCTCGAAACCATAAGCTGTATGTCGATGCGGTCCATTATGGGGCCGGACAGCTTCGAAATGTAAGAAAGCCTCTGGTTAGGGGTGCAGGTACATCTGTCGCCGTCTCCGTAGTATCCGCACGGGCAGGGGTTGGAGGCGGCGACCAGCATAAAGTCAGCAGGGTATTCCACCTTTGACTTCAGTCTGGATATGGTCACTTTGCGGTCTTCCATAGGAGCCCTGAGTACTTCCAGCACCTTTTTCGGTGCTTCGCAGAACTCGTCTATGAACAGCACTCCATTGTGTGCCAAGGATATTTCGCCAGGCAGGATGTTATCCGATCCGCCACCCAGAAGTGCGGTTGTGGAGGCGCTGTAGTGAGGTGCCCTGAAAGGTCTCTGCCTCATCAGCCTTCCCGTGCGTCCTCCTTTTCCAGCTACGGAATATATCATACTTGTCTGGATGGATTCTTCCAGATTCATTGGGGGAAGTATTCCGGCCATAGCCTTGGCCAGGGAACTCTTTCCCGATCCCGGGGATCCGATCATAACGACATTGTGACCTCCTGCCGCCGCGATCTCCAGGCCGCGTTTGGCGGCTTCCTGGCCGATGATCTCAGAGAAGTCCATAATTTCCTGCGGTCTGTCCGCCTCCTGGGGACTTCTCTCCTCCGCGATATTCTTCACCAGAAGGTCGTCGCAAAGTTCTTCGCCGGAAAGTATGCGCAGGACATCATCTAAGGTCGTCACTCCGTATACGTCCACAGAGTCGTATTCCACGGCTTCCAGAGCCGATCCGGCCGGCAGGATGCATCCCATAAGACTTTCCTTCATCGCGAGTTCCACAATAGGGAGCGCGCCCGGAACCTCCCTTATTCCTCCGTCAAGTCCGAGTTCTCCCATAATAATGAACTTTTCCAGCAGAGGCAGTTCCCGCTGTCCGGATGCGGCGATGATTCCGAGGGCTATCGGCACATCGTAGCCGCTTCCCCTCTTGTGCATATCGGCAGGGGCGAGGTTGATGACAATCTTCTTTCCCGGGATGCGGAATCCCATAGACTGGAGAGCTGTGATAGTCCTGAGGAGGCTCTCTTTGACTGCAGCGTCAGCAAGGCCGACAAGATGTATTCCCAGTCCCGTAGTGATGTCTATTTCGACAGTGACTGGCACGGCATCGATCCCGATGCATTTGGCGCAATGGATGTTTATGAGCATAACGACATTTTTGCTCAAATCTTGTCATAGTATGCGACAATCTGTTTAAGAAAAAGAAAAATGTGACGAAAATCGGATTTAAAGAAAAATCTTTAAGTGTTTAAAATAAATTTTAATGGCGGAAAACTCGTAGATTTGCAGCCCAAAACAAAAATCGGATGATCAGAAAATTTTTTGAGTCTATCGGACGATATATTCTGTTTCTCAAGCAGGTTTTCAGGAAGCCTGAGAAATGGAAAATCTTCTGGAGACAATTCATAAATGAGTCAGACAAACTCATACTCTCGTCAATATTGCTTGTCGGTGTCATCTCCGTGTTCATCGGAGGTGTACTCGTCATACAGACGGCCTCGAATCTTGAAAACCCTATCATCGACAAGATGTATATCGGATATATGGTGAGGGAAAGTCTCATTCTGGAGTTCTGCTCCACTATGGTGGCTCTCATCCTTGCCGGAAAGATGGGTTCGAACATCGCTTCCGAGATCGGAAGTATGCGTATCACAGAGCAGATCGACGCTATGGATATGATGGGCGTGAACTCGGCGGGCTTCCTTGTGCTGCCTAAGATCGTGGCATCTACGCTTCTGAGTCCGCTCCTTATGCTTCTGAGCCTTGCGCTCGGTCTTGTAGGAGGTTGGATCGTAGTTGAAGCTACCCAGATCATTCCGTCGGCATCGTACATCACCGGAATCAAGGCTTTCTACAACGGCTTCTATATCTTCTACAGCTGCTTCAAGATGTCCCTGTTCTGCTTTATGATCTCATCCATCGCAGCCTTCAACGGCTATTATGCGAGGGGCGGATCGCTCGGAGTGGGACGCTCGAGCACACAGGCCATTGTGACCGTGAGCATACTCATCCTTCTTATGGACCTTGTTGTAACCCAGCTTATGCTTTATTAAACACTGCGTATGATAAAGGTAGAGAATCTATACAAGAGTTTTGACGGCGTTGAGGTCCTGAAGGGAATCAATGTCGAATATGAGCCGGGCAAATGCAATATGATCATCGGCGCAAGCGGCTCGGGAAAGACGGTGCTTCTGAAGAACCTCATCGGTCTTATGACTCCGGACAGCGGAGAGATCAGCTATGGCGACAGAAGGCTGTCGGAAATGCACGAGGATGAAAAGAGACATCTTCGTCAGAAGATCGGCATCCTTTTCCAGGGAAGCGCATTGTTTGACTTCGCGACGGTTATCGAGAATGTGATGTTCCCTATGGAATTCTTCACAGACTGGTCTGCGGCTCAGAGAAGGGAGAGGGCACAGTATTGTCTCGAGAAGGTGAATGTGATAGGCTCGGACAACAAATATCCGAACGAACTCAGCGGTGGAATGCAGAAGCGCGTCGGTATTGCAAGAGCTATTGCCCTCAATCCGGAGTACCTTTTCTGCGATGAGCCTAACTCAGGTCTGGATCCGTACACTTCGATTCTCATCGACCGCCTCATCAGCGACCTGACCAAGGAGTTCAATATGACTACAGTGGTGAACACTCACGATATGAACTCCATCCTTGAGATCGGAGACAAGATCGGCTTCATCTCAAAGGGAGAACTCAAGTGGCAGGGAGACCGCCACACCATACTTCAGACAGATTGCCGGGAACTTAGAGATTTCGTCTGTGCGAACACCCTGGCCCGTAACATAATAGAAGGAAAGTAATGACTTTAAGAATAGCGACATTGTTGATATCTGTAGCAGCGCTTTTGAGCTGTGTAAAGGAAAATGCCCCACTTGTTCCTGAACAGGAGGGCTCTGAGTTCACCCTTCATCTGCTTCAGACCAAGACAGTCAACAACGGTTATAGTACAGAGTGGGCCAACGGTGATAAGGTTAATGTTTTTCACGCAGAGGCAGGAACAACAGATTTTGTCAGCGACGGTGCATTTGAGTACACAGGAGACAATTCATTTAGAGGCGTTGTCAGTGAGGATGCAATAACCGAGGGAAAGAAGTACGATTGGTATGTGCTTTACCCTTATGATGAGAATATGGTGTCTCCAAAGGCTGCGCCGATTCATATTCCTGCAGATCAGTATCAGTCCAAGGATGGCGATATGGCACATCTTGCAGGTTCTTATTGTCCGCTTGTCGGCAAGGCAAAATCTGTGGCAGCCAATGCTGAGGTAGTTGTAAATATGCAGCATCTGGTTACTGTGCTCAAGATCAAGGTAACCAACTATGAAGCGGATCCGATGGATCTTAACCTCGTGTCATTCCGTACAGACGGCGGAACTCACGTCACTGAGGATGTCACGCTTATCAACAGCGACACTCAGACGATCACCGGATCTTTCGAGGTGGATTTCACAGGTGATAAATTTGTCTATAACCAGGTCAACAAGGGTCTTGGTTCAGGATCAGGCCGTCCGCTTCTTCATCTGAAAACCCCTAAAACCTTGGGCCTGAACGAGAGTGCAACAGTGTATATGGTAACTATACCGTTCTGTATACCGAATGCTACAACTCTTACCATCGGTATGAATAATAATGTAGGCGGTATTTCCCAGGGCATTTATGGAAAGAACCCGGTCTGCAAAGCCGGATCGATAAACGGAATCAAGCAGGGAAGCCGTTTGGCACCACCTTTCAAAAGCAGCGTGAAATTCTACCACGGAAAGAAGAATCCGGACGGCACTTATACTATCGACAACCCGGACTGGTGGAGGTGCGAACTTCCGGAAGGCTTCGATCTGCAGGGGTCATTCAATTTCAAGGACCTGTTTACGACAGTAAACACGGGTGATGCCAGGTTCAAGCTGATAGACAAGTCGAATCAGAATGTCACTGTGCAGAGTATGTATGACGCATTCAAGGCTTGTCTTGATGAGTCCACCGGACAATGGAACGGAAATGAGGATCTGGATGTCAACCTCCATTTCCCGGAGAGAGACCGAAGCGGAATCTTTGTCAATTCAAGTGCGGGTTATAAGGTAGGTTCCTGGGCTATTATATATTACGAGCCGGTATCTGCACCGGAACCTCCGCAGGTTGATACGGAAAGTGAACAGTATGACACATATAGAGGCTTGGTAATGGCCGGTTATCAGGGCTGGCACGGAACTCCTGGTGACGGCTGTCCTCACAATCCGGCCGAAGGTTGGCCGCATTATGCAAGTGTAGCCCAGCAGCCGTTTGTCTTTGAACCGGGAGTGCTGCGTAATAATATAGACTTCTGGCCTGATGTGTCTGAATATGAAAGGACATATGCGGCAACTGGATTTACATCTCCTGACGGTTCGACTCCACGTCTGTATAGTTCTTATGACGCATCTACTGTAAGCCTCCATTTCAAATGGATGAAGCAGTATGGCATCGATGGTGTCTTTATGCAGCGTTTTGTGTCCCAGATAACAGACAATACAGCATTGCAGCATAGCAACAAGGTGCTGGCGTCTGCTATGACGGCGTCAAATGAATATGCAAGAGCGATTTCCATTATGTATGATATGGTGGGAATGGATGCCAGTACTTCGGTTGATGTGGTCTTGAATGATGCCAGGAAGCAGATGCAGAAGTATAATCTGATGGACAGATCTGCCGGCCAGAGATATTACCTTTATCACAATGGCAAGCCTCTTGTCGGACTTGTCAGCGTAGGACAGAACAGTGCTCCATACACAATTGCTCAGGCCCAGGCGATAGTCGACGGCCTTCAGGCAATGGGCTTCAGCATTATGCTGGGAGTTCCGGCATATTGGAGAAGTGCAGATGGCTCGGGTGACGTAGTCAATGATCCGGCGATCACAGCCCTTGTCAAGGACGTGGACATCATTATGCCGTGGTTTGTAGGCGCATATGACTATGATGGTACCGTCAAGACCACGCCGCTGGGATCTTTTGCCAATTTCTTCAATCAGAGAATTGTTGATGATTTTACCACAGCAGCCAGCTATGGCGTTGAATACTGTCCGCTGGTGTTCCCTGGATTCTCTGATAGGAATATGCATCCGGACCATACTGTATATGACCGCCACAGCGGAGACTTCTATTGGCAGCAGATACATAAATTCATCAATCAAGGTGCAACGATGCTGTATGTTGCAATGTTTGATGAGATAGATGAAGGTACTGCGATATACAAGTGTCTGCGAAAGAATGAAGTCCCATCCAATGAATATTCCAAGGATTACTATGTGGTGTTTGAAAATGGGGCATATCGCCGTTCGGATGAGCCGGTTACTGTGAGCGGAAACGGCTGGTGCAGGAAGGCAAGCGAGCTGGGAGTGACATTCAATGGTATTGAAAACAATCTTGGAAGCGACTATTACCTGAGGCTGACTGGTGAAGCCGGAAAGATTCTTAAAGGCCAGGCGACATTGACAGGCAATAAGCCGTTCTAACATAATTGAAGGTGGGAATTGATCCCACCTTCTTGTTTTTATAGATTGACTCTAAGTCCCATTTCGAAGCCCATCATAAGAGGCTGGGCTGTTCTGATGCTCTTAGGCTGACCGCAGTCAAAGTAGTATCTCAGGCTAGGGTCGATGTAGAGACCGAGATGCTTGCCGAGCAGGAACTCCACTCCGATACCAAGATTCACTGAGGTCTGCACTCCGTCCACCTTTTCTTTGTGGATGATCGATGTACTGATCACCTCATATTTGTCCTGGATGCATTTCTCCACTGTTCCTCCGGCGTATGCATAGAAGTTTATGTTGCGGTTGTCGACAATGCTGTAATATGCATTTACCGGTATGCCGACGTAGTGCTGCGTATTCCTGATATCCGAAGATGTGGAATTCTGCACTGTTCCTTCGTCGCTGACCTCCGTGTAGGTTCCGAAGAACTTTCTGCTGAGGAGACTGTAGTTCGCTCCGATGCCGAGAGACCATCTCGGTGAAAGATCGACCTTCACTCCGGCTCCGAATGAAAGAGGAATACCGTATGTCGGAGTTCCTGACGACTCGCTGACGCCTGTCTTGGCAGGTCCCGGAGTGAGGGTAGGTGCCTTGAATCTGTTAGGATTCTTGATCAGCTGCGCATTGTTGGATCCGGTGACGCCCGAGAGCACGAGCGAACTCTTCACCTTGTATCTCTCTTCTTCCTTGCCCCAATCTATGGTGCCGTAGTCATTTCTTTCAGTGACCCTTGGTACCTCCGCCGCTTCGGGCTGGCCAGCCTCTACCTCCGCTGCTTCGGGCTGGATTGCCTCTGCCTCTTCTGCCTCCTTTGTTGCTTCCGCCTCTCCAACTGTTACGATCTCCTCTGGCACATATGCGGTGAGCCTATATGTGTCAATGGTCGCTATCTGCTCCTGAATGCTCTGAGGTTCAGTGCTTTGCGGTATATGTACCTCAATTGTGCGCTCCGGCTCCACGACTGCGATAAGCTCATCATTCATCGATGAAGGCGTGAACTCAGGCTGGCCGTCGTACAGCAGCACACCCGCCGCTACAGCGGCTGCGGCTGCCGCTCCGACTGCAGCGCGCCTCCACCATAAGACAACTGTCTTGCGGTGGGCCGCCTTGTCAAGCTCCGCAGAAATCCCATCCCAGATGTGGCCAGGAACTTCCTCCTGTCCGCTTTCCAGGATGGATCTCATCATAAGATCCGACTCTATATTGTTTCTTTCGTCAAACATTTTACAAATTCTTGATTCTGTTCTGCAGCCAGGTCCTTGCCCTGCTCAACTGCGTCCTTGATGTCGTTTCGCTGATTCCCAGCATCTCGCTGATCTCCTTGTGTGAATAACCCTCTATCGAGTAGAGGTTGAACACCGTCCTGAATCCCGGAGGAAGCGTCATAATCAGCTTCATCAGCTCCTTGTATCCTATATTCTGGACCTGCGTCACCGTTTCGGCCTTCATTCCTCTTGCCGTGTCCAGCTCGTCGCTCATCTTCAGAACATCCTTCTTTCTGAGAGCCATCAGTGCGGTTGTGACAAAGATCCTTCTTGCCCATCCCTCAAAGGAACCTTCTCCCTTGAAGTCCTTCATCTTGCCGAACAAGGTCACGAATCCGTCCTGGAGAACATCTTCGGCCTGGACTCTGTCGCCGATGTATCGGATGCATATAGGGTACATACGAGGCGCCAGACGGTCATATATGGCCTTCTGGGACGCCCGATCTCCATCTATGCAGGATCGTATCAGTTGTAAGTCAAAAGTTTCCGACAATGTTCTCTCTTTTGGGTCCCGAAGGTTTGTCCGGTAAAACAGCGACGTATAGATGCTGAAGGGACCCATTATGTTGCATCTGGTCACATTTTTTCCAAAGTTCTGCATTTTTCCCGAATTAGAGTGTTATTTTTGTATGTTTTATGCTGACTTAGAAAAGACCATATGAGGATCTTCATACATATATTTCTTGCTTTCAATCTCTTGTTCTGCTTCGGCGGCGTACAGACCTCTGCCCAGAGCCAGAAGAAGCACGTCGAAAACCTGCTTCTGACAGCTGTGGAGCGCTTCAACGCCAATGATTTCCAGATGGCGGAAGCGCTGCTCAAGGAAATCGTCAAGGTGGATGCGGAGAACGATGCCTGCTGGTACTATCTCTCACAGATCTCCATCATCAACAAGGATCTCGAACTCACCGAGACCTACCTCAAGAAGGCGATGGATCTGGACCCTTCGAACTTCTGGTACCGCTACAAGCTCGCAAAGCTCTACGCACTTACCTCCCGTCAGGAACTCACCATTGATATGTATGAGAAGCTTCTTCAGGACTTCCCGAAGAAGAGTGACCTGTATTTCGACCTGGCTGAACTCTATGCAGGCCAGCAGGAATACGAAAAGGCACTCGAGACCATTTCAGAAATCGAAAAGGTGTTCGGCATCACCGAATCCATCGCCGTATACCGTTTCAACATTCTCCGCATTATGGGTCGCCAGGATGAGGCCTACGAGTCCCTGAGAGAGTACAACAGACAGTATTCGTCACCGTTTGTGCTTTCGGCCTTGGCGGATTATGAGATGGCGATGTACAATGATTCCACGGCAGTCGCATACTACGACGAGGCTCTGGACATCGCTCCGGACTATTCGCCGGCCCTGCTTGGCAAGGCGGAAGCCCTGCGTGTAACAAGGCGCTATGACGAGTACTTCCCTGTAGCTTACAGCTATGTCGAGTCCGGCGACAGTCCTGCCGAGGGCAAGTCTGACTATCTTATGGCTATCATACAGAGGACAGACCCGAAGTTCATCCGTTCGTTCCAGTCTCAGCTGGACACATTGTTTACCAAGGTGGTCAATGTCCATCCTACAGACAGTACAGTGCTTCATACGGCAGCCTTGTATTACTATTCGACAGGTCGTGACTCTGACGCGAAGAAATACTTCGGCACCAATGTGAAACTGTATCCGAAAAGCATTGCTGCGCGTGCTTCCTTCGTGGAGTTCCTGATGTATACCGATCAGTGGGAAGACCTTTCGGTTGAGGGCCGTGCCGCATACGATCGTTTCCCGGAGGAGACAGGCTTCCTCGAGATGGCAAGCGTGGCCGACTATAACCTCGGTGAATACGGCAAGGTGCTGGACATATGCCGCAAGGTCATCGAAGTCGCACCTGCGGACAGCTCGAAGACACTCAGGGCCTGGTCTACAATGGGAGATGTGTACTATCGTCTGGGAGATAGCAAGAAGGCATACAAGGCCTATGACAAGGCTTTGAAGATAAATCCGGACTATGTGTATGTCCTGAACAACTATGCATACTACCTCAGCGAAGAGGGAAAGAACCTGAAGAAGGCTTACAATATGAGCCGCAAGACTGTCGAGGCGGAGCCGGACAATGCGACCTACCTTGACACGTTTGCCTGGATACTCTATCTTCAGGGAAAGCCTCAGGAGGCTAAGCCGTACTTCAAGCACGCGATGCTTTACGGCGGAAAGGACAGTGCCGTCATACTCGACCACTATGCCGAAGTCCTCTACGCTCTGAAGGAGTATGATATGGCTGTGGTGTATTGGAATATGGCCCTTCAGAAGAACGACGGCAGGATACCTGGCCTTGCGGAGAAGGTGAAGCAGCGTAAGGAGGCCTTGAGAAAATGATGACTATGAAGAGAATATATGCACTGACGACAGCGCTGCTGCTGTGCCTTGTCTCTGCCTATGCCCAGGATGTGAGCAGGCAGGAGAACCGCAAGGCGAAGCTGGAGCGCGAGATCGCCATTCTGGACAAGCAGATCTCGGAGAACTCCTCCAAGAGTTCTTCCGCTCTGTCAAATCTGGAGCTGGTGCGCAAGAATATAGCAAACCGAAAAGCGCTGGTGGCGGAGAGCGACAAGGAGATCAGGAGATACTCCGACAGTCTTTATCTGAAGCAACGCGAGATCAACCGCATCCAGGCCAGAGTGGACACTTTGACCTCCCACTATTCAAGGCTTGTGATGAGTGCCTACAAGAACAGGGATACCCGTCTGTGGTATATGTATATGCTTGCGAGTGAGAATCTCGGACAGGCGTACCGCCGTTTCGGTTACTTCCGTAACCTCTCGACCCATATGAAGGAGGAAGCGAAGAAGATACGTGCCCTCAAAGAGGAACTCGAGGTAGAGAAGATGGCCCTTGCTCAACTGAAGAAGAATGCAGAGGCAGTGAAGGCCGAAAGAGTGAAGGAGCTTGAAAAGCTCCGTAAGGATGAGGCCAAGTCGGACGCGATAGTAAAGCAGCTCAAGAAGGACCGCAAGAAATACGAAAAGGAACTGACCGCGAAGAAGAAGGAGATCGTGGCTCTCAACAAGGAGATCCAGAGGATCATCGCCGAGGCTACCAAGTCTTCTTCACAGAAGAGCGGAAGCGGAACGCAGAAGGATGACCCTGCAGCAGTGGCGCTTTCAGCCGAGTTCGCCAAGAACAAGGGCAAACTCCCTTGGCCGGTGAACGGATCAGTCGTAAAGTCCTTCGGAAAGCAGTATCACCCGGTCTTCAAGAATCTCGAACTGCCGCCTAATAACGGCATCGACATCGCGGTGACAAAGGGTTCTCAGGCAAAGGTGGTCTTTGACGGAGTGGTCAAGCAGGTGTTCGTGATGCCTGGCTACAACCAGTGTGTCCTCGTGCAGCACGGAAAGAGTTACTTCACCTTCTATTGCCGTCTCACAGCGGTGAATGTCAAGGCAGGAGACAAGGTCGTGACAGGCGAGGCGATAGGAATAATCGACACTATAATGGGGCAGGATCAGCTCCACTTTGAACTTTGGAAGAATACAGTACCTCAGGATCCTGAGGGATGGATAAGATAACATCATAATATGGCGGATAAGAAGACAGTCTTTTTGACCGGTGCCACAGGTAATATGGGATGGGCCGGTTTTCAGGAACTTTACAAGAAGAAGGATCGTTTTGACATAAGACTTCTTGCACGCGACAGCAAGAAGAACCGCAAGAAGCTTGCGCCTTATATGGGTGACCCGTCAGTGACCGTCGTATGGGGTGACCTCGTGAGATATGAGGATGTGCTTCAGGGAGTGAACGGAGCAGACTATGTGCTTCACGTAGGCGGTATGGTCTCGCCTGCTGCAGATTATTATCCTGAGAAGACTCTCAAGGTCAATGTGACTGCGGCGGAGAATGTCGTAAAGGCAGTGCTTGCACAGCCGCACAAGGAAGATATCAAGGTCGTATATATAGGCTCAGTTGCACAGTACGGCGACAGAAACCCTCCATATCACTGGGGTGGTGCCGACGAGCCTCAGACACCTGCAAAATATGATATGTATGCGCTATCGAAGATCCGTTCTGAGGAAATCTTCGCATCTGCTGGTCTTGCAAAATGGGTGTCGTTGAGGCAGACCGGCATCCTTTATCCGGGCATCCTCAGCGTAGTCAATCCGACTGCCTTCCACGTGCCTATGGGCGGTGTCCTCGAGTGGGCTACCATCGAAGACTCAGGCCGACTTCTCGCCAATGTCTGCGAGGACTGGGTACCGGAGGATTTCTGGAACAAGGCATACAACATCAGCAGCGGTGAGGAGTACCGTATGACCAACTACGAGTTTATGAACCGTATGCTATCTGCCCTCGGTCTTCCGTCTCCGGAGAAGGTCTTCGAGCCTCAGTGGTTCGCTCTCAAGAACTTCCACGGAATGTGGTACACCGACGCTGACCGTCTCGACGAGATCCTTCACTTCAGAGAGTATATGCCTGTGGATAAGTACTTCGCTACAATGAAGTCGAAGCTCCCTTGGTTCTACTCCCTTGCCTTCCTTGCTCCTGCCTGGGCAGTGAAGATGTTTATGAAGCCATACGCTTTCGAGAAGGGAATGGGTACCCAGTGGTGGGTGGCCAACGATCCTGAGAAGTTTGAGGCATACTACGGCTCGCGCGAAGCATACGACGCCATCCGCTCGTGGGATGACGTCCGTCCCGCTCCGCTCAGTAAAACGAACCCACGATGAAGATAAGGATATTGGACATATTGGAAGAGACGATGGCCGATGGGCCGGGCTTCCGCACATCCATTTATTGTGCGGGATGTGCCCACCATTGTCCCGGCTGTCATAACCCGCAGTCCTGGGATTTCCAGGGCGGCAGGGAAGTGACCGTTGATGAACTTCTCGAGGTCATCAAGGCCGACGAGTTCTCTAACGTGACCTTCTCCGGCGGTGACCCTCTCTATCAGGTCGAAGCCTTTACCGAACTCGCACGCCGCATCAAGGAGGAGACCGGAAAGAACATCTGGTGCTACACTGGATTCACATACGAGGAGATTCTGGCGGACCCGCGTATGAGCCAGATCCTTCCTTATATAGATACCCTCGTCGATGGTCCGTTCGTGGCAGAACTCCGTGACCCCGAACTCCACTTCCGCGGCAGCTCCAACCAGC
>JAFYXE010000020.1 GCA_017546275.1 Bacteroidales bacterium | reverse complement strand
GCGTTGGTGCCGGAATATGTGGCGATGCGCGCCTTTCCGTAGTATCCCGCCTTCTTGAACTCGCTCATATAGTCGCGTAGGAGCTGCTTGTTGCGCGCTGCCTGAGGGTTAGGAGCACCCTTCTTCGTGCCTTGTGCATCGTTGTTCGTGCGCACGGTCTCGAGGATGGAAGAACTTGTGCGTGGCACACCTTCCTCGTACTGGCTCCAGCCCGGTTCGCCGTGCGAGCCTTCGAACTCGATCTCCATTCCGTGGCCATATGTGGCCATTGTGTTGAATACCCAGGTCCAGCTCTTCTTCTGTTTCTTTTCAGGGTAGTCCCAGTATTTGTTAGGCTGGATCCAGGTGTAGTCGATGCCCAACTGCTTCGTCATATCGTAGCCGTCAGCCTGGTAATACGGAATCCAGTTGAGGGTGTATTTCAGGCTGTGGAGGTATTCGGATACGGACGGCAGGATCTGGTCCCATCTCTTGTATTTGTAGTTCCATCCGTCTGATTTCGCTACAAGGATTTCGGAGAGGATGTAGAAGCCCGCAAGCTCGAGGTTGGCTGGTGATGCCGCAGCCCAGAGGTCTCTGACATAGTCGATGTACCAACGGTATGCAAGCGCCTGGTCCGCTGCGTTGGTGAAATCCAGCTGGCGGCCGAATGCTTCGCCCCAATATGTGGTAGAGGAGTTCTTGTCGTAGAAGTACTCAAGCATAATAGGGTCCGGCATAGTCATAACCACCTTGTGCTTGAAAGACGGCTTTCCGATGCGCGCAGCTGCGTTTTCAATGGCTGAATCCAGCACTTTTACTGCGCCGGAACCGCCCATCCACCAGTCTGCGAAACCTTTCCACGAGGTCTTGTTTCCGGACTTGTTCTTTCCCTCTGCAATGCAGAGGATGGTGCCGTTGACAGAGTCCTCGCTGCCGATGAAGAGGAAGGCTTCGTGAAGCCAGTGTTCCTGGCCCGCCTCATCCGTATAGGTTATATGCGGAAGAAGACGTTCCTCTGTCCAGGTGTTGGGTGTCTTGGATGTGTATCCTCCCGGAAGAAGGTCGAGGTCTGCAAATGTGAGCAGATCCTCTCGCTTCGCCTCCCAAGGGTACAGTGATGGAGTAATGATCGTGAAGTGCTCGATTCCGCTGAACTCCTCGCCCTTCACTCCGACTACATAAATGGTGTATTCCGTCTCTTTTTCAAGTCCGCTTATAAAGATCTTCTTGCCCTCTGCCTTTGCACCTTTTTCCGCGATTTCCGCGCCTGTGGGGGCCGGATCGGCAGGAAGCTGGGCAAGGCCATAGACAGCGTCGGTATTGAGGCTTTTGACGCTCACAACGACACCGTCTCCCTTGAACGACTCGAAGGCCGCCTCGATCACCGGCTTGGGGATATATTCCGGTTTCTCTTCATTCTGGCAGCTTACCGCGACAAGGATAAGGGACAATATGTACAGGAGTTTCCGCATCTTTCAGGAATACATTACTTTTTCAATGGCGAATTTATGACAAATTCTCCAAGTTTGCGATACATCGCCTTGTCTGCAGGGTCTTCCGACACGGCAAGTTCGTAAAGGCCGTTGGTGCCTGCATAGAGGACGAATGGAATGCTTCCGTAAAGTCCGCGCTTGGCCGCATTGTCCAGATACTCCTGGAAACGTGCCTTGTTGCGTGCCGCATAAGGGTTAGGCTGACCGTTCTTGAGGAAGCTGAGGATAGATGATTTGAGAGGCTCTCCGTGAGTTCCCTCGAACTCGAGTTCCATACCGAGGCCGTAGTCTCTGATCTTCTTCTCGATCTGGTCCCAAGACCATTTCGCATCGGTCCAGTAGTAGTTCGGCTGCATCACGACGAGGTCGAAACCGAAGTCCTTGCCTCTCTCGATGCCCGGAGCCATTGCGTAAGGCACCCAGTAGAATCCTTCTCCGACAGAGTGGCAGTAGTCTGCTGTAGCCTTGATGGTGATGTCGTGCTGCTTGTACTCGTATCTGAAGCTGCCCGGAACGGAAAGTTCCTCCGAAAGCACATAGAAGCCCTTGAGCTCGATATGCTTGTACTTCGCCTCGGCGAACTTCGCACGTACAGCGTCTACCATCCATCTGTATGCCTTGATGCGGTCCTGCTCCTTCGAGAAGTCCATAGCGACGCCGTCGATCTCGCCCCAGTATACGGTGTTCCTGTTTTCACCCTTCATAGCCTTTGTATAGTGCTCGAAGTACACAGGATCCGGAAGCGAGAAGATGATGCCTCGCTTTGTAGGAGGGTTGCCGATGCGCTTTGCCGCATCATCGATGCATTTCTCGAGCGCTGCAAAGCCGTTCACAGGATCGAACCAGTAGTCGATCTGTCTCTGCCAGTGCTCTTTTCTTGACGAGAATCTGCCGTCGTTTGCGATGGAATAGGTAACCGCATAGTCGTCGTCCCAGAGCTCCATCATAATCATATTGTCGAAGAACCAGTGCTCCTGACCCTTTTCGTCAGTGTAAAGTACGGTCTTCTCGAAACGCTCCGGTGTCCAGAGATAAGGGTTGCGGGCACCGTGGCCTCCGTAGCAGATCGCAGCGTCTGCGATAGTGCCGACGGAATCCTTCTCCCACTTGTACAGCTTGGCCTGCTGTCCGCATCCGCACATCATCAGTACGGCAAACAATATGGATAATCTCTTCATATGGTTTATTCAAATCCCTCCTCCCCGGGATGAGGAGGAGGGATAAAATTACAAATTATGTAAGGATTACTCGGCGATGAAGCCCGCGTTGAGCTTGAATACCGAGATACCTACGTTCTGGATCATTACGGCCATATAGGTTGTTCCGTTCACCTCACGTACCACGCAGTCACCGGTCGAGTGGGTTGCAGGGCAAGGAGAGATCACAGTTGCATCCATACCGTCCTGTACAGGAGCCTCGAATACTACCTTCTGAGCCTGGAGAACACCTGCGAGACCCTCGTAAGTGCCGTTGAAGTCAGAGATGACCTTCACAGAACCCTTGTCCTGAGCAGCCTCGATAGCCACGTATGCCACATACTTGGCACCAGTCTTCTCGTCAGCGAAGAAGTTGTATCCGTGAGTCATACCGAGACCGAGGTCAGCAGTAGAGGCGAATACGTTGCCTGAAGTGTTGGCAAGCCAGTGACCGCTGGCAGTCGATGTCACGAGGAAACCAGGAACGATGTCAGAACCTGCCTTAGGTGTACCAGGATATACATATGCAGAGCCGATGCAGCCTGCTGCGTCGAGAACCGATGCAGAGTAGTCGTAACGTCCGCGTGCATATGCGAGTCCGTCAGCACCTGGCCACTCGCCGACACCTGTGTCGACCATAGCGTTTCTTACGATGTTTCCGGTGTTGTAGTCCTTGAGGTAGATCTCACCGTTCTTCCAGCTTCCGAGCACGATGAACTTGTCACCCATACGACGGCCAGAGTCGTCTACCATAAACTTGGTAGGAGCATTGTCAATGCCGTTGAGCCAAGCGTAGTAGTGGAGGTGTGAACCGTCACCGAGACTGAGGTTGGTAGCAAGGAGGATGTCCTTTCCGCCGTTGATTGCAGGATCGGTGTTAGGAACCATTCTCACGCAAGAGAGAGTGTGGGTACCGCCTGCGATGCCGTCCACGTTCACGTTCTTCACAACAGCAGGATCAGTGATGCTTACTGCCTTGAGGACAGCTGCGTCTCCTGAAGTCTGAGGGATGTAGATATACTGGTCATCCATAGTGATGTTACGTGAATCGGTGATGCCGAATGTAGACTGCCAAGGAGTTGTAGATGAAGTTGCATAGATACCCCAGAGGCGTGTGAAGAGCTGTGGCGGGATAGGCTCAAGACCCTTTACTACGATGTAGGTGAGGCCGTTGTTTACCTTCACGCCGTCAACTGACATACCGGAGATCTTCACAGGAACCACATAACCGTCCCAGTCTCTCTTTACAAGTCTCTTTGTCTCGACTACGCCGTTCTTCTCTACCTCCATCTCGACAGCGAGAGCCTCGGTGTCGATGGTTACAGGAAGGAGTACGTAGCCCTCGCCGGCCTTGATTGTAGGGTCTGCTCCGAGAGTCACGAGTCCCTCCGGTGCAAGCTCGTAGTCTGTGCCGTTAGCCTCGTTGTATGCTGCAACGAGAGTCTCGTCCACCTCGAAATCAAGAGTGAGGTCGATGCCAGGGATGGCCTTGTCGATGCGTACAGTGATATCCATAGTCTCTGATGCAGGCTCAGACTCCCACTCGTAAGTGCGGCTGATGAGTGTCTGCTCGGCAGTGACAGTAGAAGTCACGAGGTTGAGGATGAACACCTGGCGTCCGTCGTTGACCTCGAGATCGTCCGAACGGAGTGCTACAGGGATGCAGTACTGGTTTGCAGGCTCCTCTTCCATAAATGCAGCCACCTTGGCGATGTCCCAAGACACTGTGAAAGGCTTGGTGACGTCCTCAGTGCCGAAAGCGATGCTCTCTTCGCTGAAAGAGTAGAGATCCTGGTCAGTAGGGAGCGGAATGAACTCCACGCCGTACTGCTTGTTGTATTCCGAAAGGTCGTGGTTGGATGTTGTGATGTTCACTACACCCTCGTTGAGACCTTTTCCGCTCTTGATTACGTTGATGGTGTGTGAACCACCGTAGAGAGGAAGAGTGAGGACATTCTCACCGGCCTTGTTGTTGAAGCCGAATGAGTCGTCCGGAAGGAAATTGTTCCTGTCGTCCGCACAAGACGCTACGGTTGCAATCGTCAGTGCAGAGAGTAAGATATGTTTGAAAATCTTCTTCATATTCATTCAGATTAGAATCCGTAGTTCTGTGTAAGGTTGGTCATCTCGGCGAGCTGATCAGAGTCGAATGGGAAGAGATAGTCTCTCTTTGTGAACTTCGAGTGCTTTGCAAGTGGGAAGTCCTCGCTTGAACGTACCCAAGAGTCGTAGTAGTCTACAGGGTCGTTGAGGTTGAGGGTCCAGTTGAGGGCAGGGAAGTTCTTCTCTGCAGTCATCCAACGGGTGTTGTCGTAGAAGTGCATAGGTCCCTCGATCGCGAACTCGATCATCTTCTCCTGCTTGAAGCACCATCTGAGAAGCTCAGGATCTGTAGCGATGCCTGGATAAGCCTCCTCAAGGTTGTTGAGGCCTGAACGGTTACGGATCATATTGAGGTACTTGATTGCCTCAGTGTACTCGCCTGTCTCGATGCAGCACTCCGCATAGTTGAAGTAGATCTCCGCGAGACGGAATGCAGGGTATACATAGTGGATCTGCTGATAGTCCGATCCTACGTCGAGAGGGTTGTCAGCCTTGTAGAGACGACGCCAGGCATAACCGAAGTAGTTGTTTGTCGAGGTCTGGTCCCAACGCTGGCAGAGAGCGCCTGAACCTCTCCAGAAATGACATCTCATATCCTCTGCAGTCCAAGTGGTAGAAGAGGTCTTAGGGTTGGTCATAGTCTTGAGGGCAGGGTTGCAAGGCCAGTAGTATCCGTTAGGAACGACTGAAGCGTAGTAGCGTGGCTCGCGGCCGAGGGTAGAGTTGTGTGCCTCGAACTCGCCGGCCCACTCAGCCTCGAACTGTGTTGTCATACTGAATCCTTCTGAAACATATCCGGCAGCCTCGTCGATGATAGGCTTTGAGTAGTCGTCCATACCTGATGTTCTGTCGTAGCCTGTCACAGGGTAGCGGCCTGACTCATACATCGCGTAAGCGTCAACGAGCTTGAACGAAGGAGTGAGTGACTGCCATCCCTCAACGGTGATGTTACGTGGTGCGCAAGCGCCGATGAATCCTCCTGTACGGCCGAGCCAGTCTGTGTAGAAGTTCATCCACCAGCCCCAGATTGTCTCCTCGTTCCACTGCTTGAAGAAGATGTTCTGGTAAGCGCGGATACCGTCCACGAACTTGTCGCCTGATGTCTTGTCTGCCTGTACGAGGCTGTATGCGTTGAGGTCGATGACCGCCTTTGCAGCCTTCTTCGCATCCTCCCACTTTGAAGCGTCGTAAGTCTGAGGGAAGATCTCGTTGCCGTAGTAGTTGGTCATACCGGCATAGAGCTCGTTGCCGTTGAAGAGAGGAGAAGCGGCATAAAGGAGTACGCGTGACTTGAGAGCCATAGCTGCACCCTTGGTTGCACGACCCATATCCGAACCCTCCTGAAGACCTACCTCAGTGATGCTCAAAGGAAGCACCTCGATAGCCTTGTCGAGCTCTGTAACGATGAAATCGATGTTCTCCTCGAGAGTGTTTCTGTCGAGCTGTGAACCTACTGCATCAGAAGGAGCAGCCTTGTCGCCCCAGATGATCACCGGACCGTATGTACGGAAGAGGCAGAAGTAGTAGAATGCGCGCATAAAGCGGGCCTCGGCCTTCATATAATCACGTACGGCCTCGTTGTCCTCCTTGTTGAGGTGGATATTGTCGATCACGAGAGTACAGTGTGCGATAGCCTTGTAGTAGTTCTCCCAAAGGGTGTAACCAGTGATTGAAGCTGGGCTGTAGTCGCCGACGCGGAGGTCGAACACGTTGTTCGCATAAGCGGATGCGTTCACCTGACGTGCGTCTGTACGGCCTGAGAAACCTCCCTCAGTGGTAGCGTCCACCGGATTCTCCTCCTTAGGAAGGTAAGCATACATATGTGCTGCGAGCTGGCGGGCTGTTCCTCTCTTGCTGAACATCTCCTCGATGGTAGCCTGGTCCTGAAGCTCCACGTCGAAGTAGGAGTCGCAGGAAACGGCACCAAGCGCAAGCACAACGAATGTCGATAATGTGTATATAAATTTTTTCATTTTCCTTATTTTGTTTTTCGTCCCTGCCCGGGACGGCTTTGAAAACTGAAGTTTTCTCGCTGTTAGAAGTTGATGTTCAATCCGAGACTTACGTTACGGGTGATAGGGTATCTTGTACCGTAAGCTGTGTCAAGTTCAGGATCCCAGAGCTTGAACTCAGAGAATGTAAGAAGGTTGGTACCTGCCACATAGAGACGGAGTGCCTGGATTCCGGCCTTCTTTGTAAGTCTCTTAGGGAAGGTGTAACCGATCTCTGCGTTCTTCAGACGGAGGAAGCTCATATCGCGTGTCCAGTAGTCTGAAGTCTGGATGTTGTTGTTTGAACGTGTAGTTCCAAGTCTTGGATATGGAGCGTTGGAGTCAGGGTTGCTGGTAGTCCAGTGGTTCTGGGCAACATCCTTGAACACCTGTCCGGTAAGCTGAGGAGATGATGACGCACCGTAAAGGTTGGTACCTCCGATCTGACGTGTAACGTTTGCCACACCGCTGAAGAATACTGAAACGTCGAATCCCTTGTAACCGAGGCTCGCACCGAAACCGTAGTTGATCTCAGGAATTGTAGTGTATCCGATAGCTACCTTGTCATACTGGTCAACGTAGCCGTCACCGTTGATGTCCTTGTACTTGATATCTCCCGGCTGAACGTCACCGAAGGTCTGTGTAGGCCAGCTGTCGATGTCCTCCTGGCTCTCGAAGAGACCGCAAGAGATGAGGCCCTTTCTCTGACCGTATGCGAAGCCGACCTCGCTGAGGTACTCCTCTACAGGTGTAGGCTGGTCGTTGTAGATGAGGCGGTTGCGGTTGAATGTGAAGTTGCCTCTTGCAGAAAGTGAAAGACCGTTGCTGAATGTATGGTCATATACCACCGACATATCGAAACCGCGGTTGAGCATCTCTCCGATGTTCACGTACTGGTCCTTCTGGAGACCTACTGCAGATGGAGTAGACTGACGCATAAGGAAGATGCCGTCACGATAGTCGCGGAAGAGGTCAGCCTGGATAGTGAGGTCGTTGAAGAGACCGAGCTCTACACCGACGTTGCTCTTTGTCGCCTCTTCCCACTCTACCTCCGAGTTACCCATTTCAGCAGTTGTGATACCGCCTACAGTGGTATAACCTGTTGCAGATGAGTTAGGAGTTGTACCCCAGGCAGCACCTGTTGCAGAAGTGTTGATTGTAGTGTTGTAAGCGAAACGGCGGCTGCCACCGATCTGGTCGTTACCTACCTTACCGTAAGAAGCCTTGAACTTGAGGAGGTTGATGACGTCAGAGATGCCTTCCCACCAAGGCTCGTTGCTGATCATATAACCGACAGCGACAGCTGGGAAGAAACCGAAGCGGTGACCTGGAGCGAAGTTCTCGGATCCGTTGTAACCCATATTGAACTCAGCGAAGTAACGGTCCTTGTAAGAATATGTCGCACGTGCTGCAACACCCATAGACTTGTAAGGGAAGGCTGCGATGTATGAGCCGGGATGAGTGTATGAAAGCGAACGCATACTGTAGAGGACCATACCGCTTACACGGTGAGCGTAAGCGAACTGACGCTCGTAGTTCACTGAACCCTCGAAGTTGATGTAGCGTGTACCGCTGTGTGAAGTACCGAGAGTGATGTAGCCGGCATAGTCGTCGATCACCTCATACTGGAGTGCATTTGTCTCCTCGTTTCTTCCGATGGCACGGTAAGTCTTAGGGAGGATTGTGCGGTTAAGTGTGCTGGTGTTTGTTGCGTCGAATGAGAATGCCACACGTGCAGTGAGGCCCTCTGTAACGAAGTCGGAGAAGTCCTGAGTGAGGGACACTGTAGACTGTGCCACGTTGCTGCTGGTGTTTGAGTAACCCTTCTCGTTGAGGAGATTGTATGGGTTCTCAGTACCCTTGATTGAAGCGAGAGTGCCGTCAGAATACTTGAGCGGAATCGCTGTAGGGGTCATTGTCATTGTCTGAGAGAGGAGGGCGTCAAGACCTGCTGCAGGAGAGTTCTTCACTGTGAACTGTGTAGACACGTTCATACCGAGCACTGTAGACTTGGTGAGGTTGATGTCCACGTTAGTGCGGAAGTTGAATCTCTGGTAGCTCATCTGAGCGTCGTAGCGGTCATTGGCTGCTGTGTTGAGGATACCGTCCTCGAGATAGTATGAACCGCCGACATAGTAGCGTACGTTCTTTGTACCGCCGCTCACACCGATGTTGGCCTTGGTGGTCATCGCCTGGTTCTTGAATGTCTCGTTAACCCAGTCGACTGAAGGGTAGAGATCAGGGTCCGCGCCTTCAAGACCCATAGCGGTAGCGAGGTACTGCTCCTTCTGGTAAGCAGAGAAGATGGCATCCTGGCCGCTGTTCACATACATATTGTTGAGGAAGTCGATGAACTCCTCTGTGCTTGCCATCTCAGGAAGTCTCACAGGTGAAGTCATACCGGTCTCGACCTTGATCGAAAGCTGTGGCTTTGACTCCGCACCGCGGCGGGTAGTGATGAGCACGATACCGTTCGCACCGCGCACACCGTAGAGGGCTGTAGCTGACGCATCCTTGAGGATAGAGAGCGATGCAATATCCTCTGTGTCAACCATATCCATACTACGCTCCACGCCGTCCACGAGGATGAGAGGAGTAGAGTTGGCACCGAAGGTACTCACACCTCGGATCCAGAAATCAGCTGAAGCACCTGGCTCACCGGTCTTCTGGATTGCAACGACACCGGCAAGTTTACCGGCGAGGCTGGTAGAAAGGTTACCCTGTGACTGAGCGAGGGTTCCCATATCCACAGTCGAGATGGATCCGATGACGGATGCCTTTCTCTGTGTACCGTATGCCACCTTGATCACTCCGTCGAGCTCGTTGGCTGCAGGTACGAGTTTGATAGTAAGCTTTGTCTGGTCGCCTACTGTCACCTCCTCGTCGATATATCCGAGGAAAGAGGCAACGAGTACGTCCTTAGGAGATACGCTGATATTGAAGCGTCCCTGGTCGTCTGTCATCGCACCACGGGTCTCTCCCTTTACAACGACGTAAGCTCCGGGGATTCCCTGATCAGTCTCATCAAGGATGACACCGGATACGTTTCTATCCTGCGCAAAGGCCGAAACCACTGCGCAAGCGGACACGAAGCAGAGTGCAAGCGCTCTTCTGAGTCCGTCCATACGTTTTTTTAGCATCATAATAAGGTTAGTTTTTTTATAATTTTCCTGTAATTATTTACAATGAAGCGATTCCGACGAGAACAGTTCCCTGGATGTCATCAACCACAGAGACCTTGACACCTTCGCCGAGACCTTCTCTGATCACTCCCTCCATAAGGTCGAACGATCTTGCGATCTGTCCTGCAAAAAGAAGGTGGCTGATGCCGAGTTCCTCGATAAGACCCTTCGCACCGGCAACATAGTGCCTTCCGGCGCTGCGGAATGCCTCAAGAGCCTTCTCGTCGCCTTTGCGGGCCTTCTCAGAAATCTCCTTCACATCCTCGCCCTCTGCGAGAGTGCCGCCGAGTTCCGAGTAGAAGCGGATGATCGCTCTTCTTGAGATATAGTCCTCAAGGATGCCGCCCTCGTAAGGGACATCCCAGAGGTCTCTTGCAGGCGAACCGGTCACAGACTCCTGCACGATGCCATCCTTGGCATACGAGAAGCCCAGGCCTGTTCCCAGTGTGGACATAGCCACAGTGCCTTTCTTGAGCTCAGGGTTGATGGTGAGGGCACCGGTGAGCGCGCCGTTCACGTCGTGGGCGAAGGCAAGACGCATATCTGTGCCGATAACGTCGCCGAGCACCTCACGGAACGTGCGTCCGTACACTGATGCGAACTTGTGCTTCATAAGGAAGATGCCTTCCTTGTAGTTGAACGGACCAGGCATCACAACGCATACAGCGTCAACTGTGCAGCCTGATTCCTCTGCTCTTTTCATCTGGCCGGCGACCGCTGTGCGGAATGATGTCTCGATCTCTTCCGCTGAGCCGTCCGAGGACATCGGTGTGCTGTCGAAAGTGCCCTCGACAGCGCCTTTGCCGGCGATGCCGAGAGACGACTTCACGAATGTTCCGCCGACGTCAAGGAGAATGATGCGATTATTTTTCATCGTTTTCGAATCCTTCACGGAGTGTTGTCTTGTGAATGCTGATAGGCTCTTTGCCGAGGTTCTCCACAACGTACTTGCCCATATCTGCAGGAACGCATACGATGTCCATAAAGTCCATATCGTAGTAGCGCTCAGGGTTCTCTACGCTGCGTACACGTGCTCTGTCACCGTCAACAAGGGTGAGTACGTGGAACTTCTCGTTCTTTGTATCCTGCTCGCACATCTTCTCGAACTCGAGGCGGCGAAGAGAAATGTACATCTGAGGGTTCTCACCGAGGATGTACTCCTTCCAGCCTTCTCCCTCTGCGTCGAGGCGTGGCTTCTGCACGATGTAGTCCTTGTTTTCAGGATCGTGGATAACAGAGTATCTTCTCTCCTGGTTAACGACCTCCTCACCGAGCTTTGTGTGGATAGGACGCTGCTTTCCGTCGAAGTCGAGACGGAGGTAGTCATACATCTTATATGTATATGAACCGATTGTAAGCGAACCGATCTCGAGGATCACCTGGTTTCTGCCGCTTGAGTGGATGGTTCCTGCCGGAAGCATCACCTGGAGACCTGGTACCGAAGGCTCGTAGCTTACATATTTCTCATAGTCGCAAGGGATCTGCTTGATGTCCGCATCCTCGATCTCCTTGAAGAACTGAGGGATGTCTGCATCGTCGCGGAATCCGATGAATGTCTTTGCATCCTGACCTGTAACAACTACATAGTAGCTCTCGTCCTGACGGCCGAACTCGTTGTAGTTCTCGACGTTGTACTTTCCGCCTGAGTGGCACTGGATGGACATATTACCGGTAGAGTGGTATGAGTCGTCCCAGTTGAAACGGATAGGGAAGTAGCCCTGGTACTTGGCAACTGCCTTCTCACCCATAAGCTTCACACCCTCCTTGTGTACGAACGAGCAGTAGTTGATGTCAAGCATCTCCTTGCCTGCCTCCACGAGGACGCTGACCTCCATTGGAATGAAGTCGAACACCCAAGCGGCGTTCTTCATCTCCTCAGGAAGGTTACGGTACTTCTTCATATATGAACCGCCCCATACTCCCTCAAGGTAGCAAGGCTTTGCGCGGAACGGATACTTCACGAGCTCTGCACAGATGTCTGCGAATGACTCGAAAGGCATCATCTGGAGCTTCTTAGGATCGTTGTCGAGGAAGAAGTAGTCAAGGACGTTGTTCTTCCAAAGTTCCTTTCTGAGCTGTACGGCGCACTCGAAGTCGCAGTAGTAGCAGCGGCGGATCGTGCGGTTGATGATGCCTGGGTGCTCCTTGCCGAGGTTTGAATACTCGCCGCCTCTGATGCGGAGCATAGTTCTCATCGGAGTGATGTCGAACCAGCACTTCACGTCGTACATATCGCGGAACTCAGGAATCATAGAGCCGTAGCCGGCTACAACCACGAGCTTGCCTGCTGCCTTCTTTGCAGGAACCGCCTGCTTGAACTCAGCCATCTTGGCCTGGTCGAAAAGACCGATGTAACCGCCGTGGTAAAGCTTGCCGAAAAGGAGAGTAGGGTCGATCTTGGTGTCCCAGATGAGGTTAGGGTCGATCATATCGTCGATCTCCTTGCCTGACTTGAGAGTCTCCTTGTTCGAATCCACAACCTCGAACTCGAATCCGTGGATCACGCACTCGCGGGCGAGGAGGTTGACGAAGAGGTTCCAGTTTGCTGTTGTGTATCCGTCGATGCCCACGATGACACCCTCGGCCTTCACTCTGTCGGCGATTTCCGCAACGAACTTCTTTGCAACGTTAGGAGTACCTCCTGTTACAATTGAATTGATGGTCTTTTCTGAAAGTTTCGGTCTGTTGATCGGCTTCGGATCATCAAACGGAAACGGGTTATACATAAAACTCATTGTCTTGATGCTTGTTATATGTTGTTACACTACTATTATTTGATGTTATAGAATTCGAATCCCATAATCTCTGCGAAATCCTCGAGCTCCTTGCGCCAGTCGCCGTCTACGATGGCATAGTGCTGAGTCGCTCCGATGCGGAGCACCTGCTCCCAAAGTTCCTTCACAGGTACAACCGGCTTGAAGATGCCGTGGCTGTATGTAGCGAGGAGGTGCTTCTTTGCGCTCTGCGGAGTGTCGTTCTCCGAGAGGCTCTCTGCGAGGAATGTGATGAGCTTGTATTTGCCGTTCTCTTCATAGAGACCAGCCACTGTCTTCATTCCCGGGCTGAAGCGGTACCAGGCGAACGGTGCACCTGCATATTTCCAGTGG
>JAFYXE010000019.1 GCA_017546275.1 Bacteroidales bacterium | reverse complement strand
GAGATTGTAGACGGAAAGGTGGTTGTAAAGGGCCTTAAAGCCGGCCAGACCGCTGCGACCGTGACCGGTGCAGAGACCGCCAAGTTCATCATAACTGTTCGCGAGAAGGCTAACGGCAACGGATGGCTTTAATATGAGGATATACAGGTTCATAATGATGTGCTTTGCCTTGGCCTTTTCGGCTGCGGCGCTCCAGGCTCAGATGAGGATCATACCTCAGGAGAGACTGGAGGCTGTGTCAAATCCAAGACATTCGGCGGATTCTGCCGATCTGTCATTTGCACAGAAGCATATCTTTGCGGAACCTATGAATGAGGACGATGCTCCGAAGACATTCGTGTATAAATTCACCAATGTCGGAAAGGAGACAATCTCAATACGAAGACTGACAACTTCCTGCTCCTGTGCTTCGGCTGTATGCCATCAGGCGGCAGTCAAACCAGGTGAGGAAGCGGAGATTCTGGTAACCTACAATCCGAAAGGTCATCCCGGAAAGTTTGAGAGGAAGGTGTTCATCTATACTCAGGAGGGAAACAGCCCCTCTGCCATTCTGAAACTTTCGGTGGATGTCGCACAGGGGGCCGACCTTTCCGGAGAGTGGCCATTGCAGATGGGAAACATCCGTCTAAGACGCTCAGAGGTGACTTTCATATCCGGTAGAAGAGCTGTTGAAACGGTGAGTTTCATCAACCTGAGCGGCAAGACTCTTCAGGTCGGATGTGAGAAGGCCTTCCTTCCCGAGTGTATTGCCTTCGAGTCCGAGCCGGTGGAGCATAATGCCGAAGGACAGATGCGTATAACCTACGATCCGTCAGAGCCTGAATCAGCCGGAACTGTCAAACTCATCCTCAAGGGACTCGGCGTCCCACCTTCAAAGTCATCGATAACAATTAGAATAAAATAATGAATATGAAAAAAATACTGATTCTGATATCAATCATCGTGCTTTCAGCTGTCTCTTGCGAGAAGCATACCTTGCCGGAGGAGCCTCAGCAGCTTGAGGTAAATGCCCACAACATTTCCGGTCAGTGGAAACTTGTAGGATGGAACGGAATGTATATGGCAGAAGGAACATACGTATATCTTGATATCGTACGTAACGACAAGACATACACTATGTATCAGAATATGGACAGTTTCACCAATGTCCCACACGTGGTGACAGGTTCATATACCATTTACACAGATCCGGAGCTTGGCGCAATCATCCGCGGAAGCTATGACCACGATAACGGCGAGTGGGCTCACAGATATATCGTCAAGAGCCTCACTGCAAATGAAATGGTCTGGATCGCAAAGGATGACGCGACATATGTACAGACTTATGTGCGCGTTGACACTATCCCTGTGAAATAATCAGGACAGGATCGCGAATGTCGCCATACCGGCAAGGAAACCCAATAGGGCTATCCAGCTGAAATGCTTCAGATACCATCCGAACGAGATGTTCTGAAGACCCATCACGACGACACCCGCTGCTGATCCGATGATCAGCATACTGCCTCCTGTACCTGCACTGTAAGCAAGCAGCTGCCAGAACGTACCGTCTATTCCATAGATAGCTAGGTTTCCGGCAGCTGTCATTGTATCCGGTACCATCGCCACATCATACATTCCCATACAGCTTGCTACAAGAGGTACATTGTCTATGATGGCAGAGAGGATGCCTATTATTCCTGTGATGATGTACGGGTTGCTGTCGAAAGTGGCGTCCAATGTTGTGCCCAATGCCTTGAGCGCACCTGTTTCCGATACGGCGGCGACAGTTGTGAGTATGCCAAGAAAGAACAATATCGTGCTCAGATCTATCTTGTGCAGAAGGGCAGAGACATCCGGAAGATGGCCTGGAGGAATGTCCTGGTATTTCTTCTGCTTGAATATGAATTCTGTCACTGTCCAAAGTACGGCCAGAATAAGCAGTATGCCCATAAAAGGCGGCAGGTCGGTAACGAATCTGAATACGGGAACGAGGAGAAGGCCTCCGACGCCTACGCAGAACACTGCCACTCTTTCTCCTGAACTGATCTCCACTTCAGTAAGGCTATGTGCGTTGCCATTGAGTTCATTTCTGC
This sequence comes from Bacteroidales bacterium, assembly GCA_017546275.1. Taxonomy (GTDB): domain Bacteria; phylum Bacteroidota; class Bacteroidia; order Bacteroidales; family UBA932; genus Cryptobacteroides. The sequence goes on along the minus strand of JAFYXE010000019.1, from coordinate 1,171 downwards.
CTAGTTTGCCTCTAAGAAAGAAACTGAGTATGACAGCCGGCACTATGACTGACACAAGTGCCGGAAGGAACAGGGCCTTCATCACTCCGAACGTACTTATGTTGCCCTTGACCCACAGCATAATGGTTGTGACGTCGCCGATAGGGGAGAATGCGCCTCCGCTGTTGGCTGCAACAATGATCATCGATACATAGAAAAGCTTGTCCCTCCTGTCGTTGACAAGTTTGTCAGTGACCATTGTCATAACTATGGCAGTTGTCATATTGTCCAGAACCGATGACAGGAAGAATGTGATTAGCGTCAGCTTCCACAGCAATGCAACCTTCGTTTTCGAGACCAGCTTCTCCCTTACGAAGCTGAAGCCTCCGTTGGTGTCTACCACCTCGACTATCACCATTGCTCCCAGCAGGAAAAACAAGATTTCGGAAGTCTCTCCCAGCGTTCTTGTAAAGGTGCTGATGTTCTCAGGAGAGGCTCCGAAACCTATATAGAACAATGTCCAGCAAAGAACAGCCATCATAAGGGCTACAGCAGTTCTGTTGATCCTGGTTACATTTTCCATTGCGACCATAATATAGCCCGCAATGAAGATACAGATTATCGCAGTCGTCATAATCACGCATTTCCCCTCCACAATCCAAAACCTGCACCAAACAAAAAGTCCAGCTGATTTCTCAGCTGGACTTTTCTATCTATGTAAAGTGTTGTTTTACTGCTCGTCAACGCCCTGGTCGTCAGCACCGCCCTGTGGACCTGCCTGACCCTGGAACGGACCCTGAGGACCTGCCTGGCCAGCCTGAGCTGCCTTTGCCATATCCTCAGAAGCTGCGTGCCAAGCTGCCTCGAGCTCTACGTTGTACTTCTCGATGTCAGCGATATTCTGAGCCTTCACTGCATCCTGGAGCTTGTTCTTAGCCTCCTCGATAGCTGCCTTCTTCTCAGCAGGAATCTTGTCGCCGTACTCCTTGAGGTTCTTCTCAGTCTGGAAGCACATTCCATCAGCGTTGTTGATCTTGTCGATGCGCTCCTTCTCAGCAGCGTCAGCAGCCTCGCTAGCCTTGGCCTCGTCTCTCATTCTCTGGATCTCAGCGTCAGAAAGACCTGATGAAGCCTCGATGCGGATGTTCTGCTCCTTGCCTGTAGCCTTGTCCTTTGCAGAAACGTTGAGGAT
>JAFYXE010000018.1 GCA_017546275.1 Bacteroidales bacterium | reverse complement strand
GATGAAGACCGGAGTATACGAGAGGGAAGTGACCGGTCTCAAGCCTGAACAGAGGTTTGTGGTGTTTGCCTGCCATACGGATGCGACAGGTGGTGTGGTGTCTGACGTCATAATGGTGACAGAGACAACACCGGCGCTGGAGCAGGTGGAGATGGAGTTCACGATCGAACTGGATCAGATTACTGCGACTTCCGCTATGCTGTTCATCACTCCGACAACTGATGATGAGTATGTGTGGCTGGAGTTCCCGGAGGATGTGTACAGGGATATGACTATGGAGGAACTTCAGGACTTCCTTCTGAAGAACTACAAGCCGTTCTTCCCGCTTCATACGAACACCGGCGAGATGGTTCACAGTTTTGATGACAAACTGGATCCGGACACCGAATATATGATCATCGTCTTCGGTTATGACGGAGGCCTGACTACACCTCTCTTCACTGAAAAGTTCCGCACTCTTAAGCCGAACGATCCGACTGACGTCACTTTTGAAATCTCATACAACAGTCTTACTGCACGAAGCGCAAGCGTGACCTTCAAGCCGTCTGATGCGAGCGTGGCATACCTTGCCATCGTGGCTGACCAGGATTATCTCGACAGAAGCGGCGGACCGACTCCAGAGGGAGTGAAGAAGTTGATTGACAAGCAGATAAAGCAGGCGATCCTTGTGGGAGACTGCGAGGATAGGGCAGAGTTCGTGAAGTATTATGCCCAGAGAGGAACCGCTACCGGAAGTTTCTCGCTCAAGCCTGGAATGAGGCATTATGCCTGCGCTGTCTGCGTGGATTCGGAAGGAAATTATGCATCCGAAGTGGCGATATGCTGGTTCGATGCGCCTGCAGAAGGAACAACCGATGCTTCGGTGTCGGCTTCCGTTTTGAAGTACTTTGACGGAGATGCCTTGGCTGCATACAACACTTCGTATTCGGACTTTGCAGGTTGGGCTGTAGTCCGCCTGAAGTTCGTTCTCGGTGGAGATGCTGCTGATGCAATCTATACGATCTACCCTGTGGATGTGCTTGAGGAGGAAGGTGCCACAGATGAGGAGATACGTGCACTGCTTCTGGATGACGAACTTCTTGGAGTGTACAACTTCCATATCGATGCGCTTACTGACGTGCAATTGGAGTGGGGCTGTGACTACAGACTCTATGCGATTCCGTTTGACGCATCGGAGAATACAGGTGCCCTTTTCAAACTTGACATACCGGCACTTTCGCCGGCATCGGCCTCTCCGGTATCGGAATATTAGTCCGTTTTCAGAGGAAAAAATTACGATTGCGCGCCAGTTTTGGTTGAAACGACCGAAGCTGGCGCGCAATCGGCTTTCGGACTCTTGAAAAATGGCTGTGAGTGTGGTCTGGCGAAGATTTTGGGTATTGCAAAAATGAGGCACGGTAATTATATTTGTAGGTTCAAGAATTGTGTAGAAAAGCAAGTTTAAAGTTTATAATTATGAGGATCAAAAATCTGCTTGTTGGTGCCGTAGCGGCACTGGCGGCATTTGCATCTTGTCAGGAGCCTGAAGAGAATCTCGGCACTCCTGATATTTCCATCAGCACAAGCGAAATGACTTTCGATGCTGCAGGTGGCGACAAGGAACTTTCGGTCAATGCAACACGTGACTGGAAGGTCCAGACTGATGCGGACTGGGTCGTAGTATCTCCAGAGTCTGGTTCAGCATCTGCTGAAGATCAGACTGTTACAGTCTCAGTTCTCGAGAACACAGGAATGGACCGTAGTGCAGACCTCAAGTTCACTATCGGTATGAAGAGCAAGTATCTGACTGTTTCCCAGGCGGGTCCTGGCGGTTCTCCAGAGGCTCTCATCGTCTATTCAAACGACTTCGACAAGGAAGAGGCGACAAAGACATACGGCAGCAGCGGCAGCAGCTGGCCATATCTTGACCAGTTCGAGGGATGGAAGAACCAGAAGGGAACAGGTGCAGAAAACGTTACTTATACATTCCAGGGAATGTCTGCACGTGCAAACTCTACTTCTGACGGAACACATTCGGACTATGCAGGTTCAGGTAAGAACAATATGTTCTTCGGAAGCGCAGCATATCTTTCGACAAACGGTATCGCTCTAGGTGGTGCAACTGATTTCACTCTTACATTCGGTACAGAGAAGTATTCTCAGGACACTGCGGTAGGAAGCATCTTCACAAAGTCTGAGTTCCGTATCTACCTCAGCAAGGACGGTTCAAAGTGGGTGGAACTCACTGACTACTCTTTCGCAGGTGACGGCACTGAGGGTCGCTGGAACATCGCTTCTGCAGACTTCTCGGTTCCAGAGGGAACAGAGACTCTCTCAATCTGTATGCAGGTGAGCGTGGCAAGTGTTTATCGTGTTGACGATATGAAGCTTGTCATCTCTGAAGGCGGTGCGGCAATCGACTTCTCGAAGGCAGTAGAGATGGACTTCGCTGCAGGCAACGCCGGCGGCAACCCAGGTGGCGGAGATTCTGATGCATCTGCAATCTACAGCAACAACTATGACAAGTCTGCAGCGGTTCAGGGTTCAAACGGCTGGCCGTTCCTTGACAGTTCTGACGCTTGGAAGAATGCTGCAGGTACAGGTGCTGCAAACGTGACTTATGCTTCAAAGAACGCGACAGTAAGAAACAACTCCAACTCTAACGGTTCTTATTCCGACTATGCCGGTTCAGGTATGAACAACATCTTCTTCGGAAAGGACTATCCTTATTTCGCGACAAAGAACATCGCTCTCAACGGTGCTACAGGTCTTACTCTCACATTCGGTACTGAGAAGTATTCACAGGATTACGGCAGCACATTCACAAACAGCGAGTATCACATCTTCCTCAGTAATGACGGCGCGAAGTGGGTTGAGCTCATAGACTATACATTCGCAGGTACTGCAGACGGAAGATGGAATGTTGCAACTGCAAACTTCACCGTTCCTGCAGGCACAGAGAACCTTTCGATCTGTATGCAGGTTGACGTGGCAAGTGCATACCGTCTTGATGATATGAAGCTCGTGGCTTCCGAGGGTGGCGTGGCAGTAGACTTCTCTGCTGCAGCTGAAAAGGACTTCAACGCAGGTGCTACCGACGGTGGAAATACGGGCGGTGGAGACCTCCCTGTTGAAGGACAGCCGACAAATCTCGTGAAGGCGACAATTGCTGAATTCCTTGCATCTGCAGAGGATGATACTTGGTACGAGCTTACAGGTGAGATCATTAACATTGCCAAGACTGACTATGGTAACTTTACAATTAAGGATGCGACTGGTGAGGTTTATATCTATGGTATGACTTCAAAGTGGGTAGGATCAAACGACAAGTCTTTCTCTCAGATCGGCCTCAAGGTTGGTGATACTGTGACACTCGGATCAAAGAGAACTTCATATCAGGGCACACCTCAGGGCGGCGGAAATCCAGTTCCTGCTTTCTATATCAGCCACGTTCCTGGTGAAGGAACAGAGGAACCTGTTACTCCTCCGGTGACTGGCGAGGGAATGTGGTCATACACTTTCGCAAGCGGAGATCTTGGAAGTTCAAATGTTACTCTGAACGGACTCCAGTGGACGTTTGTAATGAATGATTCGGATTATCTTGGCTTCGATAATTCAAACGGACGTGGTCTTCAGATGGGAAAGAAGGCAGATCCGGCATCGTCAATATTATTGTCAACCGAAGGTATTGAGGGCACAATTACCAAGATTATTGTCAACAGCGCAGGAGCCTCAGGTACAGATGCTGTTCTTAGTGTGAAGGTCGGTGACAGCCAGTTTGGTTCGTCTAAGAATATGACAACATCTCCTACAGACTATACATTCGAAGGACAGGCATCTGGTAAAATAGAGATTGGCTGGACTGTTACAACTGCAGCAGTCTATATTAAGTCTATCACTATATATTCAGAGTAATGATAAGATTCATTTCAATATACAGTGCCGCAGTGGCCTTGATGGCTATCTGCGGCCTTGTGCTGACCTCTTGTGATGCTCCCGTGAGCGGCAGCGTGCTTGAAGTGTCCATCAAGAACCCTTCAGTGGGTTCCGGAAAGGGCGAACAGTTCGTGAACGTGAAGTGCGCAGGCAACTGGACCCTTGCCCTTGTGGCCGATGAGGGTTCTGTTAACTGGGCGAGACTGAATGTTACTGAGGGTTCAGGCAACAAGAGCAATGTAAAGCTCGCATACGATGTCAATGATACGGAGAAGACCAGAAGTCTTTCAATCGTGCTTGACAACGGGTCGAAATGGGTGGAGTGCTCTTTTGAGCAGCTTGCTGCCGGTGCTCGCCCGGATGACGGCAAGGACGATGATGATACGGGTTCCGGCAACGGCTCGGGTGACGGTAACGGTTCCGGTGACGGCAACGGTGACGGAACCGGTTCTGATAACGGTGGAGGCAATTCCGGTCTGGAAGCGACAGGCTGGCTTGAGCTTCCTTCTATGGACAATCCGGACCTTGGATACTACAGCCACAGTTTCACTATGAACGGCAAGAAGTACCGCAACTACACATTCGGATGGAGCCAGAAGGACCGTGTGGCTCTCTGGGTGGCATATCCTCTTTGCAAGCTTTATACAAACGGCAGTGCAGGAAGAACTGAGGAGTGGGCGATGGATCCGCTTCTCGGAGACGACTCTGCCGCTCCTTTCGGAGGTTATGCAGGAGACTATGACAGAGGACACCAGGTGGCATCGGCGGACCGCCAGTGCTGCTACGAGGCCAATGCTCAGACATATTACGGAACCAATATGACTCCACAGCTTCCTGCCCTCAATCAGAAGATCTGGGCTAAGCTTGAAGACAAGGTGAGAGGCTACGCCAACACATCAGATACGACTTATGTCGTGACAGGATGTATGGTGAGCCCGTCAAGCAAGATCGAGAAGGATTCATACAAGAATGATGTGACTGTACCGGATTCTTATTTCAAGGCGGTCCTCAAATACAGCAAGTCTTCTACTCTCGGCACTTGGAACGCAGTGGCTTTCTATTTCGAGCACAGGGCGTATTCCGAGAGCAGCCCGGGAAAACAGCACGCGATGTCTATCGATCAGCTTGAGGAAATTACCGGCCTTGACTTCTTTGTGAACCTTCCTGCAAAGATCGGCGAGGAGAAGGCGGCGAAGATAGAAGCCGCAGATCCTACGACATCGGATGTGTGGTGGTAGGGGATTTCTCGACTGCGCTCGAAATGACAGTTAGATATTACAGAATATGAAAAGAATACTAGTTGCTTTGACGGCTTTGGTGCTGTTCTGCGCTGGAGCTGATGCTCAGAAGAAGGGTGAAAAGAGCTATGTGATAGGATTCTACAATCTGGAGAATCTCTTCGACATCTATGATGACCCTGTGAAAAATGATTCTGAGTTCCTTCCCGAAGGAAAGAACAAGTGGACCGAGGCCAAGTATCAGAAGAAGCTTCAGAATATGGCCAAGGTGATCAAGGCTATGAAGGAGGAGAACAGTGCTTGGCACGCTCTGCTCGGAGTGTCGGAGATCGAGAATCGTCTCGTGCTCGAGGATCTCGTGATGGATCCTCAGATCGCCGAGGCGAACTATCAGATCGTTCATTATGACGGACCGGACAGACGTGGTGTCGATGTGGCTCTGCTTTACAAGCCAGAGGTGTTTACCTTCCTCGACAGCGAGTCTATTCCGTTCACATTCGAGGGAAGTTCGATCGAGTGGATCCAGAGCAAGGAGGAGCGTGATTATTTCAGGACACGCGACATCCTTATGGTACACGGACTTATTGATGGTGAGCACTTTGCTATATATGTGGCCCACCTTCCTTCACGTTCCGGCGGAAAGAAGGGCGGTAACCAGCTTCGTGACCGCGGCGGTGAGATTATGTACAACCACGCGATGATGATGCAGGAGAAGTATCCTGGAATCAAGATCGTATGTATGGGTGATATGAATGACAATCCTACAGATCCGTCGATGGCCGAGTATCTCCACGGAAGGGAGTTCAAGGAGGATGTTACTGACGTCGATTTCTTCTCTCCTTTCACATCTATGCTCAAGGCAGGCTTCGGTTCGCTCGCATATCAGGGTGTGTGGAGCATCTACGACCTTCTTCTGGTCAACAATGCTCTTGCAAACCCGCAGGAGGGAACGTTCGGTCTGCGCCAGCTCCACAAGAAAGGCTACTACGGACGTATCTTCAACGCGAAGTTCCTGACAAACCAGTCGGGACAGTACAAGGGTACTCCGTTCAGGACCTTCTCTAACGGTGCTTTCATCGGTGGCTACAGTGACCACTATCCGACTTATATAGTAATTACCAAATAGATCTCTCGACTTCGCTCGAGATGACAGTTCAGAATATGATAAAGAAAGTACTTTTAACAATTGCGGCAGTGCTTTGCGCTACAGTCCTCTTCGCACAGAGCGAGTGGGGAGGCGTGAAGGGTACGGTTGTAAACCGTGCCGGCAGAGCGCCGATTGCCGGAGCCGTGATGACTTTCTCCCAGAGCAGCGAGACAGTTGCTACGGT
>JAFYXE010000017.1 GCA_017546275.1 Bacteroidales bacterium | reverse complement strand
CAGTACATCCAGGACGGTGAGCGTACACTTATGGAGACTGTGGTTACAGTCGAGAAGAGCAAGCGCTCTATGCTCATCGAGAACGATCCTCAGAATCTTGACGGCCTCAACTTCCTTACTGGCAAGCACGTTGAGGAGTGCAACGCAATGGCTGAGCTCGGAACCAAGCTCGCTCACATCGACGGTGGCGTTCCACAGCTCTCACTTTCTATCGAGTGCATCAACGAGTACAACCTCGGAGCCCTCTTCTATTTCTTCGAGAAGGCTTGCGGTATCAGCGGTTATGTACTTGGCGTGAATCCATTCGACCAGCCAGGTGTAGAGGCTTACAAGAAGAATATGTTCGCTCTTCTCGGCAAGCCAGGCTACGAGGCACAGGCAGAGGCATTGAAGGCTAGACTCTAAACAGCATATGGAAAAGAAACTTTATCCTTTTAAATTCATTCCTGTCCCATCGCCAAGACCTTGGGGAGGAAGCGCCCTTGTGGCAAACCTTGGAAAGCAGTTCGTTCAGTGTGACGAAGAAGGCAACGAGACAGTTCTCGGTACAGATGTACTCATCGGAGAGAGCTGGGAGCTTGCCGATATGGGCATCGAGGATTCGGTAGTCGCAAACGGATGGCTTGCAGGCAATACCATCAGCGACCTGATGGAGACTTACCTTGAGAGAATCGTCGGTGAGAAGGTGTACAACTGCTTCGGCCGTCAGTTCCCTCTTCTCATCAAGTTCCTTGACATCAACGACAAGCTCTCTGTTCAGGTTCATCCAGACGATGAGGTGGCTATCGAGAGATATGATTCACTCGGAAAGGCTGAGATCTGGTACGTGATGGATGCAAAGCCAGGTGCAAAGATGTACTGCGGCTTCAACCGTGACGTGACAGCTCAGGAGTTCTATGACAGATGCCAGAACGGTACTGTTGATGAGATCCTTAATGTCATCGAGCCAAGAAAGGGTGACGTCATCTTCATCACACCAGGTACAGTTCACGCTGCTGACGGCGGTCTTACCATCGCTGAGATCCAGGAGTCTTCAGATATGACATTCAGACTCTACGACTGGGGCCGTGAATTCGATCCTGCTACAGCAAGAAAGATGCACCTCGAGGAGGCGATTGACGTTATCGACTATCGCGCATTCGATCCGGGCATCTACCGCAAGGGTCCGCTCTGGGGAGAGGAGGCATCATATGTGCCTTGCCGTCCTACAGTATGCGACTGCGGAGATGAGTGTCATTGCGGTGACGAGTGCCACTGCGAGGAGGAGGGACACGAGTGTCACTGCCACGATGAGAGCCAGGAGGGTCAGATGATCCAGGATCTCGTAGAGTGCCCACAGTTCTGCGTGTCACAGATCGCGCTTACAGATCCGCTCCACATCTACACTGAAAAGTTCGAAAGCTTCATAGTATATATCTGTCTTGAAGGCGCAGCTACAATCCAGGTTCCGTCAGTGAACGAGAAGGGCGAGCCTTGTATGGACACTTATGAGTTCGAGAAGGGTGAGACTATCCTCGTTCCTGCTGATATGCCGGACTTCCTTCTTGTTCCTCGTGACAAATCGACAATGCTTCTCGAGGCTGTCACACGTCCGGAGGAGGATATCGACTCATACATCGATCCGGAGACAGAGGCCTTCCTCGAGAATGAGGACTATGAAGGTCTTGAAGACGAAGAGTAAACATATCAATAAGCTGAACGTTATTTGGATATGTTGAGTGCGTGTCTTCCTTCTTTGGAGGCACGCACTTTTTAAGCGGTGATATTATGGAAGAAGTAAGAATAGACAAGTATCTTTGGTCGATACGAGTGTATAAGACCAGGACTGAGGCGACTGATGCCTGCAAGGGTGGCAAAGTGCGTGTGAATGGCGCGGATACCAAGCCGTCCAAGCCGGTGAAGCCGGGGGATGTGATCGTTGCCCGCAAGGGAGCGGTTGTATATACCTATAAGGTGCTTGAGCTGATTGACAAGCGTCAGGGTGCGAAGCTGGTGCCGCAGTATGCGGAGAATCAGACTCCTGCTGAGGAGCTGGCGAAGTTGAGGGCACCGGTGGAGACGTTCTTCCTGAAGCGCGACAGGGGAGCGGGACGTCCTACGAAGAAGGATCGTCGTCAGATGGAAGATCTGTGGAGCAATCTGAGCTTCGATGTTCCGGACGACATCGCCGAGCGCTTTGCTGCCGACTTCGGCTTTGATGATGAATAATATATTCTGATATAAACGATTTAGCCTTATATCCTCTGCAGGTCCTCCCCACTTCGTGGGTCCCCTCCCTTTAAGATTCTTTGAATCTTTTCCTCCTCCGCACCTCAGCAATTCAAACAAGTTTGATTGCATTCGGTTTGTCGTCGGTTTCGGGAGCCAATGCCTGCTGAGTCTATAAGGCTAAATCGCTTTAATGTAGTCTATTATTTAAAATAACGGTTGAAGAGTCCCTGGAAGCCGGCACCGTGACGAGCCTCATCCTTGCACATCTCGTGAACAGTATCGTGGATTGCGTCGAGGTTCTGCTGCTTTGCAAGCTTGGCGATGCGGAGCTTGTCCTCGCAAGCACCCTGCTCAGCGAGCATTCTCTTCTCGAGATTTGTCTTTGTATCCCATACGCACTCTCCAAGGAGCTCAGCGAACTTAGCTGCGTGCTCTGCCTCTTCCCAAGCGTATCTCTTGAATGCCTCTGCAACCTCTGGATAACCCTCTCTGTCTGCCTGACGGCTCATTGCAAGGTACATTCCCACTTCAGAACACTCACCTGCGAAATGGTCACGGAGTCCCTTGAGGATTTCCGGATCAACTTCCTTTGCTGAACCGAGCTTGTGCTCGTCTGCCCAAGTGAGCTCACCGTCTGTTGCAACGATCTCCTCAAACTTCTCTGGACCAACGTGGCAGATAGGGCACTCTGCAGGAGCATTTTCGCCTTCGTGAATATAACCGCAAACCAAGCATCTGAATTTCTTTGTCATAACTGTAAGTTTTAAATCTGTTAGTATTGTAATTTTGAATAATTCTAAATTGAATCTGTTGCAAAGGTAAGGTGTTTTTTGATATTTCCAAACATTTCAGCAAAAAAATCGAAATTTTTTCAAATTCTTCAAAGTTGTCCGGACTGTGCTGTGTTTTGGCAAATACAAAGGTTATATTTGCAGAGTAAAACAGTATATATGAAACCTTTTCTCAGACAGGTGGCAGAGCACTATTACTCTGCAGGCAATATAAATAACCGCTGTTTCGTTTTCCCGAACAGAAGATCGATGGCTTTCTTCAGGAAGCATCTCAGCGAGGCTGTGGCATCGGATCCGTTTGCCAGGCCGCTGATGGCCCCTCAGATGCTGACCATCAATGACCTCTTTTATAAGGTAAGCGGTGCGGCTGTTACTGATAAGGTAAGGCTGCTGCTGTATCTGTATGAGTCATACAGCAAGCTGAACCCGAAGGCAGAGCCTCTTGATGAGTTCATCTTCTGGGGTGATGTGATTCTGAGCGACTTCAATGATGTGGACAAGTATCTGGCTGATCCGAGCCAGCTGTTCGCAAACGTATCGGATTACAAGGCTATCCAGGATTCGTTTTCGTATCTGACGGAGAATCAGAGAAAGGCCATTGAGGGTTTCATCAGCCACTTCAGTGACATTTCGGGCAAACTCACAGTTAATCTTGATACAGACAATCCTGATGTGAAAGGCCGCTTCCTTCTTATATGGAATATATTATATAATCTCTATAAGGATTTCAATGCTTCATTGAACGAGAAGGGTCTGGCATATGAGGGAATGGTGTATAGAGATGTGGCTACAAGACTGAAGCAGTCTTCGGCGCCCGAGGTGTTTGAGGGAGTGCTGCCGCAGGATTCAGTTCTTGTATTCATAGGACTGAATACGTTGAACGAATGTGAGAAGACTCTCTTGAGGAAGTTGAGGGATGCGCATATGGCGGAGTTCTGTTGGGATTATTCCGGTGATATGATAAAGGATCCGCAGAACAGGTCTTCTCTGTTTATGCGTGACAATGTGATAGAGTTTCCGCAGGTAGCTGACTGGGATGCAGAAGGGCTGCCTGTTCCAGAGATCAATGTGGTAAGTGTATCTTCGTCCATTGGTCAGGCAAAGCGTCTTCCGGATATCTTGGCTTCCGTGCCTGTCGCGGATGAATGTGCAGTGGTTCTTCCGGATGAGGGACTTCTGGCTCCTGTGCTTAACTCGATACCTTCTTCTGTGCAGGACATCAATGTGACAATGGGCCTTCCGATGCGTGGAAGTCTTCTCTATGTGATGATGGAGACGGTTGCGTCGATACAGATGCATATGGCCTACAGGCGCGGAAGCTGGCATTTCTACCATAAGCAGGTACGCGACCTTTTCTCTAATGAATTCTTCCGCAGCGCTGTGGATGAGAAGAGTGCTGAGATCATAAGCAAGGTCAAGGCTGATGCCAAGTACTACATCCCGCAGGAGGATCTTTGCGGAACTCCTCTGCTTGATATGGTGTTCCGTCCGGTTGTGCGTGACCCTAAGTCACGTGACAGGGAGCAGATACGTTCGTTTGCCGCTTATCAGCAAGAGGTGGTCTCTGTTGTGGCTTCAGCAGTTTCGGCAGATGCGGAACTGGCATTGGAACTTGAATATGCGAAGGAATATTATAAATGTATAAATATGCTTCTGGACAGCCTCGGATCTGTCGGAAGCGGTCTGGAGATTCTTCCGCTTACATATATCCGTCTGCTGTCTCAGCTTCTTTCAATGCTGTCAGTACCTTTCCGTGGCGAGCCTCTGAAGGGACTCCAGATTATGGGTCCGCTCGAGACACGTGCGCTAGATTTCACTCATCTTGTGATTATGTCGGCGAACGAGGGCGTGTTCCCTCGAAGGAACGTAAGTTCTTCGTTTGTTCCGCCTGAGCTTCGAAAGGGCTTCGGACTTCCGACCTATGAGTTGCAGGATGCGATCTGGGCCTATTATTTCTATAGGATGATTTCGAGGGCTGAGAAGGTGTGGATGATGGTGGATTCCAGAACGGAAGGTCTCAAGTCAGGTGAGGAGAGCAGATACATAAAGCAGCTTGAGTATCATTTCGGTGTACCGCTTAACAGATATGTGGTGAAATTTGACGGTATGATGGCTTCTGATGTCCAGGAGATAGTGAAGACAGAAGAGGATGTCAGCAAGATACGCGAGACAGTGCTGTCGGCAACGGCTGTCCAGAATTATCTTGCTTGCCCGGCGAAGTTCTATTATGCCGTTGTGAAGGGTTTGCAGAAGGAGGAGGAAGTGGCGGAGTCACTGGACTACGGTATGTTCGGTAATGTCTTCCACGAGGTTATGCGCTCGATCTATACCTCGGAGTCTGCTATGGCTGTGGACTTCTTTTTTGACAGAAAGGGCGAGGCGGAGCGTTCGCTGACTGATGTGCAGACACGTATCACCAAGGAGTGCATAAAGTCCTGGCTGAAACGCGAAGGTGATATAAAGGCTAAGGTGAAGGCTCTTATAATCAATGAGATGAATGCTGTCGACATCAGCGGAAGAAACATCGTCGTGACTGATGTCATCGTGCGCTATGTGATGAAGACCCTTCAGAGAGATCTGGAACTTCTTGATGAGGCAGGAAGAGACTATTTCGAGATCATAGGAAGGGAACTCAATGTAAGAGGCGAGTTCCACGGATTCAGATTCAAGGGATTCATCGACCGTCTGGACAGCTTTGCCGACGGCGAAGTCCGAGTGGTGGATTACAAGACCGGAAAGGTTCTGGATGAAGACATTGACATAGATGACCTAAGTGCGGAAATCATCGCAGACAAGATCTTCGCTGAAGATGTCAAGGACAGACCTAAGATTGCCTTCCAGTTCTATATCTATGACCTGCTGCTTTCCGGCAGGAAGGAAGTGGAAGGAAAGCGTCTTTCTAACTGTGTTTATTCGACCTCGCGTCTGTTTGCAGACACGCCGAAGGTCGTGCCGGTCAATGCGAAGTTCTATGATGCGGTTTCGGCTCATCTTGAGGAACTGCTTGACGAGATGACAGATATGGAGAAGGGATTCCGCAGGACAGAAGACTCTTCAGTCTGCGGATATTGTGATTTCAGGAATATATGCGGTAGATGATATGCTGAAGATAATGAAAGCCTCGGCAGGCTCAGGTAAGACCTATACGCTTGCCAGAACATATATTAGCCTTCTTTTGAAACAGGAGGACAGGTATGCCTACAGGCATATATTGGCTGTGACCTTTACCAATAAGGCTACAGAGGAGATGAAGAGCCGTATCCTGAAGGAACTCTTTGTTCTTTCTCAGGATCCGCGCCGTTCGGGATACTTTGCAGATTTCGTTCCGTCTTTGTTTGCTGACGAGGAGGCGTTGAGGCAGAAGGCCGGAAGGGTGTTGAGGGATATCCTCCACGACTATACCGCCTTTGCTGTAAGCACGATAGACAAGTTCTTCCAGCAGACGCTCAAGGCCTTTTCGCGTGAGATCGGCCAGTTCGCGTCATATCAGGTGGAACTGGACAGAAAGTCACTTGTGGCCGAGAGTGTGGACCGCATTCTGGATTCGCTGACGGAGGATGATCATAACCTCTTGAAGTGGCTCACCGACAATGTATTGGAACAGATTGAACAGGGTGGAAGATACAGCACGGATGCCAATCTTATGGAGATGGCGCTCAGACTCAAGTCGCCTCAGCGACAGGAGGCGATGGAGCGTATGGGCCTTGATGACAAGGAGGCATTCTCGATGGAGAAACTTCTTAAGATAAGGGAAGTGTGCCGTGAGATAATCGTGTCTTTCAGGACAAGTGTGAAGGAGGCGGCACAGGCAGCACTCGATGTGCTGACGGAGGCCGGCATTCGCCCGGAGGACAGCAACAGGGGATTTATGAAGGCTTTGTACAATTATGCTGCTCTTAAGGACAATGATGATCCTCAGCCTCCTACGTCTTCGTTTATGTCCAAGGCTCAGGACAGCGACCAGTGGTTCGCAAAGTCGAAGATAAAGACTCATCGTGACAAAGTAAGCGGGCTCCTGGACGCTCCGCTCAATGATTTTTGTGCATTGTGGAGCGCCGAGTATAAGGTGTACAGCACAGCCTGCATCCTTGACGGACAGATATATGGTCTGGGTGTGGCAGGAGAACTCAACCGCACGTTCAATGAACTGATGAAGGAGAAGAATGTGCTTTGTATCGATGATTCGAACTCTATTCTGAAGGGCATCATCGACGGTTCTGACGCTCCTTTCGTATATGAGAAGACAGGAGTCCGCTATGACCATTTCCTCTTGGATGAGTTCCAGGATACCGCGAGTGTGCAGTGGGCGAACTTCAGCCCATTGGTGCACAACAGTGATTCGCAGGGAGGCGAGAGCCTGATCGTGGGTGATGTGAAGCAGAGTATCTACCGATGGAGAGGTTCCGACTGGAAACTGCTGGACTGTGTGGTTCCGGATGAGTTTCCTGGACATAAGGAAGAGGTGCTCGATACAAATTATCGAAGCCTTGCGAACATCGTGAACTTCAACAATGCCTGTTTCGTGGCGGCAGCAGAGGTGCTGGATGCTATGAACGGAGCGGGTGAGGATGGCCCGTTGTCAAGAATCTATGCCGACGTCCAGCAGAAGGTGGCCAGAAAGGGTGCGCAGTCGGGCAGCGTCAGCGTGTCTTTCTGCGCGAAGGATAATGAACTCCAGACTGTCCTTGACAGTGTGAACGAGGCGAGGGAAGCAGGTGCAAGCCTGTCGGACATCGTTGTGCTCGTACGTAGCAATGCGATCGGTGAGAGTGTTGCTACGTTCTTGATAGACAATGGAATAACAGTGATTACTGACGACTCGCTCAAGGTGCGCAGTTCTGTGACCGTGCGTCGTCTTGTTTCGCTTCTTTCATATATCGACAATCCGGAAGATACTGTCAACAGTTTCCTTGCCGACTCTATGGAGATAGAGGTCCCTAAGGGATGTACCTCTCTTGTGGATATGGCCGAAACACTTCTCAGAAGCATCAAGGAGACAGACGCAAACGAGACCTGGAAGGGTGAGGTTCTGCATATCCAGTCGTTTATGGACGGTCTTCAGGACTTTGTCGCTGCCTCCGGAAACAATCTCCGCGGCTTCCTTAAACATTGGGAGACCGACGACTCGTCGATCAGTTCTCCATCTGCTGGAGAAAGCGTGAGGGTGATGACCATCCACAAGTCCAAAGGTCTGGACTTCCCGTATGTGATCATTCCTTTTGCGGAAAACATAAAACTTTACAAGGCAGACAGCTGCTGGTGTGCTCCTGATCTCAAGTCCACTCCTTTGGAGGATGTGGCCGAGGGAGTGTACGACGTCCTCCTCTCGAAGTCTTCGGAGGCCACATTGTTCTCGGAGCATTACAAGGCTGAGAACTTCCTGCAGCAGGTTGATAATATCAATACGCTCTATGTGGCTATGACCAGAGCGTCGCTCGGAATGCATATCATAGCCCAGACACCGTCTACGAAATGTCTGACAGCTGTGCAGGACGGTGATCTCACTCAGTTTGCAGATTTCTCGCAGATCCTTTACTGGCTTGTCTCTGCATCTGGCAGACTTGAGGATGTGAGAAGGAGTGGTGGTGAAGGTGTGATCCGCTTTGATTACGGTGAAATGGTTGATTTCAATGCGTTTAGGAATACAGATAAATCTGCCTTTATGCAGTTCCCTGTGCAGCCGGGTAATGAGTGCCCTTCCTATCCTCTGGACGGCAGACTGAGGTTTTCTGCAGACTCGCTGGATTTCTTTGATGCGGACGGCAATGTCGGCATCAATGCTTCCAACAGAATAAAGGGAGTTGTTCTGCACGATATCCTTGCACAGATCAGAGTGGTTTCGGATCTGAATAAGGCTGTAAAGGCTTCGGCTGCGGCCGGTGAGGTAACCGAAGACGAGGCTGCTGAGATAAGGACCTTCCTTTCGGAGCGTCTGCTCCAGGCTGAGAAGCTCGGATGGTTCCCGGAAAAGCCTGAGGCTGTGTACAATGAGATCAGTCTCATCGATACGGATGGCGAGATCTATCGTCCTGACAGGGTGGTTGTGAATGACGGAAAGGTCATAATAATCGACTATAAGTTCGGTGAGCATTACAGGAAATATGAGAGGCAGATGGTGAAATATGCCGGAATATGGAAAAGGATGGGTTACACCTCGGTTGAGGCTTATCTGTGGTATGTCCACACAGGCGAAATCAAAAACGTAAAATAGCTCTTCTTCATATGTCCCTTTAGGATATTATTTCGTATATTTGCGTGTTAAGGACAAACAAGATTTGAATACTATGGAGAATAACGATATCGAGACTTACAAACTGCTTTACAATACCGAAAGAGTAAGGCTTTACATTCCGGAGTACGGCCGTAATGTCCAGAAGATGGTGGACTATCTGAAGACTATCGAGGATAGAGAAAAGCGCAATGAACAGGCAAGGGCTGTGATCAAGGTTATGGAGATCATCAACCCGGCTGTGCGTCTTCAGGATAATTACGAGCAGAAGCTTTGGGACCACCTTCACATCATTTCGGGATTCAGTCTCGATGTGGATTCACCATATCCGCTTCCGGCACCGGAAAGCCTTAATGAGCGCCCACTGCCAGTGCCTTTCGAGAAACGCCCTGTCAAGGCTACGCATTACGGAAGAAATATCGAGAACATCATTGAACTCATCGCTTCTACTGAGGACGGCGACAGGAAAATCGAGATGATCAGGTCGCTTGCAATCTATATGAGACAGCAGTATCTTATCTGGAACAAGGATACCGTAGCAGACGAGACCATCCTCCAGGATATAGAGAAGCTTTCCGACTACAGAATCAAGGTCCCTGAGGGAATGCAGATCGGCAAGGTGGATTCAGGCGCGTCGTTCGCCCGTCCAGGCGCTCAGCACCAGAAGAACAACAACAAGAATCAGAGGCAGAAGAACAATCAGAGAAACTGGAAACAGCACAAGTAAAATATGGCTGCAAAGAAGAAGAGTATCAGATTAAAGAAACTGGATAAACACCAGAAATCAATATTGTTGAAATGTTCAGGCGGAGCCGTTTTCGGCTTTGCCTTGTTTACATTGGTATCTACTCTGTCCTATCTTTTCACTTGGAAGGCAGATCAGAGCCTTCTGTCGCATCCTGAGATGATGGACAGAAGCGTGGATGTGCTCAACTGGGGTGGCAAGATGGGCTACACCTGGAGCCATTTCCTTATGTCTGACTTCCTCGGTTTCGGAAGCTTTGTGCTTGTGTTCCTCCTTGGAGCCTGCGCATACAGACTTTTCTTCTGGCAGAAGAGCATAGGCCTGCTCCGCACTACCTTTGTGACAGTAAGCGGTGCCTTCCTGATGTCGATGGTGCTCTCTCTCTTCGGATCTGACTCGCTGTTCGGCGGCGGTCTTGGAGGAGATGCCGGTCAGGCCGTGGTTTCCGGACTGATGAACCTTGTGGGACATATCGTGACCGTCTTCATCATCTTTGCACTTGCTGTGGTATGGCTGCTGTTCGTGAACGGAAAGTTCGCACAGTGGTTTGCTGAGACCGGCGAAGCTAAGGCAGTGGCTGAAGAGCCTGAGGTTGTGCCAGTGGTAGAACCGGCAGTCGAGGAGGTGGAACTGCCATTTGAGGATGTTGCAGAGGAACCTGTGGAGTTCCCTGAAGCACTCGCTGAGGTAGAGGTCGAGCTTGAGCCTGAGGCTGCCCCAGAAGAGATGGAGTTCGAGCCGGAAGTTGCTCTTGAAGTAGAGCCAGAGGTGGAAGATGAGGCTGAACCGGAGGTGGAGCAGGTTGCTCAGATGGAAGTGATCCGCAATGACGATCTTTCGATTCCTGTCACTGAGGAACTCGAGAGAATCGACAATAGAGAGGAACTGCAGCGTTATGAGTTCCCGTCTCTCGACCTTCTGAAGGACTATGCTGAGGGTCAGCACAAGGTCAGCCAGATGGAGCTCGACATCAACAACAACAGAATCAGAAATACATTGCTGAACTACAAGATCGAGGTTGACAAGGTTACTGCTGTCGTAGGACCTACTGTGACTTTGTACAAGGTCTTCCCGGCTCCGGGTGTAAGAGTGTCGGCAATCGAGAATGTGCATAGAGAGGTGGCTATGGCATTGGGAGTCAATGGAGTACGTGTTGTGATGCTTCCGGACAGCGTTGGTATCGAGGTCCCTAACAGCACGCCTTCGATCGTTCCTCTGAAGTCTATGCTCAACGATGACTCGTTCAGAAACAGCGATGCGGAACTTCCTATCGCGATCGGATATACCATTACCCAGAAGGTGAAGACATTCGACCTTACAGATGCACCTCATCTCCTTGTTGCAGGTGCAACCAAGCAGGGTAAGTCTGTGGGACTCAATGTTATCATCTCTTCTCTCCTCTATGCGAAGCATCCGTCGGAGCTCAAGTTCGTGTTCGTTGACCCTAAGATGGTGGAGTTCACTGCATACAACTCGCTCCTCAAGCATTATCTCGCTGTGCTTCCTCTTGCTGCAAGCGAGGAGGACGAGCGCAGAAATGCAATCGTGAAGACACCTAAGCAGGCAGAGCAGGTGCTCAACTCGCTCTGTATCGAGATGGATGAGAGATACAATCTTCTCGCGCTTGCCGGAGTGAACGATTTCAAGCTTTACAATGAGAAATACAAGGACCGTCATCTACTTCCTACAGACGGACACAAGTATCTTCCATATCTTGTAGTTGTGATCGACGAGTATGCCGACCTCATTATGGCCGGCGGTGCAAGCCCTGAGGCCAAGAAGGCGGCAAAGACCATAGAGGCTTCAATCATCCGTCTTGCACAGAAGGGTAGAGCTGCCGGTATCCACGTGATAATCGCTACTCAGAGACCTTCCGTGAACGTCATCACAGGTCTTATCAAGGCCAACTTCCCTACACGAATCGCTTTCCGTGTGCTTTCAGGAACCGATTCGAGGACAATCCTGGATTCGACAGGTGCGGAGAACCTTATCGGAAAGGGAGATATGCTGTACTATGCGGGTGTGAAGATGGAACGTATCCAGTGCGCACTCGTAAGTATGTCTGAAATAAACAAGATCACCAAGTTCATCGGTGACCAGACCGGATACAAGAAGTGCTACAGTTCACCGTATTATCTGCCTGTTCCTGAATCTCAGGACGGCGAGACAAGCGGCGGCACAATCGATATCCAGAATCTTGACCCTCTCTTCGAGGATGCGGCCAGAATGGTCGTGACTTCACAGAAGGGTTCGACTTCCGACCTTCAGAGAAGGTTGGGTATGGGATATGCAAGAGCAGGCCGTGTGATGGACCAGCTTGAGGCTGCGGGAATCGTGGGCCCTCAGGAAGGCTCGAAGCCACGCCAGGTGCTCGTGTCTGATATCGCAGAGCTTGATCAGGTGATTGCACCGTTTCTGCAACAGTAATATATGATGAAGATTTTCAATACAATCATAATGCTCCTGCTGTCCTCTGCAGGAGCGCTTTTCGCGCAGCATAGAAACCCTCTCGGAGAACTCTATGCTTCCTTTACCTCTTCGTGTGTGGTGATGGAATGTTCATATACCGTGAATATGTCCAAGGCACGCATTTCCGGCACTGCAGAAGTCAAGGTTCAGGACGAGGCCTATCAGATGGTAGGAAACGGCCTTGAGGTTCTTTGTGACGGAGAGACCGTATGGACTATGGATCCAGTAACCAAGGAAGTCATCATTGAGGAGGTCGGCACAGAGTCGCTTGCCTTTATGAACAACCCTGCCTTGCTCTTCGTCAATCTGCATTCGGCGTTCGATGTAAGGAAGGAGACCCCGTCAGAGGACTCGATCTTCTATGAACTCATATCCAAGGTGGACTGCGGAATGTACGGAGCCGATCTTACAGTGACCCTTGACGGACATCTT
The DNA here is from genome assembly GCA_017546275.1 of Bacteroidales bacterium. Lineage (GTDB taxonomy): Bacteria > Bacteroidota > Bacteroidia > Bacteroidales > UBA932 > Cryptobacteroides. The sequence goes on along the minus strand of JAFYXE010000017.1, from coordinate 25,649 downwards.
AGAAGAGGTGTTTTCAGCCTTGTGGACGGCAATACGGTAATCGTCGAGGTAAGGTCTATGAAGCAGACAAAAAAAGAATCGGTCACTTCATTCCGTCCTTCATCAGAGTTTGATTCAGACTGGATAGTGACCGATCTCAGATAATATTTCGTTTTCTTATTTTGCAGAGCGTACGCATCTTACCGATGCGCCGAATGACTTTGCGTCTCCCTTTCCGATCATAATGTCAGGCTGGTTGCAGATGATGTATCTGTAGTAAGCCATTCCTTCTTCATCCTCAACAGCGTCTGCTGTCCAGAATGTAGCGTATTCGTTGACGCCCTTGAAGTTTGCCTGCGGGTAGCTGTAGTCGTAGAATTCAGTGATCTCCGGAGTGGCATTCTTTACGCCAAGCATACAGAATCCTGTCGGGATTGCAGAGAAACCGCTTTCGTTGGTGATGTCTCCGACCTCAGGCCAGTATTCCCACATAAGTGCGTCGTTGAAGTATGCGTTGCCCATAATCTTGGCAGCTATGCCTTTGATCGGGCTGTATGCTGTTTCTACTGTGCTTCCGAGTGCCTCTGCCATTGCTGTCCAGTCTGCCTCGCCAGGAAGTGTCCAGCCTTCAGGACATACTGTGAGAGCCTCCTCATATGTATAGTATCTTCCGAATACGTCGTCCATTGCTATACTGTTGAAGTAAGGCGCTCCTGCAGATGCGTCAGATACGTTTCTGCTGAGCCAGTCTGTTCCTCCGATGGTTGTATAGTAGTACTTTGTGCCGTTTACAGTCACGCTTGGACTGTTCTCTGTGATACCGGTATTGGTGATGGAACCGTTGATTCCTCCGGTTACGGCTGTGCACTCTGATGTCCTGCTGGTATAAGAATATCCCTCTGCAAAGGCGTATCCTGTTACGGTATATGTCTGGAGCGTATCAGGAATGACGAATTTGAATGTTCCGTCTGAAGGGTTGCCGTTCTTGTCAAGTCCGTTTACGAAACGTGTGGTGTCGTTCTTTGTCATTGTAGGAGTGACCTTCCAGTAGTATCCGAGACCTTCGTTTTCAGGATGCTCCACACCCTTAGGTGTCATAGTGAGTTCTGTTCCTGGGTGAACGTATGCAGGTACTTTGAATGACAGGCTGCCTGAAAGGCTAGGAAGTACGGTTGTTTCGTCCTCCTTCTTGCAGGATGCAGCTGCAAAGATCAGTAGTATCAATCCGAGTGACTGGAGTTTTTTCAAGCTCATTTTAGTCTGTTTTATATTTTAATATATCTTGCAAATATCGGCAATTTATTTGAAAAACCGCTACCTTTGTACAAATACTTTGCCGTACAGGAACATATGAGAAAGATATTTGGAATAATTTCGGCTGTGGTTATGTTGGCTGTTGCAGTGTCTTGCCAGCCTCGTGACCGCTATGTGACGATAACAGGATTTGCGCAGGGAGGAACCTACGCAGTAAAGTTCAATATGAAGGATGTCAAGGTGAGTCCCGAGGAAATCAGGGATTCGGTTGACGCCATTCTGGTAGATATAGACAATTCACTTTCAGGATATAACAAGAACTCCCTCCTCAGCCGTTTCAATGCGGGTGAGAAGGTGGCTCCGGACAGCCTCTTCAGTGACATCTATGCCAAGTCGTATGAAATCTATGAGACTACAGGCGGCGTGGTGGATGTGGCTTCTGCTCCTCTTTTCGATCTTTGGGGCTTCGGCTTCACTGCAGGTGAACTTCCGACTGCGCAGGACGTGGAGAAAACATTGAACAGTTGCGGTATGTCCAGACTCGGCAATGACATCGGCTACGTTCTTGAGAATCTTGGAAATCTTCGTCCTAAACTCAACTATAATGCTGTGGCCCAGGGGTATAGCTGTGATGTTGTAGCCCGTTATCTTTACTCTGTCGGAGTGAAGGATATGATGGTAGACATAGGTGAGATCTTCTGCGACGGAAAGAATCCAGCAGGCAAGCCTTGGACTGTAGGAATCGACAGTCCTGTCGACGGAAACAATGAGCTCGGTGCAGAGATCCAGGGCATCTTCCGTGCTCCTCAGGGACCTCACGGCATTGTGACGTCCGGCAACTACAGGAAATTCTATGTAAGAGATGGAAAGAAGTATGCGCATACTATCGATCCTCGTACCGGCTATCCTGTTACTCACGGTCTTCTGAGTGCAACTGTCGTGGCACCTGATGCTATGACTGCAGATGCATATGCGACATATTGTATGGTCGTTGGCCTTGAGGAGGCAAAGAAGTTCATCGAGGCTGATCCTGAACTTGAGTGCTGCCTTATCTATGATGATGAAGGTGCCTTCAGGACCTGGTGTTCATCAGGCTTTGTCCTTACATCGATGCAATAATCTCAAGTGACCATCTCAGGAGGTTGACGGTCAGTTCGGTGACGCTCAGCATAAATCCGGGAGGCAATCCGGCTGCAGAAAGGGCAATAGTGATGACTGCCAATGGAATAAGCAATCCGGTCAACGGCATAGAAATGAGATTGGTAAGCAGGAAATATTGAGGGAAACTACCGAAATACAGCCAGGCTGCAGGTCCTGTAGTCAGCTGGCAGGAAATCGATAATGCAGCGGCATCCCAGATGCGCTGCATTATTCCTTTATGTGCGGTACCGTCGTTGATGCCGGGCCAGAATGAGCGGATGTGGGGATAGATGTATGCAATTCCCGCCATAGCCAGATAGGAGAGTTGGAAACCTGGCGATTTGATGTCTGCCGGCGTCAGGCCCAGGTGGATGACAAGCGATGCGCTCAGGATGGAGGCTGTACTGTGGTATCTGCCGCTCAGCCTTGCGGCTTCCCCTATGAGAATGAAGATGAATGCTCTGGTGATGGAGGCTCCGGCTCCTGTCGCGAGGGTGTATGTACAGCAGACGGTTATGCAGATTATTGAGCGGATCCATACCGCCTTCCTGCCGTTTCCGATGAGCCCGAGAGTTCTGCTGACGATTCCGTATATGATGCCGAGGTGAAGTCCCGAAAGTGCGAGGATGTGGGAAGCACCGCTTGCCCTGAATGCTTCGGTCGTCTCTCGGCTCAGGTCGCTGCGCTCACCGGTCAGCAGGGCTTTGATTATCGCATTGGTTTCCGGATTTCTGAAGGGGAGTGCGTCTATTGCGTTCTGCATTGCAAGCCCTATCGACTGTATAGGTGACGCTCTGTTCAAACTGCTGATTTCCATAAGGTTGCCTGTAGTGCCGATAAGAAATCCGCAACCGAAGATGCATAGCGTCAGCAGGCATCGGACGATGAATGAGGGCCAGTCTTTATGCGCCGGAAGAAGCAGGGAGAATGCTGGCAGAAGGGCCAGTGCTGCATAGGAAGGAGCCGCTCCGGAATAAACGGATAAGGCTATTCCTGCCGCAAAAGGGAATGCGATCCCCTCTATATCTCTCTCCACTCTCATTTCATCCCTATTTTTTGCTAAAGTAGCGATTATTTTTGTAACTTTGCGTGGATGGACTTTAAATTCTTTGAATTTAGTCCGGACCGGAAAGTAAACTAAACAAAATCAAACGATAAAATGATTATTCTTGTACTAAATTGCGGAAGCTCATCGCTCAAGTATCAGCTCCTTGATATGAAGAACGACGAGGTGTACGATCTTCTTGCCAAGGGTATTGTAGAGAGGATCGGTATGGAAGTAGGATGCCTCAAGCATCAGGCGACTGACAAAGAGAAACTCGTGAAGGAAATGCCTATCGAGAACCACACAGTGGCTATCAAGGCTGTCCTCGAGGCTCTTCTTGACAAGGAACTCGGAGTGCTCACTACTCTCGAGGATATCGAGGCGGTAGGTCACCGTGTAGTTCACGGAGCTGAGGAGTTCGTATGCAGCCAGCTCATTACTGACGAGGTTGTTGCACAGCTCGAGAAATGCTCAGTGTTCGCACCTCTTCACAACCCTGCAAACATCCTTGGTATCAAGGCTGTGACTGAAGCCCTTCCTACAGTACCTCAGGTGGGTGTATTCGATACAGCGTTCCACCAGTCTATGCCAGCTTACGCTTATATGTACGGTCTTCCGTATGAGTATTATGAGAAGTACGGTATCCGTCGTTACGGATTCCACGGTACAAGTCACAAGTATGTTTCTGCAAAGGGAGCCAAGTTCGCAGGTCTCGAGCTCGAGAACTCTAAGATCGTAACTTGCCACCTCGGAAACGGTAGCTCTATCGCTGCTGTAGTGAACGGTAAGTCAATCGATACTACAATGGGCTTCACTCCGCTTGAGGGTCTCATTATGGGTACACGAAGCGGTAGCGTTGATCCAGATGTGGTTACATACATCCAGGAGAAGGAAGGCCTCTCTGCAAAGGAGATGAGCACAGTCCTCAACAAGAAGAGTGGTTTCCTCGGTCTTTCTTGCCTTTCATCTGACGCACGTGACCTCGATGATGCAGCAAACGAGGGCAATCCAAAAGCGAAGCTCGTTCTCAAGAAGCTTACTTACGAGATCACAAAGTATATCGGAGCTTATGCAGCAGCAATGAACGGTGTTGACCTCATCATCTTCACAGGTGGTATCGGTGAGAACAACAGCCGTCTCCGCCGCAGAGTCTGCGAGAACCTCACTTATCTTGGTGTGAAGTTCGACTACGATGCAAACGTTGTAAGAGGAGTCGACACTATCATCACTCTCCCTGATTCAAAGGTCAAGGTGGCTCTCATCACTACAAACGAGGAGTTGATGATCGCTCGTGACACTATGAACATTGTCCAGAACGAGGAAGAATAATTCGAATACAATGCTTACAAATTTCGAACAGATCTATGCCGAGCTCAGAAGCAGAGGCAATAGAAAGAGAATGGTCGCTGCGTGGGGTGTCGACAGTCACACTGTAGCAGCTGCAGGAAAGGCTGTAGAGCTTGGACTCGCAGATGTTACTCTTGTCGGTGACGAGACACTCATCGCAAAGGCTTGCCAGGAGGAAGGATTCGATGTGAACATCTTCACAGTGATCCACAATCCGGACGAACTCAAGTCGGTTGCACAGGCTGTCCAGATGATCAAGGACGGCGAGGGAGACTTCCTTATGAAGGGTCTCTGCTCGACTGACAAGTTCCTCCGTGCAATCCTCAACAAGGAGAAGGGTCTCCTTCCGCCAAAGGGCACTCTCACTCATTGTACTACACTTGAGATTCCTTCATATCACAAGCTTCTTTTCGTAGGTGACGTTGCGGTTATCCCTGCACCGGACCTCAAGCAGAAGCAGATCATTATGGAGTGCCTCATCAAGACAGCAAAGGCAGTAGGTGTGCAGACTCCTAAAGTCGCTCTCCTTGCTGCTACAGAGCAGGTGCTCGCGAGCCAGCCTGCATCAGTTGAGGCTGCTATGCTTGCCAAGATGGCTGACCGCGGTCAGATCAAGGGCTGCATTGCTGACGGACCTCTCGCTCTTGATGTTGCAATCGATATGGAGTCGGTACAGATCAAGGGACTTGTAAGCCCGGTTGCGGGAGATGCAGACTGCATCCTCTTCCCTAACATCGAGTCAGGAAACGTGTTCTACAAGGCAAACTCAAAGCTGGTTCCTGGAGTCAAGCAGGCCGGTATCCTTGTAGGTGCTCTTGTTCCTTGCGTGCTTTCAAGCCGCGCTGACAGCATCGACACAAAACTGAATTCAATCGCTATCGCAGCAATGTTCTAAACGTGTATGAAAGGTAAGGTACTTATAATCAATCCAGGTTCGACATCGACAAAGATCGGTTTCTACGAGGACGGACAGCAGAGATTCGAGACTAACCTCACTCATTCTGCCGAGGAGATAGCAAAGTATGAGTCTGTGATGCATCAGGGCGGTATGCGCCGTGACGCCATCGTGAACTTCCTCTCTGAGAACGGGGTGGAGCTTGATTCGATCGACCTGATTATGGCACGTGGCGGTCTGATCACACCTATCCAGGCCGGTGTATATGAGGTAACTCAGGAGATGCGTGAAGCATTGATCGAGGGCAGAAACGGTGTTCACGCCTGCAACCTCAGCGCACTCATCGCTGACGATATGGCTGCAGACATCACAAAGATGCGTGCAGAGAAAGGCATAGATGCTGTGTGCAAGGCATACATCGCTGACGCTCCTACATCAGATGAGATGCTTCCTGAACTCAAACTTACAGGACATCCTGCATTCGAGCGCAGAGCAGCATTCCATACGCTCAACTCACGTGCGATGGTTCGCCGTTATGCACGTAACGTAGGCAAGACCAACAAGGATGTCACAGTCATCGTAGCACATATGGGTGGCGGTTCTTCGGTATCTATCCACAGAAACGGCTATGTGATCGATGTAAACGACGCACTCGGCGGTGACGGCCCTATGAGTCCTGAGCGTGCAGGTTCAGTACCTGCTTTCCCTCTCGTCGAGATGTGCTTCAGCGGCCAGTATTCAAAGGCTGAGATCAAGAAGATGCTCGTAGGAAAGGGAGGCGCAGTTGCTCACTTGGGAACAAACGACTTCCGTGAGATCGTTGCCAAGGCTCAGGAAGGCGAGAAGGCGTATGCCGATTTCCTCCAGGCTTTCTGCGTATCTGTCGCGAAGTACATCGGTGCTATGGCGACCGTGGTTTGCGGAAAGGTTGACGCAATCGTCCTTACAGGCGGTATCGCTTACAGTGAGCCTATCACATCAGCAATCGCTGATATGGTCAAGTTCATCGCTCCTGTTGAGGTTTATGCAGGCGAGAACGAACTTGAGTCACTCGCTGAGAACGGTTACGGAATCCTTGCCGGAGAGTTTGAAGTCAAGAGATATCAGAAGTAAACAAGATGTCATAAACAAAAAATCACAGGTCATCGGCCTGTGATTTTTTTATTCGAACATATTTCTCTTCGGGAATTTGTCGCCGTAAAGTTTGCGGCATTCCTTGAAAAGTGCATCTGTGTATTTAGGGAAGCGCGGACCCCTGTAGGTGCTGGTGTTTGTTATCATTACCCAGCATTCACCGTCGGGAAAGCGCTTTACCAATGCACTGGTGCCGGCCAGGGTTCCTGTCCTGCTCCAGCCTGACGCCGGTGCAGTGTCGTTCCATCCGAGAGAGAATGTGGCATTGTCTACATAATCTACCATCTGACGCACGCTTTCATATGAAATGATGTCCTCTACGACAGGGTCGCCGTCGATGCTTGCGACGAAACGTGCGATTTCAGCTGGCGAGGCGCACCAGGCGCCTGCTCCTGAGAGCAGAGGCAGGTTGGTGCCGCCATAGCAGCGCTCGACCATCTTGCCGCTTCCGGTATATTCCTCTATATATTTGCCGTCTCCTTCGTGAGTGTAGTATCTCACTTCGTTTGATCTCTTCTCCTTGTAATAGATCTCTCCGATGTGCATATCATAGCATCCTGCCGGCTTGAGGACCTTCTTCTTCATAAACTCCTCGTACGGCATTCCCGAGACGTGCTCAATGATTTCTGAAAGGATGAGGTATCCGAAGTTGGAATATTTCTGGCTTGTTCCTGGCACCCATCTCAGCTTCTTGCTGAGCACCAGTCCGTAGTAGTCTTCCTTTGTCGGAGCGTGGTCAAGACCGAGCTGATGCTTTACGTCTACCGATGAGAACAGCGGGTCCCTTCGGAATCCCACCTGGTGTCTGAGGAGATGCTCCACAGTGACTTTCTTGTAATTTCTGTCGCAGTCAACAAGTTCATTGAAGAATGGCGTATCCAGAATTCCTCCAGGACCGAAGACTGTATCCTTGATGCTCAATGAATCCATCTCCTGAAGGACCATAATTCCTGCTGCAGTAAGGAGCTTTGAAACTGAGGCCATTCTCATAATGTGTCCAGGCTCCATCGGGACTTCCTTCTCTTCGTCAGCCCAGCCGTAGCCTTTTGCGTAGAGCAGAGAGTCATTTCTCATAACGGCGAGCGATGCTCCCTTGATCTGCCACTTCGTCATAAATCTCCTGATCCTGGCATCCATCTTTTCCAGTTCGGGGATGTCGGACATTTCGTTGGTCAGAATCTCGTTCAGTTTAGGGTAATGCTTCGCTGGCTTTTCTGCCATTCCAGAGCCACCTCTAATAAATGCAAAAGCCGTCACAAGGGCGGCTGCAATTATTAGGGTTATGATGATGCTGTTCTTAAATTTCTTCATTCGTCTAATCTATCAGACCTGCCTTTCTTGCAAAGTCTATTATGAATTCAGCTGTACCTTCGATTCCTAGGATTGATGAATCAAGGCAGAGGTCATATGTTCCAGCCACACCCCAATCGCTGAATGTGTAGTAGTTGTAATATTCTGCTCTTTTCCTGTCCTCGTTCTCTGCCAGTCTTGTGGCTTCGTCCAAGGATATGCCCTGTCTTTCAGCCAGACGTGCTGCGCGTACTTCGATAGGTGAGGTGAGGAACACGTTCAAAGTGCCTTCCATATCCCTGAGGATATAATCCGAACATCTTCCTACGATGACAGCAGATCCCTGCTCTGCAATGCTTCTGATGGTCTCGCTCTGCATCTTGAAGAGTCCTCTGTCGCTCATATAGTTCTCGGTCTCGCTATATCCGTTGCTGAAGATGGCTGAAAGAGAGAAGAAACGTTTCTTCTCATCCCTTTCCTTGAACACCTCAGCGCTGAATCCGCTGTCCTGAGCTGCCTTCTGGATAAGTTCCTTGTCATATACAGGAATTCCGAGTCTCTTTCCAAGTTCAGATGCCACAGCGAGGCCACCGCCTCCGAACTGTCTTCCGATATTGATGATTATCTTCTTTTCCATATTCCTGTATTCTATAACTGACTACCTAAAACCGATGGCTCGTCTCCATCCTTGAGCATATTGAACTTCCTGAACAGTCTTCTGAGCAGAATTCCTGTAAGCAAAGCAGAAAGTACGTCTGATATAGGGAAACTCATCCATACTCCGTTCGCTCCGTGCCAGATCGGAAGGACGTAAAGGAGAGGCAGGAGGAAGAGGATCTGTCTTGAAAGAGAAAGGATTACAGATTTCTTCACCATACCCAAACTCTGGAAGAAGTTTGTTCCGATCATCTGGAAACCTACGATAGGGAAGCCCAATGTGAGGATTCTCAAGCCGTCCACTGACATTGCAAGAAGGGTCTCGTCGTGAGTGAAGATTCCGGCTGCAAGGCGAGGAATGAACATTCCGATTGCGAAGCAGATAGTAGTGACTACCATAGCAAGCTTGGCTGTCATCCAGAATACTTCCCTTACTCTTGAATATTGTCTTGCGCCGTAGTTGTATCCTGCGATAGGCTGCATACCCTGGTTCAGACCCATACAGATCATAATGAACATAAATATGAATCTGTTGCAGATTCCGAATGCTCCGATACCCAGGTCACCGCTGTAGTCTCGCAGCTGCTGATTGATGAACAATGTCACGAGACAGGCTGCAGCGTTCATAAGGAACGGACCCATACCTATGGCCAATGAATCTTTGGCTACTCGAAGATCCAGCTTGAAGATTCCTTTCTCGAAGTGGAATGCGCTGTTTCTGTTGCTGAAGTGTCTCATTACCACAATCATAGCCACTGTCTGTGACAACACTGTAGCCCAGGCAGCTCCTGCAATTCCCATATCGAACACAAAGATGAAGATAGGGTCGAGGATGGTGTTGAATACCACTGTGAATATGGTCAGCGCCATAGCCTTTCTCGGATGTCCTGATGAACGCATCGCGGCGTTCAGACCGAAGTACAGATGGGTGATGATGTTTCCGTAGAGGATGATCCTCATATACTCCTTTGCATAAGGAAGCGTGTTTGCGCTGGCTCCGAAGAAGTATAGGATAGGATCGATGAAGATCAAGGCCAAGGCCATAAAGACGAGGCCTATGATGATGTTGAGGCTGACAACGTTGCCGAGAACCTTGTTGGCTGCCTTGTAGTTCCTCTGGCCGAGGAGGACAGAAAGCATAGTGGCGGCACCGGCTCCTACGAGAGTGCCGAATGCTGTCGAAAGGTTCATCAGCGGGAATGTGACGGCGAGGCCTGAGATGGCCAGCGGGCCCACGCCCTGACCGATGAAGATGCTGTCCACCATATTATACAGCGAGGCCGCTGTCTGGGCGATGATGGCAGGGAGGGCATACTGCTTGAGCAGCTTGCCGATCTTTTCAGTGCCGAGTTCTGTAGGAATTGAAGCTTTGTTGTCTGCCATTTTTATTCAGGCTTTTCTACAAATTCGATCTCAAAGATAAGTGGTGCGTATCCAGGTATAGACTCTCCGCTGCCTGTTGTACCGTAGCCGAGTGGAGAATAGAATACGCCTACACCCTTTTCCATCGATTTCATCTGCCAGAGTGTCAATGCGAAGCCGGTAATCATAGAAGACTTGTCAGATCCGAGTGTGAGGTCTTCGTATTTCTCACCCCAGTTGACCTGCATAGGCTCGTATGCCGATGTAGCGGAATATAGCCCGTTGTCCTTGGCGACTCTTTCGATGTTTGTGTCGAACACAAGTCCGTTGATGAGCTTGCCGGTGTATCTGATGTAAAGGGTTGTGTCCTTAGGGAATGATGTAGTATCCGCTGGGGCAGTTATCTGCTTGTAGTAGAAACCGTTTACGAGGATAGTGTCCTTCTGTGCGTCTGTGCCTGCGAATACTGTAGATGCAGGAGTGCCGTAAAGCTTAACGTCGCTGTTCTTGAAGAATCTGCCGATCGAGTCGATCTGCCACTGGTTCACGTCCTCAGTGAAATCTGCGATAGTGAACTCGTACATTGTATTTGAGTAGCTTGATGCGTCATACTCCTCGTCCTTTCCGAGTTCAGGATTCAGATAGTCATCTTCCTCTGCTCCGTAGTCCTTGTATGTCATAAGCCAGCTCGGAACGATGATCTTTCTGCTGGTTCCGGCCTTCTGTCCGATCATTGCGCTGAACAGTCCGGCAGGGAGCGTTGTCTTTGCGGTTGTCCAGAACTTCGGACCATAGTATGCGGATGCGTTGTATTTGCCAAGCTGCTTTGCTGCCTGAGCGTCAGTGTATGACGAAATGTTTCCCTGGAGATCGAGGATTCTGTAGTCAACGAGCACGAATCCGTCCTCTTCTACCTCCACGCCGTTGCCCGCAGTCTCTTCTACAACATAATATCCGAGTCCCTGTGCTGTAAGGTTCGGATAGTTGAGCTGCATCCAGGCGTCGAAATATCTCTCGTTTGCCTCGTTAGGACCTGTGACAACTGTCTTTGCACAGCCTGCAATGCATAGTGCGGCTGCGATGTATAGTACAGACGAAAAAATTTTCTTCATTTTGCTTTTTTAGATTACAATCCGCAAAGATAATAAAAATACTGACAGCCCCTAATCGTTAGAGACTCCCACTACCCATATTTTATAGAGCAGCGCTGAATTTGCAGGAATTATGCCAAAGGTGTCGTTTCCGAAGCCGTATTTTCCGGAAAAGAGTATCTGGCATTCCTCTCCAGCCCTTACGCCCTCCAGCCCGTTTCTGAGTCCTTCGATGAGGTCGCTCTTGTCCAGGGTGGTCTCGAAAAGTTCATAGTCCGGATCTGTGAGGTTGAAATTGCCGGACTCTGCAGTAGCCTGGTGGTTTGTTGCGAAAAGTCCTGAATTGCTGACGCTTCCTGTGAACACATAGCCTGCATAGTAGAAGGATACCGCGCCCTTTGAACCAAGTCTCTCGCCTTCGCCTTCCTTGGTTACGAGTCTCACCGCGCCCTTGTTGTAGTATACGTTGAGGGTGTCTGTCCAGCTGACCTTTGTGTAAGTCGTGTCTCCGGTCTCAGGATCAATGTCCATTCTGGTCGAATCCCTCTTGGCTGTCAGGTTCTTGGATAGATAAGTGTCTATCTGTGTCTCCTGTTTGTTGTATGTTGTCTCAAGTTTTTCCTTGATGCAGGATCCTGCTGCAAGGCAGATGAGCAGTAATGCGAAAATCCTAATCTTCATATCCTTCTGTAAAGTATCTGTGTGTGTATGTCTCGATGTATTCGGCAGCTCCTTCGATGGATGCCACGTTCTCTGGTATGAGCAATCTTCCTCCGGCTGCGTTTTCGTGTCCTCCTCCGTTGAAGAACAGTCTTGCGCAACGGTTCGCAGATGTTCCTCTCTTCGAACGGATGGATACCCTGATCCTGTCGCCATCCTCTTTGAGAAGAAGGCTCATCTTTACGTTGGCGATTGAAAGCGGCATATTTACAAATCCCTCAGTATCACCTTCTTCTATATGATAAGCATCCTGCGTTTTCTTGTCAAGCACGATGTATGCCACGCCGTCATCTGTAATCTTCAGGAGGTCTTTCATCATATGCCCCATCAGCCTGAGGCGGTTCTCGCTGTGCTGGTTGTAGATGCTGTTCAGGATAGCGTCACGGTCGACTCCTGCGCGGAGCAGTTCCGATGCCATCTTAAGTGTGGAAGGGTAGACCGAGTTTCCGAAGTTGTTGGTGTCGGTAGTCATTCCTGTCATAAGAGCCGCAGTAGCTTCTGACGGAAGTGTCGCAGGGTCTCCTCCTGTGAGCGGCATAGCCATAAGCACGTGGTAGAGCAGCTCCGATGCCGAAGATACTTCTGTCATCGAGAACACAAGGTCGAAACTCTCCGAGTCAGGGTTCAGGTGGTGGTCGATGAGTACCTTTGCAGCCTTTGATTCCTGTAGGTAGATGCAGAGGTTTTCGGTTCTGTGGAATGCATTGAAATCCAAACAGATGATGAGGTCGCTCTCCTGGATTGCCATTGCTGCCTCTCCGGCGTTTTCAGAATGTATCGCTATGGCTTTTCGGGTGTCCTCTCCGAAGAGGAATTCGAGGTATTTAGGGTAGCGGTCGTTGATCACGATTCGGGCCTCTTTCTTGCCCGACATAGCGAGGAAATGATACATCGCTATGCTGCTTCCCATTGCGTCTCCGTCTGGTTTCAGGTGAGTCACAATCACCGGGCGTGACGAGTTTCCGATAAGCTCCACGAGCCTGTTTATCTTGCAGGAATTTATAATTTCCATAAATGTCTGTCGCTTTTGATGCTGCAAAATTACAAAATTATATTGCATTTCATAAATCAATTTCCTAACTTTGTCCGGCATTTTGAAAAGAAAATAAAACATCAAAATAATGGGTACAATTATCAGAAAGGTTTTTACTTACCTCATCCTCCCTGTATGTATTGCGGGATTGGTTTATCTCAATGTTGACAGCATCAGCGAGCCTGTAAACTTCAAGAAGCACAGAGAGTATCGCGAAAGTGTTGCAGTTCAGAGACTTAAGGATATTCGTGATCTTCAGGTCGCTTTCAAGAACGTTAACGCACACTATGCATCTACAATCGATTCGCTCATCCTCTTCTACAACGAGGGCAAGATGAAGATCACTCTTCAGGTAGGTTCACAGGATGACTCTCTCGCAATGGCGAACACTCAGAAGATCAAGAACAAGTATCGTGGTCTTAAGCCTGAGAAACTCAACCAGAAGCTTCACGAACTCTACCTCGCAGGTGAGCAGAACCTCGTATTCCAGGTCAGCAGCGAGATTCCTGTAAAGGATACTCTCTTCAGCCACAGAACTGACTTCTGTGTTGACTCACTCGCATTCATTCCATTCAGCGGTGACTCAATCATTATGGAGTCTACAGTTAAGAAGGTATCAGGCGTGAACGTTCCTCTCTTCGAGGCTTCAATGCCGTTCAAGTCTCTCCTCAAGGGTCTCAACAACCAGCTTCGTATCAACCTCGATGCAGAGCGTGAGGATCAGGGACGTTACAAGGGTCTCCAGGTTGGTAGCGTAACAACTCCTAACAACAACGCTGGTAACTGGGAGTAATCTTGCCGGAAAATATATAGTCATACGACTATGATAGATAAAATTGACAGAATATCCATTCAAGTCGGCTTGAGTGGATATTCTTTTAAATTACAGGCCGACGATGAACTGACCTCTTCCGGTTGGATGGGGGCTGAGAATATCTTCTCATCAAAAGAGCTGCAGAGACGCTATGATGATGTGGAGATTTCTGTTTTTACACCTAAGTGTGCCCTTGTTCCTGCTCAGTTCCATACTTCAGAGGCATCAAAGCAGATGCTTGCGGATGTAGTGGACATAGCGGAGGAAGACTGCGTGTCTGCTGTGCCGGTTCCTCAGTTCGCCGCGGTTCTGCTTTATTCAGACAGTCTTCCAGGCACTCTGCCTAAGATCATCTCAGAGACTGTCATCAAGACAGATGGCTCTAAATCAAAGCCATTGCCTGAGGTCTACTATATGCTTCAGGACCTTATCAACATCAAGGACTACAACAAGATTATGGCTTCCTATATGGACGGTTGCCTTTATCTTGTGATCGCCCAGGGCAAGAGCCTTCTTTTGTGCAACACCTTCAAGGCTTCAGACTTCACTACTGCCGAGTATTACATCTTCCTTGCAATGAAGAAACTCCAGCTGAATCCGGAGATGTCCACAATCTATTTCAGGACTCCGCTCGGTGAGGACAGCATTATGTCGCTCTACCGCTACTTCAGAGATGTGGAGTTCGTATAATTCTTTCTGCATATGAGAATAATCGGAGGAAAATTCAGAGGCAAGACAATTGTGCCACCTCAGGGATACAAGGCCCGTCCTACGACGGATTTTGCCAAGGAGGGACTTTTCAATATTCTTAACAACGAGTATGAGATGGAGGGCCTCAAGGTCCTTGACCTTTTCGGAGGTACCGGAGCCATATCATATGAGTTCGCTTCAAGAGGCGCTGAAATGGTATATTGCGTAGAAATGCTTCCGCTTCACGCCAATTTCATCAAGTCACAGGCTGCGGCGTTCGGAATGAAGAACCTCACAGTGGTCCGCCACAATGTGTTCGAGTTCCTTGACATCTGCCGTGAGAAGTTCGATATCATCTTTGCAGATCCTCCGTATGCTATCGATGGCCTTGACACCATTCCGGACAAGGTCTTCGCCAAGGATATTCTCCATCCGGGAGCCTATCTCATCCTTGAGCATCCCGAAGAGTACAATTTCGAAAATCATCCGTTCTTCGTAAAAGAAAGAAAGTACGGAAATGTACATTTCTCATTTTTTGAAAAACCGACAGATGAATAGATACCTATATATATTTATAACAGTTGCATTGTCGCTTCTCGGCTTCACTTCGAAGGCTCAGACTGCTGAAAGCCTTTTCTGGCTGTCCGATTCGCTTCAGGTGAATGAGGTTGCGTCAGATGTAGCAGACCTGACTGAGGCTCTTGGACATAAAGGCCCTGCTGTCGAGAACAGTCATATGGCTCTTAGAATGTATTTCGATGACAGCGGAGCAATTGATGTGTACTCCAAGACGGGAAGAGGAATGGAGCTCCTCTCGTACCTGTGGAACCCAACCGAGGGACAGCAGGATACACTTGCTGTAGGTTGTGATGCCTATGAAGTAGGCAAGACCCTCGGACTCGGAGGCGTTGCCCTTTGGGATGGCGAAAAGATTGTTCCTGTCGCTGCAACAAACGGACGTACGGCTCGAGTGGGAAGCACAAAGAAGGGTAGTTTTGCAGAACTGATCTCTTATGGCGTGGCCTATGGCGATGATATGGTAAACATTTCAGTCCGTATCGATATGAACGCCAAGAGCAGGGAAGCCCAGGTTACTGTCCAGGAACTTTCAGGAAAGAAGGTGCGTTTCGTAACAGGTGTGAACTGGCATCAGGGCCAGAAGGTCACAAACGGAGACGGTTATATCAGCGTATGGGGACCGCATCCTTCGACAGACGGCAGAAAGCCGTTCGCTGTGGGCGGAGGTCTTATCTATTCCGTAAAGGCGTTCCCTTCAGCAGAAAAGACAGATGATATGGTGAGAATCATATCGGTGCCTACAGACGGATTCAAGACAACTATCATTTCTTCTTCGACGAAGGAGGCGGAGCTCAACAACGCCAAGCGCTTCGAAGCATATATGACTAAATAACATAGTAGTGTATGAAATTTAACCTTAAAGACGTATTCCAGCCCAAGCTTTTCGGGCTGTTTCAGAAGGGTCAGTACAACGGAAAGACCTTCACTTCTGATCTGATTGCCGGTATCATCGTCGGCATCATTGCTCTTCCTCTGGCTATCGCATTCGGTATCGCCAGTGGTGTGACACCTCAGCAGGGATTGATTACTGCTATTGTTGCAGGTTTCCTCATTTCATTCTTCGGCGGTTCCAACTTCCTCATCGGAGGTCCTACCGGAGCGTTCATTGTGATCGTAGCCGGCATTGTAAGCCAATATGGAATGCAGGGCCTCATCATCGCCACCATTATGGCAGGTGTATTCCTCGTCGTTATGGGTGTGTGCAAGATGGGAGCAATCTTCAAGTTCATCCCTTATCCTATCGTGGTAGGATTCACCAGCGGTATCGCGCTTACCATCTTCTCGACACAGATGAAGGATTTCTTCGGACTTCCTCTTGACCTCCAGGTTCCTGCCGGCTTCATTCCACAGTGGGGATGCTATTTCCAGAACCTCGGCAGCATCAACTGGATCGAGTTTGCGATGAGTATGCTCTGCCTTGTCATCTGCTTCAGCTGGGGCAAGGTTACCAAGAAGGTTCCTGGATCGCTCATCGCTCTCATCATCGGAACCTTTGTTTCAGTTATCCTTGCCAAGTTCGGCGGCATCGAACTCGCTACAATCGGATCGAAGTTCCCGGAGCTTGCGAACGGCCTTCCTATGCCTAAGCCTGTTGCTCCTGAGTTTGATTACGAGACAATCAAGGGCCTAGTATCTCCTGCATTCACCATCGCTATCCTCTGCGCAATCGAGTCTCTCCTTGCTGCAATGGTTGCTGACGGTGCGACAGGTAAGCAGCACCACGCAAACACAGAGCTCATCGGTCAGGGTATTGCAAACATCGTGACTCCGCTCTTCGGAGGTATCCCTGCAACAGGAGCGCTTGCAAGAACAATGGCAAGCATCAACAATGGCGGAAAGAGCCCTGTGACAGGTCTTGTCCACGCTGTGGTTCTTCTGCTTATCTACCTCTTCCTGATGCCGTACGCTGTATATATTCCGCTTTCTTGCCTTGCTGCCATCCTCGTTCAGGTGGCTTACAATATGAGTGAGTGGAAGACATTCAAATATCTCCTCCGCGGTGACAAGTCTGACGTGGCAGTGCTCCTCATCACATTCTTCCTCACTGTGATCGTAGACCTTACAGTCGCTATCGAGGTGGGTGTGGTTCTCGCTATCGTTCTCTTCGTTCGTCGCGTGATGCAGACAACCCACATCAACGTGCTTCAGGACAATACAGTTGCTGCAACTGAAGACCCAGAGCAGGCTGCTTTGGAGAATACCGACAGACTCGACATCCCTGCAGGTGTAGAGGTGTACGAGATCGACGGACCTTTCTTCTTCGGTCTTGCTTCACGCTTCGAGGAGCTTGAGAAGATGAAGAAGTCAGGCGTTACCAAGGTTCGCATCATCAGAATGCGTAGAGTACCGTTCATCGACTCTACAGGTGTGAACAACCTCCGCAACCTCTGCGAGCGTACAAGAAAGAGAGGCGTTACAGTCATCCTTTCAGGTGTTACCGAGAAGGTGCAGGCTACGCTTGAGAAGTTCGGTGTAGATCAGGAGATCGGTGCGGAGAACATCTTCCCACACATCGTACCTGCGCTTGAAAAGGCAAGAGAGATTGTAAAGTAATCTGAGAAATTACATAAGCCAGGCAGAAGTGTCCTGGCCTGAGGCGAGAGCCTCGCGGATAGTGGTCGACGATATGTCGACCATTTCTGCTTTAAGAAGGGTGATCTTGAATTCAGGATTCTCCTGGATGAGGTCTGCCTTGATCTGCTCAAGGTCAAAACCAGTGCGCGGAAACACAGCAACGCCGTATTCTGCAAGGATGCGGCTGTAGTCTCTCCAGCGGCGGATGGACGCAAGATTGTCTGCGCCGATGACAAGTGTGAAGGCGTTTTCCGGCTCTCTTTCACGTAGAGCATCAAGTGTGCGTATAGTGTAGTGAGGCTCCTCCATAGTCAGCTCTATGTCGTCTACCTTCACCTTGAGTTCAGGGTGCCTTGAGACTGCTTCCACTGCAGAGCGGTAGCGCTCCGGCCCTGTCGAGCTGCTGATGCCTTCCTTGAGAGGATTCTTAGGGGATACAATGAGATAGACACAATCAAACCCTGCATCTTCGGTCATATGCTTCATAATAGCCAGGTGACCGATGTGCAGGGGATTGAAAGATCCGCTGTATATTGCTGTTCTCATTATTTCTTAAGGAACTCTCCGACTACGCTCTCCGCTTCTGCGAGTGCTGTCTGGAGGTCGTCGTTGATGAGGACGTAGTCAAACTTGCCGGCAGCGAACTCCATCTCTGAAGCAGCCTTGGCTACACGTCTCTCGATCGCCTCGTCAGTGTCTGTTCCACGTCCTACGAGCCTTGTGCGGAGAACCTCCACAGAAGGTGCCTGGATGAATATAGAGAACGCCTGCTCGCCGAAGATTCTCTTGAGGTTCACACCACCCTGAACGTCGATGTCGAAGATGATTGTGTTGCCCTTTGCCCAGATGCGCTCCACTTCAGACTTGAGTGTTCCGTAGAATGAACCGGCATACACCTCTTCGTACTCCACGAACTTGTCCTCTGCGATGAGCTTGCGGAACTCGTCAGCGCTGAAGAAGTAGTATTCCACTCCGTGCTGCTCCTGACCTCTTGGTGCTCTGGAAGTTGCAGAAATTGAGAATTCAAGCTCCGGGTGAAGGCCCAGGAGATGATTTACGATTGTGCTTTTGCCGGCTCCTGAAGGAGCTGAGAAAATAATTACCTTATTGTTCATTGATTTATTTCAATTTTCCGCAAAAATAATTATTTTTGCCAAGATTTTTGTGACAAGTAAACGATTTTTAAACAAATTATACAGTTATGATTTCTTACAAAGAACTCGGCCTCGTGAACACTAAAGAGATGTTTGCTAAGGCTATCGAAGGTGGCTACGCCATCCCTGCATTCAACTTCAACAATATGGAGCAGCTCCAGGCTATCATCCAGGCTGCAGCTGAGACTAAGTCTCCAGTTATCCTCCAGGTATCAAAGGGTGCTCGTCAGTACGCTAACCAGACTCTCCTCCGTTATATGGCAGAGGGTGCTGTAGAGTTCGCTAAGGAGCTCGGTTGGGCTAACCCACAGATCGTTCTTCACCTCGATCACGGTGATTCATTCGAGACTTGCAAGAGCTGCATCGATATGGGCTTCTCTTCAGTAATGATCGACGGTTCACACCTTGACTATGAGGACAACGTAGCTCTCACTAAGAAGGTTGTTGAGTACGCACACCAGTTCGACGTAACAGTTGAGGGTGAGCTCGGAGTACTCGCAGGTGTTGAGGATGAGGTTTCTTCAGACCACCACACTTACACTAAGCCTGAGGAGGTTGTTGACTTCGTAACTCGTACTGGTTGCGATTCACTCGCTATCTCTATCGGAACTTCACACGGTGCTTACAAGTTCACTCCAGAGCAGTGCACTGTAGATCCTGAGACTGGTCTCCTCGTTCCACCTATGCTCGCATTCGACGTTCTCGAGGGCGTAGAGAGAGAGCTTCCTGGTTTCCCAATCGTTCTCCACGGTTCTTCATCAGTTCCACAGGAGGAGGTTGAGACTATCAACAAGTACGGTGGTGCTCTTAAGGCAGCTATCGGTATTCCAGAGCCTTGGCTCCGTAAGGCAGCTGAGTCTGCAGTTTGCAAGATCAACATCGACTCTGACTCACGTCTCGCTATGACAGCTGCTATCCGTGAGGTATTCGCTACTAAGCCAGCTGAGTTCGACCCACGTAAGTACCTCGGTCCTGCACGTGAGAATATGAAGAAGCAGTACATTCACAAGATTGTGAACGTTCTCGGTTCAAACGGCCACGCTGAGTAATTTACTTACAGCATATTGACAATCCGGTCTGAATTTGATTCAGGCCGGATTTTTTTGTCTGAAAAGGTGGTGAACCTATTGCGTAAGCGGCATAAAAAGTTAACTTTGCAAGATATAGATTAACGAATCGTCATAACTATGAAAATAGGACATTTAACTCTTGTGCTTCTGTCTGCGGCTCTTCTTTTTGCCGCTTGCACATCTGAAGAGTCTGAGGTACGTGCCGTACGTCTTGACAATAATTCCCTTGAAATCGTTAAAGGCCAGTCTGCGCAGTTGTCTGCCACAGTAGTCCCTGCTCAGGAGGCGGAATTCATCTGGTTTTCTCAGGACGACAATTATGTTAAAGTAGATGAGAACGGTCTGGTGACCGCTGTTGCCTTGAAGAAGGATGAGCAGAATCCGTCGGAAGTGCTTCCTGTGTCTGTGTATGTCAAATTCAGGAACGGAGCAGACGAATGTCTCGTTACAGTACTTCCGCTCGAGCCGTCTTCTGTCGAAATTCAGGCTGAGGCCAATGTCATCCAGATCAACCAGGGTGAGACCATCACTCTCCAGGCGAAATGCTATCCGGAGGATGCAGATATTACAGATGTCACCTGGACTACCGATTATGCGGCTGTGGCTTCCGTAAAGGCGGCAACAGGAGTCGTTAAGGGAGTAGCTCCTGGATTTGCAGTGATCCGAGCATCATACAACGACAAGGTTTATGATGAAGTAACCGTTCAGGTGAAGGCGAAATAACTTAAAGCGAAAACACTATGAAATCCATTTTCAGATATCTCCTTATCTTGTGCCTTTCGGCATTTGCGTTGGCCGGATGTAAGAAAACCGAGTTGACTGAGCCTGTGACAGTCAGTCTCAACAGAGAGCTCATCAGCTCTTTGGAGGCAGGGGCAGAGCTGCGTCTCGTTGCTGAGGTCCGTCCGGAAGGTGAAGATGTGTCTCTTGTATGGGAATCTTCGGATGAGAAGGTGGCTGTGGTCAACGACGAAGGTGTCGTTACGGGAGTCGCTGCCGGTGAGGCTACGATTACTGTCAATGCCGGTGAGGCATCGGACGAATGTAAGGTGGTGGTCGTATCAAAGAAGCCGGAGAAGATAGAGCTTGTACCGAATGAGATGGAGATGACAGTGGGTACAAGCAGAACTCTCGAGGTTGTATATACTCCGTCGAATGCAACAGCAGATGACCTTGTATGGGCATCAAGCGACAAGTCTGTGGTATCTGTGGATCAGAAGGGTAACATTATGGCTCTCAAGCAGGGTGAGGCTGTCATTTCTGCAAAATGCCAGAAGGGTCTCGTAGCTGCTGCCTGCAAGGTAACAGTAGTTCTCGAGGATACATTCATCAGGGCAACTGAGATTCATCTTAACAAGAGCTCGGTTGAACTCAATGTCGGAGAAATGACTTCGCTTTCAGTAAGCTTTACTCCAGCAGATGCTGAGGTTGACGACCTCCAGTGGAGTTCATCGGATGCCGAGGTGGTTACAGTGGATAACGGAAAACTCCTTGCGATCAAGCCTGGAAAATCAGTGATTACTGCTTCGTGCTATGGCGGTGTACTCAAGGCTTCTTGCGAGGTTACAGTCAATGAGCCGGTAGATGTGCCGGATGACCTCATTTCAGTTGTTCTTGTGGCAGAAGGAAATGCTACAGACATCCAGGTGGGCAAGACAGTAAGATTGACACCGATATATTCTCCGTCGGATGCAACTCCAAAGAATGTTGTATGGACAGTAGACAAGTCTTCTTTGGCTACAGTGGATGAAAACGGAGTGGTTACAGGTGTCTCTGCAAACAAGCTTGATACTGATTGGGAAAGCGTCACTATTACAGTTGTGGCAGATTCCAAGACGGCATACCTCTCTCTCAGAGTCATTCCTCGTCAGCCGGAGGATATCGTAGTAGATCTTCCAGCCGAGGGTTACATCAAGGTAGGACAGGAGTGGTACTTCAATCCTCGCGTCATCCCTGAGGGACTCGGATATACGGTATATTGCTCTTCTACACTTCCTGGCGGAAAGGTACAGAACGATATCTATGGCAAATATGTTTCAGCTGAGGCTGGTACAATTACAGTCCTGATGGCTGTATCAGACACAGATAACCTTGTATACAAGTCATTCAGAAAAGAAGTGAATCTTCCGGTACAGCCATATTGGGTCAAGAGTGTTTCGCTCCCTGCCGAGCAGGAAATGGAGGTCGGATCGACAATGTCGCTGGTACCTGTCTTCACTTCAGATGTTGAGGGAGTACAGCCTACATATAAGGATGTGAAGTGGACATCATCGAATCCATCGGTTGCATCCGTAAATGAGAAGACCGGTGAGATCACATCACATACAGCCGGCGTTGCAGACATTACAGTGACAACAACAAGCGGATGGGCAGTTCCAAGCGGCGAACCGCATAAGTCAGCCACTTGCAAACTCACAGTGACACAGGCAAATGTTGAACTCAATGTGGGTGACTACTATTATTCTGACGGTACCTGGTCGTCTGAACTCAATCCGTCGAAGAAGGTGATAGGTGTTGTCTTTGCAAAGGTGAATGCGACTACATCAGATGAACTTCTTGCCAAGGATTACCCTGGCTGTACACACGGTCTCGTGCTTAGTACCGTAGAGTATGCATCGCAGGATTTTGGATATGTATCTACATATAGCGGCCACGGAAACTACAAGAACCTCGGTTATGATCCGACTGCGGTCGTGAATACAGACAAGCCTAATGGCTATGGCAATACTCTCGCGCATACAGCAATGAACGGTACCAAGCCAGATCACTGTACATTCTTCAATGCTGCTGACGGAGTTGTTGCTACACACAGCGCAGCAGTAGCGGTCCCTAAGTCTGCGAGTCCTTGGTATATTCCTTCATATAAGGAGATGACGATGATCATTGAGAACAGTGAGGTGATCAATGCAGCTCTTGCTGCTGCAGGAGGTCAGGAGATGGCCGAGCCTTATCTGAGAGAGGAGTCGTTCGACGACAACCGTACAAGTGACTGGTACTGGACAAGTACCATCTACGGAAAGGGTTATTCTGACGGTACGTACGACCACTTCAAATATGCGTTCGACCTCAGCAGGAACGGATGGACATCAAGCCAGTTGGCCGGATCCATCCTCTGCAAAGTCCGCGTAGTCCTTGCGTTCTAGGTACTTCAAACGGCTCGGTTTTCCGAGCCGTTTTTTATTGACATAACCTATTATATAGGGAATGACTTATGTTGTATAACCTTTGAACCACTAACAGAACAACACCTTAGGTCTAAAATGACAGAAACTCTCCCAAGGTGTTAGGAAAAAGCTCATTTTGCTTGAATTCAGCTATACCTTGTGCGACTTTTACCCAAAACTCGCCTAAGGTGTAAGCTTATATATCATTCCCTTTATATTTATGAGGGTGTAGAGTGACTTTGGATTGGCTCCGTCGGAACAAAAGTTCCGACTTCGTCCCTCCCAACGTATCCCGCGTGGTCATAGACCACTTGTCTCCGTCGGGTCCCTCCCTCTGACGAGGCCGAGGGTGGCCACGCCCTCCAAAGTCCCCCTACACCCTATGGAAATCTAACGTTAGATATCAGAAGATTAGATTTTACCTTATAATATAGGTGTGTCACGATACCCCCGGTGAGTGTTGTTCTTTTGAAAAACTTTTGCGATATTTGTAGAGAGGTGGCTTTAAGCCGCGTTAACATATTTGTGAAAGTGTTTTTCGCAAGTCCTTTAATGAAAATGTGGAAGTTTTCTTTGTTAGAAGGGCGATACGGAACAACACTCACTTTCGTATAGATACCTGTGGTGGGCGCGTTCTGCGTACCCATACCCCATATCTATCCGAGTGTGGGGTATTGTGTCGTTTATTTCTAACAGGGTCTTTCCACAACCTTCATTAAGATAAACGGAAGTCAGCTCCACACTTTCTTTGTATATATATCCATCGTCTTTTGGAGCTGAAGGACAGCTTATGATACAATTATCTAAAAACATAAGATTATGGGACTCTTAGACAAAATCAAGGACAACTTCACAAAGGCAGAATTCAATGTATCTCCTCAGAAGAAACTTAAAACTCTCTCTGCGGAGTTTGAGAAAGCATTCGGTGTTGAACTGGTGTTCTATAAGGGCAATCAGATAGCTGACGGTGGCCTGACTCTCAAGCAACTTAATGACAAGACGTCAAAGACAGTTGATACAAGAGCTGATGGATTTAATGTCAAGGCTAGTATGAAGGTAGGAGAGGCAGAAAAACTCTTCGATAAAAATTTCGGAGTAACTGTCCAGATCAAGAAAAATGGCAAGCTCGTTCCTAACGATATGACAATCGGCGAGGCTGCACGTGCAGAATTCTAAAACATTTTATAACCATTTAACCATTAAAATTATGGCAGAATTTACACTCAATGGCCGTACTAAGGTAAAAACCCTTAAGGCTAACTTCAAGGAGAACTTCGGTTCAACACTTCGCGTTTACAAGAGTGCTTCTTGTAAGGGCGGTTTCGCAGATGACGATGCAACTCTCGCTTCAATCCGAGCAGAGGGTTACAAGGGTGGCGACCTCGTAGTAAAGGGTAATATGCAGGTTGGTAACTTCGAGAAGAAGGTAGCTGAGCTTTATGGTATCGGTGTTCAGGTTGCTAATGCTGATGATACAGTTCTCGCAGACAACTCTGTAACTCTCGTAGCAGCAGGTAAATAATATACCATCATATTTTGTCCAGGCAACCTGACCGTTGCCTGGACAGCTATTAAACAACAGACCTTAAAATTATGACAGAACTTAGCGTAAATAGTCAGGAACAATTAGGGGCGTATGTATATGCGTTGGTAGATCCACGTTCAGATAAGGTCTTCTATGTTGGTAAAGGAAATGGTAATAGAGTTTTTGACCATTGCAATTTTGCAATCAAAGATGAGGATGCCGAGTCATTGAAGCTTAGTTTGATTCGTGAAATTATTGCTGAGGGGCTGAACGTAAAGCATTATATTCTTCGCCATAAACTCTCTAATAATGAGGCTCTTATAGTTGAGTCTGTCTTAATAGATTTTTTGACGTATCCTGAGTTTAATAACGAATCAATGCTTACTAATATTGTGAGTGGACATCACCAATGGGATAGAGGAATAAAAACAGTAGGAGAAATTGAGGCTATTTATGATTGCAAACAGATATCTCCCGATCCAAATGATCATATGTTGTTGGTAAGTCTTAATAGAACATTTGACTTGGCAAGGAAACGCAATGATGATATCGACCTATATGAGATAACTCGAAGAGCATGGATAGTTGCTAAAAATAAAGCGAAGCAAGTTAATTATGTCTTGGGTATACATCGAGGAATCGTCAGGTCTGTTATAAAAGTTTCAGGTTACTCGTGGGAGAAGGATGGCAAAAACAGGGATAGATGTGCTTTTGTCGGAGAATTAGTAGACGATTCACCTTATCTTAACAAAAAAGTAGACGATTACCCATTTGGTAGTGGTGGAGCGATTACATATATCAATCTTTAGCTGTCAAGAAGATTATAGAAAAGAGAGAACAACCCACTAGTGTCCAAAAGATTTTTTAATAAACCTTTGTAACTTATTAATATATAATTACATATAACAGAAAACGCCACGTGTCGATTTGAATTGATTTCGCATATTTGCTGCCGATATTAGAATCGGACAAGCATGAATGCAGGCAAATACATATTCAGTCAACTCGTTAGTTTTCTTCCTAAAAGATTCTTTGATGGCATCGTAAAAAGACACGAAGGTGATAAGTGGGTGAAGCATTTCACCTGTTGGAATCAACTCCTTGTCATGATGTTCGGACAACTCGCGGGCTG